>NZ_JBQNCH010000001.1:0-125161 GCF_052169515.1 Campylobacter sp.
TTGGAGGTGGCATCATAATGCAAAATTTACGTCCATCTTTTTGGATATCTTTGTTTGCGTCTATCTCAAAGTATCCACGTTCTTCCCAAATTTTATAAAATTTGTCTTCTATCTCTTTTGCATTGTAAAATTCTGCCACTTTTGTCTCCTCAGTTTCGTTTAAAAAATGCTTAATACTATCTAAAATTTGTTTAAAAAAATCTTTGCAAAAGTGGGAAATATGGGCTTGGGGCGTTTACCGCCCCTGAGTTTAAATAGCCTATTTGACGTTAAAGCTTCGCTGAGCTAGGTCGTAGTCGTTTTGTCTTTCGTTGTACATATTTTCAGTTGTGACTGCACCAAGAGAGCATTTGCCACCAAGTCTTACTCTATAAGGTGTGTAAAGCACGGCGTCTTTTTGATCACTACTTAGTGTGTAAAAGCTTAACACGCGGTCATCTTTTATGCCTTTATACTCTACTTGCAAGCTACTTTTTAGGCTCTTTGTAAAATTAGTTAAATTTTCATTTATCGGCTCAAAGCAGCTACTTACGATCTCGTTTATAACACCATTTCTGACCATTGTTTTTGAATTTATTACTACTTTTGAGTAGATGACGTCATTTACTTTTAGGCTGTCAAGACCCAACTCTTTGCCTTTTTCATCTACGAATGTTCGGTAGATGTCAAGCTCTTTTGGCTCTATTTTGTGCTTGATCTCAAGCGGCACGTAAGCGTAGCTTAAAATAGTGGCATATAGCTTGTTTTCGCCAAGTGGTGTAATGGTGAAATTTCCATCTTTTGTTGTAAAAGATACACTTAAAAGGCCGTCAAATTCTTTACTTGAACCGTTGTAGGCAAGCTTAAATTTATTGTTTTTCTCGCCACTATCTTTGCCAAAGTAAGCATTTAGCGCCCTAAGGGTAAATGCACGCTCCTGTGTTGAGCTTAGCTCATTTAAATTTGTGATCAAGAAATTTGCAAGATCATCTGAGTAGTCGTTTTTCTCAAAATATTTTGCATGCAGATATAGGATAAACGCATTATCTCTCATCTTTGAGCCAAAGCTAGAATAATCCTTGCTGTAATCAGCCACTTGAGCTTTTTTAATATCTTTTAGAGCTACTTTTGCTTCGTCATTTAGTCCGCTTAGTTTCAAAGCTGCTGCCATTAAATATTTATTAAGCGCGGTTGTATTGTAGGCTTTGTCATCGTAAATTTTATTTAGCAGCGACTTATCAGCCATATTTGCACGAGCACTTACATATAGAGAGTAGAGCGCTTCAAGGTCGCTATTTACATATTTTGCCATTGAATTTACAGCACTTTGTTTTACTCTTTTGCCTATCTCATATCCAGCCTCTTCAAGGTCTAACAATACATCAGTTGTAAAGATATTTGCAAATGCGTTTGTGTAACCTAGATCGCTCCAGTAGCCAAAGCTACCATCTGGCTTTTGCATCTTGATAAGCTCACTCATACCATGAGTGATAAACCTCTTTTGATCATTTTTTTCAAGCTCGTCTTTTGGTTTTAAATTTAAAAGTGCAAGCAGTCTTGAGCTCCTTTGCTCTGCACATCCGTAAGGGTACTCAACTAAATTTTTTGAAGCTGCCAAAAGCACACTTGAGACAGAGCTTGACGCATCTATGCCAACATTATGAAAGCCTTTTGGAAGTGAGATCATGCTCTCTTTGTCAAAGACACTACTTTTTGCGTAGGTGCTTATTGTGTAAGGGTTGACAACGTCAAGTAAACTTTGGACAGTTTTTGAGCTATTTTTGTCGCTTATAGTCACATTATACTCGGCCGCACCAGCCTCAAGAGCTGAAATTTTAAACGTAAAGGCTTTGTTTTCAAGTGGCTTTAAATTTGCATTTTCTTTTGTTTTGATGTTTAAATTTTTACTACTAACCACATTTATAGTTAAATTTTTATCCTCATTTGTTGTGTTTATTAGCCTTAAATTTGTATTTAGCTCATCACCTTTTAAGAGATAAACTACAACGCTTGGTTTTATAATGACTTCATCTTTTATAAGAATTTCGCTACTTACTGCGTTCATACCGCTTTCATTATTTGCCACAACGTCCACTCTGACAGCCGAGTTAAAACCATTTGGTGTTTTAAACTCGTATAAAATTTCACCCTTGTCGTCTGCTTGAAGGCTTATCAAATTTGCAAAAGTTTTTACATTTTTACTATCGACTGGGCTTGCATGTTTTGCCATCTTGGCCTCCATGGCCATCGCCGTCATGTCACCACCAAAATTTAGTATTTTACCTTCGACCTTGTAATTTGTGAGTCTATTATAAATGTCGTAGTCAAATACACCGTCTGGTAAAATTTTGTCAAAAAATTTAAGTGGATCAGCCGGCTTTTGTGAAGTGATGTCAAGTACGCCAACATCTGTGATAAATAAATTTACATATGCTTTTGGCTTTGTTTTTAGTGAAATTTTGATGTTTTCATCGCTTTTTGCGACTTTTGGCGCATCAAGACTAAGGTCAATCTTTCTTGAAGACTTATCGCCATTTGCATAGACTTTGCCATATGTTCTAAACGGAGTTAATCCAGCATCAGTCATGCGGTAGATGTTTGCACTTACATAAAGACCGTTAAAGTCAAAGTCGAGCTTAAATTTAACATTTGCTGAATTATTTTTGATCTTAACCACCTTGTAGGCCTTAACACCCGCATCTTCAAGCGCGACAAGAGCGATACCTTCTTTTATGGCTGAACTGATGTCCGCACTTAGCTCATCGCCTCTTTTATAAACGCTTTTGTTTAGCTTGATCTGAGACTTGCTAAGCTCTTTTGTAGGTGCAAGAGTTGAATAGTTATAGCCGCTAACATCGATATCAAGGCTCGTACTTGCTCCACTTACTAAATTTGTAGCAGTGATCACATATGAACCGCTTTGTGTAAATTTATACCCAAACTCACCGCTACTTTTATAAAAACTATCGATATCTTCTAGTGTTCGTATCCATTTTATATAGCCATTTGCATCCCTTTGGTACTGCCATGAAACACGTTTTATATCAAATTTTAAATTTGACTTTACAGCCTTTTGACTTGACATCTCAAGTACGACTGTTCTTAGTTTTACATCCTCGTTTGGCTCAGCAAAAGTCGTACTAGCGGCTATTCCGACCATATCTTTATATGGATAAAGCGTAAAGCTTTTTGCCTCGCTTACGTTCTTGCCATCGTCATTTACGTTGAAATTTATGACACCTTTTATGATAGAAGGTGCGTTTTTAGTACTAAAACTAAGGTCTACAATATGGCTTGATTTGCCATCTTTTGAAAGTGTAAAATCACTAACATAGCCTGGATATGAGCTTGCTTTTATCGTATCGTTTTTAAATTTATACTCTTTGTATTCACTATTTTTGTATTCATCATCAAAAAAGTCTACTTGTAAATTTCCATCAAGCTCGCTAGCCGCACCGCCAAAAAGGTAGTTGCTTCTTAGATTTGCCCTTAAAAGATCGTTTTTGAAAAATTTTTCCGACTCAAGGACAATTTCATTTTTTATCCTATTTGGCACAAAGCTCTCGACATAAAATGGTACGCTTGATATCACTTTGCTAGCGTAAATAACTTGCATGTTAAATCTACCGCTTAGATCACTTAATATCTCTTTTTCGAAATTTATCATGCCAGCATCATTTGTATTTTGTGAAATTTCACTACTGCTTTTGCCTTGTGGATCTATAAATTTGATCTTAACTGGCATGCTTTTAAGCGGTTTAAAATCTCTATCTCTTAGATAAATTGCCCCCTGCAAGCTCTCATTTGGCCTTATAATGTTTGACGCAAAATGCGTATAGGCATCGATGGTATCACTTGGATTTTGACTGATAAATTGAGCATCATTTAGTGCTTCGTTTTCTTGTATGATTAAGAAATTTTGCTCTTTGCCAAGTGAAACCACGACTGATGATGCGATTTTGTGTATATCTTTTTTATTAAATTTAAATACACCCTCATCATTTGTAGCACCAACAGCTATTTCCTCGTTTTTTACACCATAAATTTTAACATTTGCATTTGGTAGCATTGTATTTTCACCAAGGCGGTTTGCAAAGACAAAAATTTCATCTTTGCCAAGTTTGACGTTTACGGCAATGTCGCTTAAGTAAACCACTTTTGAGACGCTCTTGTTTTTGCCGTAGTTTAAATTTATCTTATATACGCCGTCTCCTGCACCTGCAAAGTCAAGTTTTATTTTGTTAAGCGCGATCTCATTTAAAGCACCATCAAGCTTATAGCTCTTTTGTGCTACTTGAGTGCTAAAGCTACTTAGATTTTCGCTATCGTAGTTAAAATTTAAAAAAAATCTAAAATTTTGTTCAGCAAGCCTTTCAACACTTACATTTAGTTCGGCTAAATTTGCACTTCTGATACCGATCTCACCGACACTTGATATGTATGGCTCATTGTTTATAAAATTTGCAAAAGGCATAAAATTACTTGCTGTTACTTCGTAGTTTCTTGCCTCTCTTACGACATTTCTATCATCACCAAATCCAGGTTTAATAGTGATTTGATATTTGCTTTGTGGCTTAAACTCATCGCTTGTAATATCAATGTAGTAATAATACTCGTTAAACTCCGAGTTCTCTTCATCGCTACCATTATATGTAACATCACTAATGCTAAAGTTTTTCACATCTTTTATGTTTATAAATTTCTTTAGGTTGATGTCATCATCAAGCCAATTTTTTAGATAAATTCTAAATCCCAAGATACCATTATCAAGGCTCACCGGATAAATTTCAGGTATCTCAAGGCTTTTAGCTTTGGCGTTTATATTTACATTCTCTTCTTTTGCTTCGTTTGTAAATTTTACTCTCGTCTCACCTACAAGTTTGGCCTTGAATTTACTCTCAAAATTCTCACCTAGATCAAAAATGGGCTCGCTTATATTTTTATCAAGATTAAGCTCAAAGCTAGTGCTAGTTAGCTCAGTTGCATTAAAATTTGCACCTTTTACTGCGATAGTTTTTATAGTGCTTATATCCACTTCGTCGTTAAATTTAAGTATATATGAACTATCGCTTAGTTTTTCTATATTTGATAGATTAAACTCTTCTGTGGTAAATCTAGCCATGCTGCCATTTTCGAGCTTACAGTCATACTCTATGCCAGCGTGCATATCTTTTGTAAAAAGTAGCAAGCTTTGATCTCTAAATTTTACTATGCCATTTAGTGCTGGCTGGCATGAGAGGATCTTTTTATCGCTTAGTGTTTCAACAAGATTTTTGCTTACTTTATCTTCTAGTCCAAATTCTACACTTAGGGGCGATTTTATCTCAGCAGTACCATTTAGGCTAAAAGCATATAAATTTACCACCCCCAGGAGTGCCATAAGTGCTACTTTTTGACGCATGTTATCTCCTTAGTTTTATTGTTATTTCACTTTGATTTGAATTCTCATCAAGACACTTTAGACTATGCTCGCCAAGAGTCATATCAAGCTTTTTCTCACTTGCATTCTCTATCTTTGTAAAATTTAAATCATCTATTTTTAGGTAAATTTCATCACCTAAGAACGCGTAGCATTTTACCATAACTTGGGTAATATTTTCATCTGTTACTATCTCTTCTTTGTCATAAGGATAGGCAAAAACCGGCTTTTTATCTTTAAAAATTTCAACACAGGGACTTTTTTGTATTTCGTCCTTATTTAAAAGCTCATTTTTAACTAAAAACTCAAGCTCTTCGCCTCTTAAACTATCGCATTTATTTGCGAGCTCAACGCCCTCTATCCTCTCATCAACTGCCATTTTTTGACACTGCTCATAGCTAAAAACATCAAGACAAGTTGGAAGCTTTACTATGCCAGTAGGGGCATCCATAAACTCTAAATTTTGCCTTTGAGCTGTGATCTTAAACATGTCAAAAACCATCTTTGAAACATCATTTAGCCCTGTTAGCTTATCTGTCTTATCAGCATTAAAATTCCCCACCCAAACAGCAACCGTGTAGTTTGCATCAACACCTATAGCATAAAGGTCACGCGAGCTTGCGCTTGTACCTGTTTTAAAGGCTATTTTTGGCGTGTTTTGTGCGTACTGCCAAGCATTTTTTAGATATGACCTTGAGGCTTCGCTCATCATTTTAGCGGTCAAGTAGGCACTTTGAGGTGAAATAAGAGTTAAGTTTTTGTCTAAATTTTTATAGTTTTTGCCTGCAAACTCAAGTGGCATAAAAACGCCACCATTTGCATATATAGTATATAGATGTGCAAGCTCAAGCAGGCTCATCTCAGCACTTCCAAGAGTTATCGAAGCACCATAGTATTCCTTGCTTTCATCTACCAAATTTACCTTTTCAAGTAGCTCATAAAGTGAGTTGTCTTTTAGTTTTAGGTTTAAATTTATAACTGGGATATTTAGACTAAAATTTAGAGCATCCTTAGCGCTTACAAGCCCTAAAAAGTTGTTATTAAAGTTCTTTGGCACATATTCATTTACATAAATTTGTGTATCAATTAGCTGCGAGTTTGGCGTGATGAGCCCGCTATCAAGAGCAAGTGAATAGATAAATGGCTTTAGAGTGCTGCCGGTATTTCGTTTCATATTTAGTGCTGAGTTTTTACCGTCACGTGCGTGCTCATCGTGTGAGCCTATAAAAGCTACCACACTCATTTTTTTATTATCTATTACCACGGCTGCAGCGTTGTTTGCGTTTTTGGCCTTTAGCAAAAACATCGCATCTTTTAAAATTTTAAGCATATCTTTTTGTAAATTTAGATCCAAACTGGCCTTTGAAATTTGGTTTTTAAAAGCAACATTTGCGTAGTCGCCTGCGTTTACGACGGCTCTTATCCTTACATTTTTAAATGGCTCAGCCTGTGCTCTTTTAAACGCACTAAGATCGATCAAATTTGCCTTATAAAGCATCTTTATGACTCTGTTTTTTAGAGCATTTATGTTTGAGACGCGGTCAAGTCTATTTTTATTTGGATTTTTAGGTATCGTACTTAAAAGTGCCGCCTGAGCGTAGCTTAGCTCATTTAGCTCTTTTCCAAAATAAAAAAAGCTAGCCGCCTTTGCACCCTCTATATTTCCGCCGTATGGGGCTAAATTTAGATAAAAATTTAAAATTTCATCTTTGCTAAAGTGAAACTCAAGCTGAAATGCTCTAAAAATTTCTCTTATCTTATTTTTATAGCTTCGATCACTTGGCTCAAGCATCCTGGCTACTTGCATCGTGATAGTGCTCGCACCTATACGGTTGTCGCTTCTCAGGTTGTGGAAAAATGCTCTAAAAATGGAGGCAAAATTTACCCCAAAATGGTAGTAAAAGTATCTATCCTCAAAGAGAACGACGCTTTGTTTTAGCGAGCTTGGAAAATTTTGCTCGTGAAATCTCCAAATTCCATCGCTGCCAAGCTTCATATTTATAATGTTTCCATTTTTGTCAAGCAAAATTTTGGCCTCGTCTTTTTTTAATGCATCTAAATTTAGTGGGTAAATTTGATCCAGTATCAAAAAAATAGCGACCATTAGAGCCAAAAATAGGGCAAGAAATTTTAGAAATTTAAGCTTTTTCATTTGCGTGATTATAGCTGTTAAAGTTTAAGTAGCTATAATTAGGCCTTTTAAAAAAGAGGAATACATGCCCTTATCTAGGTTAAACAAAGAACAATACACCGCCGCAACTGCGCCATTTGGACACAATCTTATCATCGCTTCAGCTGGTACTGGCAAGACTAGCACCATCGTCGCACGCATCGCTCATTTACTAAATTTAGGCGTAAAACCAGAGAAAATTTTGCTTCTAACTTTCACCAACAAAGCAGCCAGCGAGATGATAGAGCGCTTAAATAGGTATTTTGATAAACAAATCACCTCCAAAATCACCGCAGGCACCTTCCACTCGGTATCATTTTCACTTTTAAAAAGCCTTGATAAAGGCGTCACGCTAAAGCAGCCAAGCGAGCTAAAGACGCTTTTAAAAAGTCTTGTTGAGAGGCGTAAATTTTACCATTTAAGCGACGTCAAGCCTTATGGCGGGGCATATCTATACGACCTTTATTCGCTATTTCAAAACAGCGAGCAAGGCACAACATTTGGCAAATGGATAAGTGATAAGAGTGAAGAGCAGGGCGTTTATGCTGAAATTTATGAAGATGTTTTAGAGGAGTTTGAGGCTGAAAAGGCTAAATTTTCTTACGCTGACTTTAACGATCTTCTTATAAAAATGCGCGATGAGCTAAAAAATGGGGCAAATTTAGCTTATGATGAAATTTTGATCGATGAGTATCAAGACACAAATACTCTTCAAGGCAGCCTCATAGACGCATTTAAGACAAAGAGCCTATTTTGCGTGGGCGATTTTGACCAAAGCATTTACGCATTTAACGGAGCAAATATCGAGATCATTGGCTCATTTAAAGATCGCTTCCCAAACGCAAATATCTACGCTTTAAATGTAAACTACCGCTCAAGCTCAAGCATACTAGCTCTCGCAAATAAGGTCATAAACAACAATCCAAGGCTTTATGAAAAGCACCTCACAGTTAGCCGAGAGGGAAATTTCAAGCCTCCAAGGCTACTTGTCTATAACGAGCTTTTTGATCAGTATCAAAATATCGCCGATATCATCTCGTTTTCGCCGTTTAATAGGGAAAATATTGCTATCATCTTTAGAAATAACTCATCAGCGGACGGCATCGAGGTCGCGCTAAAAGAGCGAGGTATCAGTTCAAAGCGAAAGGGTGGGGTGAGCTTTTTTGAGAGCCGCGAGATCAAGGCACTCATCGACATCATGGGAATTTATGTCAATCCAAAAGATATAATGGCATTTATCCACATCTGCGAATACGCAAAGGGCGTTGGTAGCGCAGTTAGCAAAGAAATTTTTGACGCGCTTCTTAAGCTTGGACATGGAAATTTGATAAAAGGCATGCTTGATCCAGACGAGAGTGTAAATATCTCATCAAATAAAAGGCGAAATTATCAGCTGGGCCTTTTTGACGACCTTGATGAATTTGCCGAGATTTCAAGGTTTTCTAAGATTGGCTTTAGCGATAAATTTCTAGGCCACCCTGTGCTAAAACTACAAAAGCTAAGCGAGAGCGGAGCGCAGTTTTTATATGAAATTTACAACTTTTTAAAGGGTATGAGAAATATCACAAAGCCAGCCACAATGATAAATGAGATAAAAACTAGCAAAATTTACTCTCTAATCGTTGAAAATCTCAGCACAAAAAGGGCAACTCTAAAAAACGGCAACGTCGATCTTGCGCTCAAAGAAGAGGTCAAAGAGCGCATAATAGCAAAGAGCGTGGTGCTAAGCGAGCTAGCTAAAAAATATCAAGATATCAGTAAATTTTACAACTTCTTAGCCCTTGGAAGCAACGAGATGAGCGAAGGGCAGGGCGTTAGTTTGCTCAGCGTGCATGCGAGCAAGGGGCTTGAGTTTGACCAAGTTTTCATAGTCGATCTCGCACAAAACCGCTTTCCAAATTTAAAGCTAATGAGCATGGGCGGCAGCCTAGAAGAAGAGAGGCGACTCTTTTACGTAGCAGTAACTAGGGCAAAAGACGAGCTATATCTAAGCTACGCAAAATACGACAAGATAAAGAAGGTGACCTACCAACCAAGTAGGTTTTTGATAGAGGCTGGCATGGCAAAAGAGGAAGCATAGTAGATGTTTACTATTGTGAAGTAGAATTTGCCAATTTTTTACAAAGAGAAGCGATGAAAAAATCTAAAATTTTAATAATCCTGCTTATTTTAGGCGTCGGTGGATATTTTATCTACGATAAATTTTTTAAGGTAAAAGACGAAAAGGTGGAGTTTATCACCAAAAAGGCAAAAAGGGGATCATTTAGCAAAAAGGTCGATGCCACTGGAGAAATTTTTGCTACCGAGCTAGTTGATGTGGGCGCACAGGTAAGCGGTCAGATAAAAAAGCTATACGTTAAGCTTGGAGATCAGGTAAAAAAGGGCGATATGATCGCAAGTATCGATAGCTCTACCCAGCAAAATAGCATTGACAATAAAGAAGCACAGCTTGCTATCTACAAAGCTCAGCTTGAAAGTGCAAAAGTGGCTTTAAATATTGCAAAAACGCAGTTTGATAGAGAAAAGGCACTTTTTGCCAAAAATGCCACTTCAAAGCAAGAATTTGAAAGTGCGAAAAACACTTTTAGCTCAAACAGTGCCAAGATAAAGGAGCTAGAAGCTCAGATCAAGCAGACAAATATCGAGCTAAGTACCGCTAGAATAAATTTAGGCTACACAAAGATCACCGCACCAAGAGACGGTGTTGTAGTAAGCGTGCAAGTAGAGGAGGGTCAGACTGTAAATGCCAACCAAACTACACCAACTATCGTAAATATCGCCGATCTTAGCCGTGTCAAGATGAAGATGCAAATCGCCGAGGGCGACATCACCAAAATCAAAGTCGGCACGCCAGTTGAGTACTCGATACTTTCTGAGCCAACAAAGAAATTTCAAACTACTGTTAGCTCGATCGACCCGGGGCTTACCACGCTAAGTGACGGCAGCTACTCCAGCTCATCAAGCACCAAGTCCTCAGTTTCTAACAGCTCAAGTAGCAGCTCGGCGGTCTATTATTACGCCCAAAGTATAGTTGATAACAAAGATGGAATTTTAAGAATAGGCATGACCACGCAAAATGAGCTTTTAATAGCAAACGTCGAGGACGCCATCATCGCGCCAAGCGTTGGTATCAAAAAAGATGAAAAAGGAAATTCTTACGTATATCTACTAAAAGATGGCAAGGCTGTAAAAACCGAGGTTAAAACCGGCATAAAAGACAACCTTGATACACAGATCATTAGCGGCATAAACGAGGGCGATGAGATCATCACATCTCAAGGCTCATCAAGCGAGATCGCCAAGATGATCGCAAAAGAACATAAGAAGTTTTAAGTGATAAGTCTAAAAAATATCACCAAAAGCTTTAAGCTCGGCGACAATGAGCTAGAGATCCTGCACGGCATAAATTTAGAGATAAAAAAGGGCGAGTTTATAGCTATCATCGGCCAGTCTGGCTCTGGCAAATCAACCCTTATGAACATCCTTGGCTGCTTAGACAGCCCAAGTGGTGGCGAATATCTACTGGACGGCAAAGATATATCTAAATTTGATAGCGACTCGCTTGCCAAGCTTAGACGAGATAAATTTGGCTTTATATTTCAAAGATACAACCTACTTAGCACGATGAATGCCCTTGAAAACGTAGCCCTCCCAAGCATCTACGCAGGTGCAAACAAGAGCGAGCGAGAGAAAAGGGGGATGGAGATCTTAGACTCACTTGGCCTTAGCGAAAAAGCGAAAAATTTACCAAACAAGCTCTCTGGCGGACAGCAGCAAAGGGTCTCCATAGCAAGGGCGCTGATGAATGGCGGCGAGATCATCCTAGCAGACGAGCCAACTGGCGCTCTTGATAGCAAAAGTGGGCTAAGAGTGATGAAAATTTTAGTTGATCTTTACAAAAAAGGCCACACCATCATCATCGTCACGCACGATCCAAAGATCGCAGAGTACGCGAGTAGGGTGATAGAGATAAAAGATGGCAACATCGTAAGCGACAATGTCAAAAATAGCGAAATTTACGAGGCAGCCAAGCAGAGCCAGCCAGAAAAAAGTAAATTTACCTACTATAAAGATCAGCTCATAGAGAGCTTTAAAATGTCGGTAAGCGCGATGCTAGCTCATAAATTAAGATCGCTTTTAACGATGCTTGGTATTATCATTGGCATCACGGCAGTCATTAGCGTCGTAGCTCTTGGCAAAGGCTCACAGGAGCAAATTTTAGCTGGCATCAGAAAGATCGGCACAAACACGATCGACATTATGCCTGGCAAAGGCTTTGGCGATATGCGCTCAGGCAAGATCAAAACCCTTTCAATTAGCGACGCCACAATGCTTTCCAAGCAGTCCTTTTTAGACTCCGTCACGCCAAATACAAACACCTCTGGCACTCTAACATACGAAAATACCTCACTAAGTGCTAGCCTAAGAGGTGGGGGCACTGGCAGCCTTGATGTAAACGGGCTAAAGCTAGAGGATGGCAGAATTTATGATGATGACGAGGTTTTAAACTCCGCTTCAGTCACCTTAATCGATCAAAATACCAAAAATAGCCTATTTGAAAATGAAAATCCTATCGGAAAGATCATACTTTTTAACAAAAAGCCGCTCCGCATTATCGGCGTTTTGCAAAAAGATGATTTTAAGATGGGCGACGCCAGCACGCTTAAAATTTACGCCCCATACACGACCGTCATCAACAAGGTCACAGGGGATAAATTTATAAGCTCGATCACCGTCAAAGTAAACGAGGGCGTCAATGCGCAAATCGCCGAGAAGAGCCTAAGCGAGCTTTTGGAGATCAAACACGGCAAAAAAGACTTTTTTACAAGAAACTCAGATAGTATCAAGCAAACCATCGAAGAGACCATCTCCACAATGCGCCTTCTCATATCAAGCATAGCCGTCGTCTCGCTCGTAGTTGGCGGCATAGGCGTCATGAACATCATGCTAGTCTCAGTCACCGAGCGTACCAAAGAGATCGGCATAAAAATGGCGATCGGAGCCAGACAGAGCAATATCTTGCAGCAGTTTTTGATAGAGGCAGTGCTACTTTGCCTTATCGGCGGAGCCATCGGTATAGGATTTTCCTACGCTATTGGCTACATCTTTAACAACTTTTTAGATGGTTTTAGCATGATCTTTTCAAACGGCTCGATCGTGCTTGCACTTGTCACATCGATGGCAATTGGCATCATTTTTGGCTACATGCCTGCCAAAAATGCCTCAAAACTAAATCCAATAGATGCGCTTTCAAGGGAGTAATATGAAATTTCTAAGCCTAGCTTTAGTGCTCGTTTTAAGCGGCTGCGCTGTTAAAAATATAGATGAAAACTACAAGCAAATTTTACTTGAAGATAACGCCAATAGCGAGCTAAATTTAAACACTTCTTGGTGGAAAGAGTATCAGCAAAGCTATCTTGATGAGCTTGTAGAGCTTGCACTTAAAAACAACGCCGACCTAGCAAAAGCCGCGATAAATGTAAATAAAGCACTCGCTCAAGCTGGCGTTTTGCAGGCAAATCTCATCCCGAGCTTTAACGCTGGTTTTGAGGCTGGAAGTAGCAAAAACATAAAAGAGGGCGGCGCTTCTAGTAGAAGTTTTGGCTCAAGCATAGGGCTAAGCTACGAGCTTGATCTTTGGCAAAAGCTAGCAAATAGCAAAGACGTAGCGATGTTTGAAGCAGAGGCTACTAAATTTGACCTAGAAGCTAGCAAGCTAAGTGTGATAAATTCTGTCTCAGACGCCTATTTTCAGATATTATATCTAAACGAGAGCATAAAAACTTATGAGCAAATTTTAGAAATTTATAATGAGCTAAATAAGATAATTGGGCTTAAATTTGAGCTTGGCAAAGAGGAGGCGCTAAGTCTAAAACAGATAAACTCACAGCTCTTAAGCGCTCAAAATAAGATAGAAAGCGCCAAAAAAGAGCTTGTAAGCGCTAAAAAAACGCTTAGGACTTTGCTAAATGAGAGGCCAGAATTTGAGCTTAAATTTAAAGACCTCACGCTAAGTCCGGTAAAAAGAGTTGGTGTTGATCTAAAAGTGCCAACAAGCGCCATAGCAAACCGGCCTGATCTAAGAGCGGCCATTTACCGCATAGAGGAGGGTATCTTAAACTACAAGGCGAGTCAAAAAGAGTTTTATCCAAGCATCACGCTAGGAGCCAGCCTCAAAAGTAGCACTGACAAAAAAGACGAAGCTTTTAATCTTAAATTTCTTAATGGAAACGTCGCTTTAAATTTGCCATTTTTAAACTACCACAAGCTAAAGTCAAATTTAAAAATAAGCGAGGCAAATTTCGAGCTTGCAAAGCTAAACTACATAAGCACTCTAAATAGCGCACTAAACGAGATAGACGCATTTTACAAAGGTTACCTAAACGACGAGGCGCTACTTGCTAATTACCAAGAGCAGATAAAAAACTACGAGGAAATTTCAAAAATTTACGAGCTAAAATACTCCTACGGCAAGGTCGAGCTAAAGCAGTTTTTGGAGGCTAAAAATAGCGAACTAGAAGCCAAAATAGGGCTACTAAAGGCAAAATACACACTCTTACAAGATGAGCTAAATATCTATAAAGCCATGGCTGGCAAATTTAATAGATAAATTTATGAGCTCGGCTTGGGACTACAAGGCAAACGCGTGCAGCAAAGACGGCAAATTTAACACTAAATTTGAAGGCTGAGAGGTCACGCTATCTGAATGGACGGCAGATCTTTATGTCCAAAAATTACACAATAGGGTAGATCAAAATTTAAGTTATGTATAAGATAAATACAAATTTTACAATTTTCAAAAAGTATAAAATTTAACTCATTTTCTTACAAATATTTTTACGACAAATTTGATGGATAAATTAAAATTATACAAAAGATAAAACACGAAAATGCCTATATTTAGTCATTTAAAACTTTCAGAAGAGCAGAATAAAGATTTTAAAATATTAATTTGAAAATTACAGTTTTCAATACAAAATATATAAAATAGCTTGTACTTTACCTTTTAAAATATATTTGTTTCGATATTACATTTTAGAATATACAAATCAGATCAGAAATTGATTTGAAAACTTATTTTTATAATATAAGTTTTCAAAATTTTTGCAGTTAGAATTTAAAATATAAATTAAGACAAAAGCTCTTTTGCGATCATGCTTATACGTTTTGCCTCAGCACTTGCTCCGATCTCATCTTTTGCCATTTTCATCACAGCACCAAGGTTTTTACCAGTTTTTTGGATAATAGCCTCGATCTTTGCCTTTAGCTCCTCATCGCTTAGTTGTGCTGGCAGATATGCCTTAATTAGCTCAATCTCGCCCTGCTCTTTTTTAGCTAGATCCCCTCTCTCGCCTTTTAAATAAAGCTCTACAGAGTCAGCTCTCTTTTTGATCTCTTTTTGAAGTAGTGGCAGAACTACATCGTCAGTCATCTCAATCCTTTGATCAACTTCAACCTGTTTAAGTGCTGCATTTAGCGTATCTCTTTTAAACTCATCTTTTGCCTTCATAGCCTCTTTTATATCAGCTAAAATTTGCTCTCTTATGCTCATTTTATCTCCTTTAAATTTTTGAAATAATAACTAAAAATTTGTGATAATTTCTTGAAAGGTACCTTGCAGATAAGCCGCCCCGACGCCCTCTCGAAGCCCATCGTCGATAACTATAAATTTCGCATTTTGCCCGCTTAGTAGCTCTTTTAAAAGCAGTGCCCCAGCGATAAGTGGAAATTTCCTATCCTTGCCGACCGCTACATTTGCTACAGCCTCATCTAGTCTCAAAAGCTCGCCTATAAAGTGATCAAAGTCGCTCATTTTAAGCTCATAGCCATTTATCTTTTTGGCATCATAGTTTTCGTAGTTAAGCCCTAGTTTTAAGGCTGCGATACTTGTTGGCACGCCAGAAGTTAAAACAATAAAATTATTTTGTAGCGAAGCTAAAAACGCCCTCGCCTCTTGCACATAAATTTTTGTATTTTGCTCAAGTAGCTCGAGGCTTTTAAATTTTTCAAAAAATGTGATAATGCCAAATTTAAAACTCTTAAAATTTCCATCTTCACCGATCTCTGAGCTTGCTCCACCGATATCAACTATACTAAATTTCTCATTTATCCCAAGCCTTTTAAAGGCGTTTTGAACTCCCAAAAATGTAAGTTTTGCCTCAGCCCTACCGTCAATTACGTGAAAATTTATCCCAAATTTCTCTCTTATCTCGCTAAAAATTTCCTTGCTATTTGACGCCACTCTAAAAGCTTCAGTAGCAACTGCCACGCATTTAAATTTGGCAAAGTAAAATTTACTTTTGGCCTCAGCTATCGCTTCAAAAAGCCTATGTTTAGCCTCCAAGCCTATCTCGCCACTTTCGTTTAAACCTCTTGCAGCTCCAACTATTTTTTCATAAATTTGCTCGTTATAAAAGATGTTTTGCTCCATTTTTACAAGCGCTACACGAAAGGTGTTTGAACCAAGATCAATCGCTATAACCAAAATTTATCCTTAAAAATTTTTATAAATTCTAACATATGATAATTTAGTATCATTTAAAGTGAGAAAATTCTAAAAACTTTAATAATTTTCAAGATATAATCTTGCTAAAAACTCTCAAGGGGGCTTGATTGCTTCGAGATAACTTCTTAGCATTCGTTATTTTTGCGATTTGTAGCGTTGGATTTTTCGTTTGGGGCTATCAATACATCCCAACAAATAACTACTTTTTGTTTCTAATCGCTAGTGTTTTTGGTCTATTTATGGCATTTAATATCGGCGGAAACGACGTTGCAAATAGCTTTGGTACAAGTGTCGGTGCAAAGACACTAACCCTTAAACAAGCCCTTGTTATAGCTGCCATTTTTGAGCTTAGCGGCGCTATATTTGCTGGCTCTGAGGTTACAAATACGATTAGAAATGAGATCGTGAAATTTCCAATCGATTTAAATCCGATGAAATTTGTCATCATCATGATTTCAGCCCTTCTTAGCTCTGGACTTTGGCTCTTTTATGCGACTAGAAAAGGACTTCCAGTATCTACTACACACTCTATTGTAGGTGGCATCGTAGGCGCTGGACTTGCAATGGGTTTTATGATAAAAAATCCAGCCCCATTTAGTATGGTTTCATGGAGTGAGATCGGTAGGATCGCTGTTAGCTGGGTCATATCACCTTTGCTTGGTGGTGTGATGTCTTACATTATATTTGGCTATGTAAAAAGAAAAATTTTAGATCCAACACACGAACTAAAAATGGATCTAAAAGCCCTAAAGGCCGAGAGAAAGGCATACAAAGAAAGCTTTGTAAAGGCCTTAAAAACAAAGCCGGCTGAAGAGCAAATCGCTACACTTTCAAGAATTGCCATCATTGATGAAGACGAGATAGAAACGACAGAATATAGCGAATACCGCTCAAAAATCCGCATAATGAAAGATAGAGAAAAGGCGATCGATACGTTTAAAGCCATGAAAAAACACGTACCTATCATTGCTGGTTTTGCTGCGATGGTGATCTCGTCTATGATGCTTTTTAGGGGTTTAGAACACATAAATTTAGCCTTTAGTATCATCCAAACTATCTGGGTTATATTTGTCATAGGTGCCCTAGCCTACCTTGCTAGTCTTGCCATCATCAACGTAATGAGTAAAAACGATAGCGAAAAAAGTATAAATAGAATTTTTTCTTGGTTCCAAATTTTTACTGCCTCGTCTTTTGCCTTTTCGCACGGTGCAAATGACATCGCAAACGCAGTCGGACCGTTTGCTGCTGTGCTTGATGTACTAAAAACCGGCTCGATAAACGAAAGCTCACCAATACCAAGCATCGCAATGGTGACTTTTGGTATCTCGCTCGTTGTTGGACTTTGGTTTTTAGGCAAAGAGGTTATCACAACCATTGGCTCAAAACTAGCTGAAATTTTACCTACGACCGGCTTTAGCGCAGAGCTTGCCTCAAGTATTGTCATACTTCTAGCTACAAAGCTTGGCATACCAGTTAGCTCGACTCATATCCTAATAGGTGCGGTTTTAGGCATCGGCATCGTAAATAAAAATGCAAACTGGAAAATGGTAAAACCAATCATACTTGCTTGGCTTATTACGCTTCCAGCAGCTGCGATCTCATCGGCTCTATTTTACTTTGGTCTTGCTATATTTTTAGG
The DNA here is from genome assembly GCF_052169515.1 of Campylobacter sp. Taxonomy (GTDB): domain Bacteria; phylum Campylobacterota; class Campylobacteria; order Campylobacterales; family Campylobacteraceae; genus Campylobacter_A. The sequence continues at coordinate 17,714 of NZ_JBQNCH010000001.1, forward strand.
AATTTAAAAAGTTAAACTTATTGGTATAGATTAAAAATTTATGCCAATAAACACTTTAAATTTTTAGAACTAGAGTGCTTACCTATACTAATGTTATTATTGATTTTAATGTAAAGAAATTATTGTTGAAATTTAAGCCTTGGCAGGCCTAAACCTGCCAAGTAAGTGTAAAATTATTTTTTATTGATCTCTATATTTTCACCGTCACTGTTGATAACTATCTCGTCGCCAGTTTCAAGCTCATCTTTTAATATCATGTCAGCTATCTTGTCTTCAACTAGCTCATAAAGTGCCCTTCTTAGTGGTCTTGCACCATAAACTATGTCAAATCCGGCTTTTGCAATAAATTTTTTGGCTTCCTCACTCAAAACTGCTTTGATACCACGGTTATGAAGGGTTTTTTCAAGCTCTTTAAACATGATTTCAACGATAGAGATTAGACCCTCTTCATTTAAAGGATTAAAGATGATGGTGTCATCAAGACGGTTTAAAAACTCTGGTTTAAAGTAATTCTTAAGCTCATTTTTAACAGCAGCGTCGCGCTCTTCACCCTTTAGCTCCATTATAAAACTTGAAGCGATATTTGAAGTTAAAATGATGATAGTGTTTTTAAAATCAACTGTTACACCTTTATTGTCAGTCGCACGTCCATCATCAAGTATGCCAAGAAGTATGTTAAATACGTCTTTGTGCGCCTTTTCAACTTCGTCAAAAAGTATGACCGAGTAAGGTCGTCTACGAACAGCCTCTGTTAGCTGACCGCCCTCGTCATATCCAACATATCCTGGAGGTGCACCAAGAAGTCTACTCACGCTGTGTTTTTCCATATATTCGCTCATATCAAAACGAATGAGTGCCTTCTCGTCGTCAAATAAAAATTTAGCCAAAGCCTTAGCAGACTGAGTCTTACCAACGCCTGTTGGCCCAAGAAATAAAAATGAACCAATCGGCCTTTGACCTTCGTTTAACCCTGCTTTATTTCTCTTAACAGCACGTGCTAATGCGTGTAGTGCGTCATCTTGACCGACTACACTCTCTCTTAAATGCTCTTCGATATGCAGATACTTTTCTTTTTCGCTTGTTAGCATTTTCTTAACTGAAATTCCAGTCCATTTGCTCAAAATTTCAGCCACAAGCTCTTCATCGACTTGATTTTTAAGAAGCACACCCTCTTTTTTCATGCCTTCCCATTTTTCCTCAAGCTCATGTTTATGCTTTTTGGCATCTGCTATTTTGCCGTATTCTATCTCAGCAGCTTTTTGAAGATCGCCATTTCTTTTTGCTATTTCAGCTTGTGATTTTAAGCTATCTATCTCTTTTGTGGCTTTTGAAATTCCGCCAAAAACATCTTTTTCATTTTCAAATTTTGTATCAAGTGCCAGCTTTTTCTCATTTAGATCAGCTATCTCTTTTTCGATCTCGCCAAGTCTTTCTTTGTTTTTATCCGCATCCTCCATCTTTAGAGCTTCTTTTTCTACTTGAAGCGTCACGATCTCGCGTTTTATCTTTGAAAGCTCGTATGGCTCACTTTCTATTTGCATTTTTAGCTCAGCTGCGGCTTCGTCAATAAGGTCTATCGCTTTATCTGGCAAGAAGCGGTTTGCTATATAGCGGTCACTAAGTCTTGCTGCGGCAACTAGCGCACTATCTGTTATCGTAATGCCATGGTGAACTTCTAGGCGCTCTTTTATACCACGTAAAATTTGCAAAGCTTCATTAACGCTTGGCTCTTTAACGTCTATTGGTTGGAAGCGTCTTTGAAGTGCCGCATCTTTTTCAAAATATTTTCTATACTCTTTTAATGTCGTAGCACCAACAGCGTGAAGCTCACCACGTGCAAGAGCTGGTTTTAGGATATTTGCAGCGTCCATTCCACCCTCGCTCGCACCTGCTCCAACTATCGTGTGAATTTCATCTATAAAAAGTATGATGTTACCAGCTTTTTTTACCTCGTCGATGATAGCTTTTAATCTATCTTCAAACTCACCTCTATATTTTGCACCAGCTACGACTGCACTCATGTCAAGCGCGATGACACGTTTATTTGCAAGACTTGTTGGTACATCACGAGCCACTATCTTTTGAGCTAAGCCCTCAACGATAGCTGTTTTACCAACACCTGGCTCACCTAATAATATAGGGTTATTTTTACTCTTTCTTATTAGAATTTGCATCATTCTAGTGATCTCTTCATCACGACCGATAACTGGATCAAGCTCTTTATTTAGTGCTTTTTGTGTGAGGTCAATACCAAATTTTTCTAGACTATCAAGCGTATCATCGCCAGTTTGGCTATCTATTTTTTTACCGCCTCTTATGCTCTCAAGATTCTTTTTAACCTCCAAAATATCGCAAAATTTACTCAAAATTTGCTTGATATCACCAAGGTCAAGAGCCGAGATGATCCATGTATCAACAGCGATATAACTATCACCCATGCTTACCATTAAGGCTTTTGCGTTTTCAAGTGAATTTATAAGCTCTCTTGAAACTGAAACGTTATCTTTAGTGACGTTTGAGCTACTTGGAAGTGATGAAACTTTACTTTTTACTTCAAGCTCGACAGCGTCTTTGCTTATATTCATTTTATTAAATACTTGATTTAAAATAGAGTTACTATCTGCAATCAAAGCCCAAAAAATGTGAAGTGGGACAACTTGTGGATTTTTAGAAAAAATCGCCAGGCTAACGCCTTTTTCAAGAGTTTCCTGCATCTGAGCTGTTAGATTTTCTGTTATGTCAGCCATTCAAATCTCCTTGAATTATTTTATATGAATAGTATTATATAACTTTAGTCTTATATTGTCAAGTATTAATATAATATTTATCACTTAGTATATTTAATTGCTAAAATTTACCATTATAAATTTGTGTTACAAACAAACAAAAAAGGCAAAAATACGAGCTCAAATTTATGCTTTTTTTAGCCAAAAGCTAATAAAATTGAACCAAAAATCATAGGAGAAATTTTGAATAAATTTAGTAGATCTTTCGCACTAAGAATCACATCTGCCCTACTCATATCAAGTGTGGCGGTAAATGCACTTTTTGCTAAAACTGAAGATGAAGCAAGTGCAAAACTTGAGGCACTTTCAAAGCTTACAAAAACGATTTCGACAGTTGAAAAATATTACGTAGATGACATCAAATTTAAAGAGATAATAGACAAAGCCATAGCTGGTTTAATGCAAAATTTAGATGCTCACTCAAGCTTTTTAAATGAAAAAGCTTATAAAGATATGCAAGTGCAAACAAGTGGAGAGTTTGGTGGACTTGGCATAACTGTTGGCATGAAAGATAGTGCACTAACCGTTATCTCACCAATAGAAGATACTCCAGCCGATAAAGCAGGCATAAAATCAGGCGATATTATTTTAAGGATAGACGGCAACTCAACGATCGGCACAACGATAGACGAAGCCGTAAATAAAATGCGCGGAAAGCCAAAAACTCCGATAACTATTACTATTTTGCGAAAAGGCGAACAAAAGCCGTTTGACGTAAAAATCATAAGAGATCTCATAAAGGTTGAGTCTGTTTATGCAAAAATGATAGAAAACGACAATATTCTTTACGTTCGTGTTACAAATTTTGATAAAAACGTCGTTTCAAAAGTAAAAGAAGCCATCAAAGAATATCCAAAAGTAAGTGGCGTCATACTTGATCTTAGAAACAATCCTGGCGGACTTTTAAATCAAGCTGTTGATCTAGTAGATATCTTTGTAGATAATGGCGTTATCGTTTCTCAAAAAGGTCGCGATGAGTCTGAAAACGTAGAATACAAAGCAAGTGCAAGCAAGACTCTTTCAAAATTACCACTTGCAGTGCTAGTTAATGGAGGAAGTGCTAGTGCTAGTGAGATTGTAAGTGGTTCACTTCAAGACCATAAACGTGCAGTGGTAATTGGCGAAAATACATTTGGTAAAGGAAGCGTTCAAGTAATACTTCCAATAGACGATACGGAAGCTTTAAGGCTAACCATTGCAAGATACTATCTACCAAGTGGAAGAACTATCCAAGCCGTAGGAGTAACACCTGATGTGATAGTACACCCAGGCAAAGTACCACAAAGTGACGATAGCGCATTTAGTATAAAAGAGAGCGAGCTCAAAGCTCATCTAAAAAGCGAGCTAAATAAGATAAATTCTACAAGCGAGGGCAATAAAACTGAAGCAAAAGACGATAAAAAGATAATCACGCAAAAAAAAGTTGATGAAGACATTCAGTTAAAAACAGCAATTGATACTATTAAAATTTTAAAAATAAAACAATAAATTTCACAAGGAGAAGATCATGCAAAAAAGAGAGCTTATTTACGAAGGAAAAGGCAAAAAGATGTATGCCACAGACGATCCAAATTTGCTTGTGGCTGAGTTTAAAGACGACCTAACAGCATTTGATGCTCAAAAAAGAGGCAATGAAGCTGGCAAAGGCGCTTTAAATAATAAAATTTCTACACAGCTTTTTAAGCTACTAGAGAGCAAAGGCATTGTGACTGATCTAGTTGAGACCATCAGCGATACCGAGCAAGTTGTCAAAAAATGCGAGATCATACCGCTGGAAGTTGTTGTTAGAAATATCGCAACTGGCTCACTAAGCAAAAGACTTGGCATAAAAGAAGGTACAGTTTTACCTTTCACGCTTGTAGAGTTTTACTACAAAAACGACGATTTGCACGATCCTTTGGTGACTGATGAGCACTGCATCATCATGGGTCTAGTAAAGAGTGAAAAAGATCTTCAAACACTAAGACACACAGCAAGAGAGATTAACTCTATCTTATTTAAATTCTTTGCAGAGAGAAATTTAAAACTAGTTGATTTTAAAGTCGAATTTGGTATTGACAAAGATGGCAACATTATCTTAGCTGATGAGATAAGCCCTGATAGCTGCAGATTTTGGGATGCAACAACAAATGAAAAGCTTGATAAAGATAGATTTAGACAAGACCTTGGTAGCGTAAAAGTCGCTTATGAAGAAGTTTTAAAAAGAATTTTATCGTAAGGACAAAGATGAAAGCTGTTGTAAATATAGCATTAAGAAGTGGGGTCCTTGACCCTGCTGGTAAAGCAGTGGAGCACGCTCTAAATTCTCTCGGATTTAGTGGTGTGTCAAATGTCAGAATAGGCAAACAAATCGTTTTAGATATCGACGAGAGCGATAAAAACAAAGCAAACGAGCAGCTAAAAGTAATGTGCGAAGAGCTTCTAGCTAACACTGTCATCGAAGACTACGAGATCGTGCTATGAAAGTAGCGATCATACTTTTTCCTGGCACAAACTGTGAAGAAGATACGGCTCACGCATTTAAATTACTTGGCTGCCAAACACAGATCATATGGCACAAAGAGGATAAGATAGAGGCTGATCTAGTCGTTTTGCCTGGTGGTTTTAGCTACGGCGACTATCTAAGAACAGCTGCGATAGCTAAATTTAGCCCAGCTATGCAGGCCGTAAAAGAGCATGCGAAAAAAGGCGGCTATATCTTGGGAATTTGCAATGGTTTTCAGATGCTTCTTGAGCTTGGGCTTTTAAAAGGTGCTATGAGAAGAAATGAAAATTTAAATTTCGTCTCAAAATATCACCATCTAAAAGTGATCTCAAATAACAATAAATTCCTGGCAAATTTAACCAAAAATGAAGTAGTGAATATACCTATCGCCCACGGAGAAGGAAACTACTACACTGACGAAAATACGCTAAAAAGCCTATATGACAATGAGCAAGTGCTGCTAAAATATTGCGATGCTAAAGGCAACGAAATAAATCCAAACGGTTCAGTCGACAATATAGCTGGAATCTGCGATGAAAGCAAAAGAATATTTGGTCTTATGCCCCATCCTGAGCGCGCTTGTGAGAAAATTTTAGGTACAGATGATGGCATGAAAATGCTAAAAGGGCTAGTTTGGTAAAAAAGATCCTCTTTGTCTCCCTGCTCATAATAAATTTATTTGCTGTAAACACTGATGAAGTTAGTGTTTTTGATATGATGGATGAAGCCAGGGAGGATAAATTTGTAAATAGTCCTGCCGCAAAGCCGAAAACTCAAAAACCAGCTAGAGAGCAAGACTTTTCAAGAAAATTTGTATCACCACAGCCAGAGCGCATCACTCCGGAACAGATGAGAAATATCGTACCAACAAATGAGCCAGATATTAATGTTCCTGATAATCAAATCTACGATAAGATCAAAGTTAAAGAACTTCTTCTAAAAGCTACAAATGTTCCAAAAAATGTCGTTATAGGAGAAATTTTTAGTATTGAGATTGTAGCTGATACGCAAAACGACCTTGAGTTTGAGTTTGAGACACAGCTTGACGAAACAAGCATAAAATGGCTAAACAAGAAGAATTTTCAATGGGTAAGAGGCGATGAAAATAAGTATATAGGTACATTTTATCTAGAAGCGACAAATATCGATGCCAAGACTTTAAGAGTTAGCCTAAATTTAAAAAGAAATGGCGAAAACTACCAAAACTCAAATATAAATATCTTTTTACCAAAGCTAAAAGAGCTTAGAAGCGACGAGAATTACAACCATATCGTAGCCGACAACCTTGAAGTCAAAAAATTTAAAACAACAAAATTTGATGATATAAATAATATCATGGTTGTAGAAATTTATGGCAATAACGTAGATCTAAGTGCTTTTAATATTGAAAATAAGACAATCTTAAAGCAAGGCGTAGATACGATAAATGGTGATTTCAACTCACAAAGTGCATATTATTTTGCGGTTTTTAAACCAAATAAAAAATCGCTTGATTTCAACTACTACAACCTAAAAAAGGCCAAATTTGAAAGCTTTTCTTTGCCGGTTAGTGTTGAAGATGACGAAGTAAGTACACAAATCGGACTTAACCCAAAACAAAGCGAATTTAGCACCTACAAAGATATTACGATCTACTCTTGTGTAGTAATTTTTATATTGCTAGCTATTTGGCGCAGAAAATTTAGCTACTTTTTTGTAGCTGCTGTTTTTATAGCGCTTGGGGTTTACACCTATAATCCTTTCGGGAAAGCTATCTTGAAACCAGATGTTAGTGTTTCTATTTTGCCAACTAAAAATTCGACTATTTTCTACACATCTCGCAAAAATGAAAATGTTGAAATTTTAGATACAAAAAACGACTATTCGAAAATTTTATTTACCGACGGCAAAATTGGCTGGGTAAAAAAGGATGATCTTGTCAAAAATTAGAGCTCTTTTCTTTTCAATTACATTCGTTCTTAGTGTTATTTTGGTGGTTTTTTTTATGTGGCTCTTTAACTCCAAAAATAGAACTATTAGAAAATTTTGGGGCAGAACGCAAAGATTTTTTGGTGGCTATAAGCTTGAAGTAATTGGTGATTTTAAAGATGAGGCCAATATCTTACTCATAAATCATCAAAGCATGCTTGATATTATTGTCCTAGAAGAGGTTCATCCAAAAAACCTTTGTTGGATCGCAAAGGCACAAATAGGCAAAATTCCTATAATAGGCAAAATTTTAAGCATACCAAAGATGATAGCAGTTGAACGTGAAAACAAGCACTCTTTAATAAAACTTTTAAAAGAAGCTAAAGATAGAGTTGAAAACGGTCGTGTTTTAGCGATTTTTCCAGAAGGAACAAGATCGCAAACTAACAAGCTTTTACCTTTTAAAGGTGGAGCTAAAATGCTTGTAGAAAAGCTAAATTTAAAGGTTCAGCCTATCGTAATCATTGGAAGTGACGCTTTGAAAGTAAAGGAGTTTAGCTTTAAAAAAGCAGATATTAGAATATTTTGTCTTGATCTAGTAGATACCTCTAAAGAAAATTGGTTAGAAGTCACAAGAGAAAATATGCAAAATGTTTTAGATAAAAATAGACAATAAATATCTTTTAAAACTTTAGCTTTCTAAAATTTTTATTATCTATAAATTTCTTTTATTTGTTTGATTTTATGCTTTACCAGTGTACCACCTTGCAAGTAAAAGAGAGATTCTCTTTTGTAACTATAAAAATTTTTGTAAAAAACTTGATAGTGATACTATCAATGTTAAGAGTATTTTTATCACTTTGTGTTATAATCTGCCAAAATTTTAAAACAAGGAAAAGAAAAATGGCAGATAAATTTGAATTTCAAACCGAGGTTAATGACCTTCTAAATTTAATGATTCACTCTCTTTACTCAAACAAAGAGATATTTTTAAGAGAGCTTATCTCAAACTCAAACGATGCGCTCGACAAGCTAAACTACCTTTGTTTGACCGACGAAAAGTACAAAAAATTAAACTATACTCCAAGAATTGATATTAAGATCGATGAAAAAGCCAAAACACTGACTATTAGTGATAACGGCATTGGTATGGACAAAGATGAGCTTATCGCAAATTTGGGCACAATAGCAAGAAGCGGCACAAAAGGCTTTATGAAAAATTTAAGCGGCGATGCAAAAAAAGATAGTTCGTTAATAGGTCAGTTTGGTGTTGGCTTTTACTCAGCCTTTATGGTAGCAAACAAGATCGAAGTCATCAGCCAAAGAGCACTTGGCGATAAGGCCTACAAATGGACATCTGATGCAAAAAACTACGAGATAGAAGAGACTAGCAAAGAGAGCTTTGGCACTGATATCACTTTGTATTTAAACGATGATGAGTTTGCAAATTCTTGGCGTATTGAAGAGATAGTCAAGAAGTATTCAAACCACATTCCTTATCCTATATTTATGGATAAGCAAAGCTATGTCGCTCCAAAAGAAGGCGAAAAGGAAGGCACATATGAGACTAAAAATGAGCAGATAAACAAGGCAAATGCGCTTTGGAGGCTAAATAAAGCTAGCCTTAAAGAGCAAGATTACAACGACTTTTATAAACAAATTTCTCACGACAGTAGCGATCCTCTCCTTTATATTCACACAAAGGCCGAAGGCAAGATCGAGTACTCGACGCTATTTTACGTACCAAGCTCTGAGCCATTTGATCTATTTAGAGTCGATTATCAAAGTGGCGTAAAGCTTTATGTAAAAAGAGTTTTTATCACAGATGATGCAAAAGAACTCTTGCCGCCATATTTAAGATTTATCAAGGGTATCATTGATGTTGAGGATCTGCCATTAAATGTGAGCCGTGAAATTTTACAAGAAAATGCGATCATGAGAAGTGTCAAAGAGCAAAGCGTGAAGAAAATTTTAAGCGAGCTTGCAAAGCTAAAAGATAACGATCGTGAAAAATACATAAAATTTTACAAACTATTTGGTAAGGTTTTAAAAGAAGGTCTTTATGGATTTAGTGCTGAAAAAGAGCAAATTTTAGATCTTTGTCTATTTAAAAGCTCAAAAAGAGATGGTTTAATTAGCCTAAAAGAGTACAAAGAGGCAATGAAAGATGATCAAAAGTCGATCTATTATATCAGTGGTAACAACGAAAACATGCTAAGAAATTCTCCACTCCTTGAGAGCTTTAAGAAAAATGATATCGAGGTTCTTATTATGGATGAAGAGATAGATACGATCGTTATGCCAATGGTGAATGAATTTGACAAAACTCCTATAAAATCTATCTCTCACGCTGATATCAATGACGAGATAAAAAGCGATGAAAAGGTAGATGAGAGTAAAGTCGCAAACACACTTGTTAAAATGAAAGAAATTTTAAAAGATGAAGTTAAAGACGTAAAACTTAGCTCAAGACTCTCAAGCTCTGCTGCGGTGCTTATCTATGATAAAAACGATCCTGATTACGCTATGCAAGAGATGCTAAAACAAATGGGACAAGGTGCAAACGCTCCAAAAGTTAAGCCGATCTTGGAAATCAACGCTGATCATGAAATTTTTGCAAAACTAGAGAAGAATGAAGCTATGATTTATGACATTGCGCCTTTACTTCTTGATATGGCAAGGTTAAATGAAGGCATGAGCCTAGAAAATCCAGCTAAATTTTCAGAGTTGCTAACGAAAGTTATGCTAAAAGCTATCTAAATTTATAAAGCCCAAGAGAAATTTTGGGCTTTACTCTACATGTACAAATTAAAAATTTCTATAATAGATCGACCTGTACACCATCTTGGATCTCAAGAAAAACAGTGTGTCTTGTGTTTATTGTATTTCCATTGATGGTTTCTTGGCGATTAAATGTCGCTTTATAGACTTGATTGACTGCGTCACCCTCACTTGTAACATCTACTTTGTTGTATATGTCACCGACAACACTATGTTTTCTATTTAGCGTAGCAACATCAGCTTTTGTAGCTTTTACAAAGTCATGTGTGAGCTGTACTAGGTCTTTGCTGTCGCCTATGACTTTTAACACTGTATTTACACTCTCACTAGCTGCACTATTGCTTGCATCTCTTGTGTTTCTGCTATCAATAATATCAAAGACACCATCTGGGCTAAATTTTATAGATACCGCTTGATCGGCACTGCCTAGCTGGATCTTTTCAAAGTTATTTATTTTTTTAACGTTATCTAAATTTGAAAAATCCACATCATCAACGACTATTAGAGTATCCACTCCACCTCTACCATCTATCGCCCTACCCTTGCTATAAACAAAGGCATCATCTAGGTTGCCACCTTTTATATCGCCCTCTTGTCTTAGGTATACTGGGTCGCCAAAATTTGACTCGCCATATTTGCTAGTGTCGCTTAGTTCGTAAGAATTTGTAGTCCCTATCTTTTTTAGATGTCCATTTTGGATAAGTGCTTCAACATAATTATTACTAAAAAGATGCGTGCCGCTACCTTGTGCTCCAACTAGCATAGATGAAGGATATGGATCTTGGGGGCCATAAGTGTTTGCTACACTTTTTGGAAGCATATATAAAGATAAGTTCATCTCACCAGTTCCGTCCATATACTCCATATCAAGTTTATAAAAACCAGCTTTATCAAATGTAAAATCCCTACTCCACCACTGACCATTTTTACCATATGATGCTTCGGTAGATGGATTTATATAATTAGTCGCACTTCCAAATTTTTGTGTCGTTCCATTTATAGTAAGCTCTGCATAGTTATGCAAGTCTGCTGCTCTTACAGAATATATTCCAGGTGCACTTACATATATCCAACCATTCATCTTCATAACAAGATCGGATCCAACAGGATTTGACTCACCAAGGGTATAGTTGCCGGGTCTACCTTTTAAAACTCCATTTACAAAGCTTATATTCTCACCTGTGCCAGCAGCGGTATCGACACCATTTCTAAATTTCTTTGGCGCATATGGATTAGACGCATCATATAAGGCACTATCTCCATGTCTACCAACTCTAGCCAGGTCCTCCGCATGCATATTTCCTTGATCAGACAAGGTCTTATAGTGTCTTCCTGAAGCAAACTGCACAACATCATAGGTAGTAGAGGCGCTTGGAGAATAAATTTCCATATAGTCTTTATAGATAGGCTTGCCACCTTGCGTGCTATAAACACCAGAATTGTTACCAACTCTAGCTCTCCATGACGGATCTACGTAGTTGTAAAACCACATATCAGCATCAAGGCCACTATTACCAATAAATGTTACTGTGCTAATAGAGACGTTTCCTGCAGCGTCAGAATTTTTTATCATAAAATTTGCTCCAGTGCTATTAGATGATAGGGCAAAATTTTCAGAATAAGTGTGTGTATTATCAAGAGACGAGCTTTTGTGAACAGAATTTAGCAAATCATAAAGATCAACTTTATTTATGGTATTTTTATTAAGAGTGTTGTTGCCATTTGAGTCGGTTCCGATACTGCCTGAAATGTCTACACTAGTGACATTAGATGTGGCGTTTGGTGTGCCTATCGCATCTGGAGTAGCATCAAGATCGACTCGAACCAAGAGATCATCATCTTTTGTTTCATCACTCTTTAAAACAGTCGCTCTAATATTTGAGTATCTCTCATCTAGCTTTATCCCAAGCGCTTCAAAGTCCATATTTACACGCTTGTCTGCACCTACAACTAGATCTATATAGTTTTGTCCGTTTGGTAAAATTTTAGCATTACCAAGATCATCTTCAAGAGCCAAACGAAGTTTTGTTCCAGGAGCACGATCTACACCAAAGACTATATTTGGTTGCTCATCGTTAGTAAGCGAAATGTTATACTCTTTTATAGTTTTGCTCTCATTATCGAAGTTATTTTTCTGAATAACTTTTTCATTATCCCCTGCTCTTAAGTATTTTGCAATATTTATAACTCCGCCGTCTATCTGCGTAGCAAGCTTTACATCATCAATATACTCTAAAATTCCAAAGTCAAATAATCTACCACGGATACCATCAGTCGTCGTAGCCTCGCCAGGTGTTGAAATAGTCGCTCTAACCGGCGTAGAATGATCCATAGAAATAGGAACGCCTGGTATGCTAAATTTACCACCAGCTATTGGAAGTGGTGCTGAGCCATCGCTTGGTATAGCCGTTAGTCCATCATCGCTTATGGTATATTTGACAGTTGTTGTAACAGATGGTATGGTAGGAGTTGATATCGTGACGTTTATATTGCTTCCTGGTTTTGTATTGTTAGGCAGGTAAATATCAAGATCACTTTGGGTTGACGGCGAGCCTGAAGGAGTCGTTATGCTATCTATCAAACCGTCACCGTCATTATCCCTTGCAAATTGCACCTTTATACTATTATCTAGAGTTATCTTATCTGTGACTGGGGCTGCTTTGTTGCCAGCTTTGTCAGTAAATGTAGTTGTAAAATTTGTAGTAAGTCCATAAAGTCTTGTGGTGGTCTCTATCGTACCATTATTTACGCTAATAGGCACGCCATCATCTCTTGTCGCACTATATACACCAGATGTATCTTGAGAAATTTTAATAGTAATCTTATCTGTTTTGCCGTCACTTCCTGCGATATCTATCTCAAATTTATCACCATCTCTTGTATCGTTTGGAATTTTTATCTTTATAGATGTTTTTACGCCATCAGGACTAAAACCACTCTCCTTGCTAGTTAGAATGCCGTCTTTATCGCCATCTTTTGCAAACTGCACATGTGGGGATTTTATAGGTGCAACTATGTCACTTGAAATTTCACTCACACTTGAAGCTTTTGGAGTGCCAGTCGTTCCGTCAATGATCGTCGTGCTTAGTCTTTTTCTGCTTGGATCACTCGAGTTTGTTGGATCAGTGATTGTGATCTTGCCATTTTCGATGGGAATGATCTCTGTACCACCATCAAGTGTAGCACTAAGTCCGTCAGGTGCGATAGTATATGTCTTTGTTACACTTGTTGGCGTGCTAGCTGGATCATCAACTTTTATACGGATCTTATCGCCAACTGCGGCATTGTTTGGTATATAAATATCTATCGATAAGGCCGTACCGCCACTTTTTGTAAGTTCAGCTAAATTTATAATCCCATCTTTATTATCATCAAGAGTAAAAACAGCGATTGGTTCATTGTTGTTTGCTATGGTTATGGTTTCAGTTGCACCTGGATTGCCCGACTTACTTATCATTTGTATATTGACATTTGTAGGCGTTGAAGATGAAATTTTAACCGCATTTGCTACGTTAAAACCGACATTTCCACCACTTTCACTTGTGAGCGGATAGCTCTCGCCACTCTCTTTATCTATAAGCGTGTTTTGTGATGTTTTAACCAGCACTTTTTCATGTAAAGTTCCGTCAGGATCAGTAGTAGTTAGTTTTATCTTATCGCCTATTTTCATATTTGGCGACAAGATGATCTTAGCATCATCACTTGGTGTACTAACTGCTGGATTAAAGCTATTTTCGCTTGCATCTATGACACCATCGCCGTTTAAATCTTTTCCCAAAACGACCTTTTTAAAGCCAAGAGTCGGAGTGATTGTATCAACGCTTGCAGCTATCTTTGCTACAGATGAGCTAGTACCATTTGCTAGAGTGATACTAGAATTTACACTAAATGTAGCATTTGGAGTGACAGCGACACTTGGAATGATAAATTCTTTTTGCTCTGGGTTTGTAGCATTTGGCACAATAGGTAAAATTTCACTTGGATTATTTATATTTATCACGCTTGTGCCAGCTTGATCAACTTTATAAACAAGTACAGTCTTTACACCGTTATTTACGATTTCCAATGCCACTTTGTCGTTTGGTTTAAAATCATTATTAAAAGTAACCGCCATACTAGTATGATTTGCATCGCCGCCTGCTTCTGCAATATTTATGTAGCCATCACCATCAATGTCTTTTAAAATTTTAACACTTGGTGCCGCAATAACCGGAGCACTCTCTTTTTCGCTCTACCGCCGATACCGCTCCACCAACAAAACTATGTGGCAATGCCGACTCGTTTGATACAACAGGTAGTACAACCGCACTGCCATCAACACTAACAATATTTGAGATATGACCTTGCATATCAAAGTTTAAACCATTTATACTTGCAAAACTACTGCTGTGGCTTGAGCCATGAGAACTATGGCTTGCGTTGTGAGAGTTGTCATCTTCGCCTTTGTTTTTTGTTTCTTCATTCTCACTAAGAAATTTTCTCTTATCTTCTTCTATCTGTGCTTCGCTGCCTTGCGTGTTAAAATTTACCTTTGATAGCTCTTTTGTGATGATAATAGTTTGGGGCTCAAGTAGCGTGATAGGCGAAGCGTGGTAGAAATTTATAACGATAGTGTCACCGCTACTTTGTGTGATGATCTCGTCGCCTAAAAATATCTCATCACCTTGCTTTAAAGCGATCAATTTTCCATCACGTTTTACAAATACTTTTCCGCTTATTTTTGCAACGATACCAACATTTTGCATATTTAGTCCTTTAAATTTTGCTATTCAATCCATTAAAATTTCACGCGATTATAGCCAAATAAATGTTTATATAAATAAAAGAATTTATATAATAAATTTTATTATTTTTGATCCTTTTTTTGCATTTAAAAATAAATTAATTTTTTTATGAAATACCAAAAACTCGCTCTCGGATTTTAGCAGGAGAAGAAAATCAAATTTTTATAAATTTTATAATAAGCACGTTTAAATGGTATAAAGTAAATTTTAAAACAATTATGTTATTAAAATATATGTATTTTTGATAACTAGAACAATAAATTTTAAAAACTCCCACGCTTAAAAGGCGTGGGATAAATTTATGCTCTTTTACTAGCATCAACGATATTTAGGTCAAGCCCCAGATCCTCAATAGATAGTCCAAGTGCAAGGCCTACAAGCTGAGATAGGTGGATGATAGGTTTTCTTACGTTTGAGTTGTTTTCATCTTGATATCTCTCTTGGTAGATATCAAGCTGCATTTGACAAAGAGGACATGGTGTGACAACTACGTCAGCGCCGTTTTCATCAGCATTATTTACGATCTGGCTAGACATTTTTCTTACTGATTTTCCAGCTGGATAGCTAGCGTGGAAGCCGCAGCAGTCAAGCCTCTTTTCAAATGGTACAATAGTAGCACCAAGTGCACTTACAACGGTTTCAAAGCTCTTTGGATTGACTGAACTTTCTCTATTATGCAGATCCTTTTCGGGTCTTAGGCTGTGACAACCGTAAAATAGTGCCACTTTTAGGCCACTAAGTGGTTTAACAACCTTTGCTTTTAGAGTATCTATATCTTTATAAAGCTCCCAAAGAAGGCTTGTAACCTCGGTTGAGCCGTTATATTTCATATTGCCTTCAGCCAAGAAAGTATTTATACGATCCTTTGCTCCCTTATCAAGCGTGCTTTTTGCTCTTGTTAGAGTTAGCATACAAGTTGAGCATGTCGTAAGCATCGGCATATTCATCTGCTCTGCAAGTGCTATGTTTCTAGCGTTTGCTACAAGTGCAGCGATAGGATCCACGTCTTGTGCTTGTTGAGCCCCACAGCAACTCCAGCCCCTTATCTCGTGAAGCTTCCAGCCAAGTACTGGAGCGATAGCCTCAAGCGACATCTTAGCCTCTTTAGCTGCTTGAGAGAGTACGCATCCTGGGAAAAAAGCGAATTCGTTTTGCATAATTACTCCTTACTAGCAGCTTTGCGAGCCGCATTTATCATTTTTACTAGATCATCATGTCCTTCGATATCCTCTTCACCAAAAATATGAAGTGGATTCATCTTACCTGCGAGCATTAAATTTGCAGCAATATCCATTTTGCCCATATTTTTAAATACTCCCTCAGAACGAAGTGCAAGCTTGATCTCATTTAGTCTACCTGAGCCATCAACTAGATCAGTTAAGAATGCCTCAGCGTGATCTGGCCCCATACCATCATCAAAGCCTTTTTGTATAGCCATGATGCGAAGATCAGTTATATCTTTACATGCACTTATACCTTTTGGACATCGATCAGCGCACTCTTGACACTTTACACACATCCAAAGGCCGTTGTCGATAGCTGGTTTTAAGTGCGGCATAGGATCTTTGTTGCGTGAGTCAAACGCCGCTCTATAAGCATACACAAAGACAAATGGCTGCATATAGTCGCTCGCATCAGCTTCAAGCTTATTACACTCGCTAGCACAGGCTCCACAAAGTATGCAGTCCCATTCAAGAGCTACTTTGTCATACTCTTTTTGACTTTGTTTGCAGCCTTTTTCTGCGCTAAATTCTGACTTAGCAGTGATACTAGGCTTAATCTTGCGTAAATTTTCAATACTTGGCTCCCAGTCCACCATGAGGTCTGAGATCACTTTGAAATTTCCAAGTGGAGAAATTCTTATGCTCTCTGGGTTATCATACTCCGCCAAAAGCTCATTCATCTTTGTATCACAGGCTAGATATGAGTGGCCATTTACTCTAACAGCGCACGCTCCACATATCGCCGAGCGGCAAGATGCTGTGAAATTTAACGTCGCATCCTTTTTTTGTTTGATATCAAGAAGCACTGTTAAAAGAGTTTTTCCTTCGATTTCTTCGTTTGTTAGTTCATAAGTTGATTCATATTTTTTAGTTCCGTCAAAGCGGTCGATAATAATTTTCATCTTAGCTCCTTACTCTGGCTTTTTGCCGTCAAGTGAAAATATGCCTGTCACAACATCTTTGTAACCAAGCTCCAACTTGCCGTCATTTAGTGTAACGATGCTGTGTTTTAAGAAATTTGCATCATCTCTTTTTGGATAGTCCTCTCTTGTATGAGCGCCGCGACTCTCTAGGCGTTTTTGCGCTGCAAGACATGCTGCACGAGAAAGAAGTATAAGGTTGCCAAGCTCGACATAGTCTGTAAAGGCGGTATTCATAACTGGATTATTATTTGGCACTTTTATGGTGTCGTATTTTGCTTGGATAGCTTCAAGGTTTTTAGAGAGCTGATCTAACTTGTCACCTGTTCTAAAAATTCCCATTAAATCCCAGTTGTTTTTACCAAGCTCCTCGCGAAGCGCGTACATGTCGTTTACACCGCCCTCGCCTGCTGCTATGGCTTTAAATTTATCCTGCCACATTTTAGCTAGCTCTGAAGTCTTTTTGCCACTTGCAAATTTAGCATCTTTTGCGTATGCGCCAGCACCTTTACCAGCCAGATCGCCGGTGACCACTGCGTCAGTTAGGCTGTTGCCGCCAAGGCGGTTTGCACCGTGGATAGATACGCATGAGGCCTCACCACCTACATAAATTCCAGGAATTTTTGTGCTCATATCATCAAATTTAGCCACTTCGACGCCGCCCATTGAGTAGTGAGCTGTCGGACGGATAGGCACTGGCTGCTCGACTAGGTCGATGTTTTGAAAGAGCATCGCTGTGTGGCGAATTTTTGGAAGCTTTTTCATGATATTTTCTTTACCAAGGTGGCGAACGTCGCAAAGCACGTAAGAGCTCATACCCTCACCAAAGCCCCTGCCCTCACGAATCTCTGTCTCGATCGCACGAGCGACGACGTCACGAGGGGCTAGCTCCATCTTTTCGTGATAGTTTTTCATAAAACGCTCACCCTTATTATTTAGCAAGTATCCGCCTTCACCGCGAGCCGCTTCTGTGATAAGTGTGCCGCCGTTTTGAACACCGGTTGGGTGAAACTGGATCACCTATGGGTCTTCAAAGCCAAGACCAGCACGAAGAGTTACTGCGATGCCGTCGCCTGTTGCTATAAATGGAACTGAAGTGCGGTTATAAAAAATTCTAGTATATCCGCCAGTTGCGATGACAAGTGACTTGCAAAGAACTGGGTAAATTTGACCATCTTGGATATTACGAAGTACGACACCTTCGACCTTGCCATCTTCAAGACCGATCTCAAGTAGCTCATGATCCATTAGAAATTTAACACCGGCTGTGATCGCGTCGTCCAAGCACGCATGCATCAAAACGTGGCCAGTTTTATCAGCTGCGTAGTTACAGCGCTTTTTGCTAGCGCCACCCATAAAGCGAAACGCAACATCGCCATTATCTTTACGAGATACGTCGCCATTATCTATGCGAGAAAAGAGCATGCCGTTGTGATCTAGTTCATGGATGACCGCGCCTGCTGCCTCGCAAAATTTAACTACTGCATCTTGGTCAGCAAGATAGGCCGCACCTTTTACAGTGTCGTAGGCGTGAAGCTTAAAGCTGTCTCCATTGCTAAAGTCGGTAACTCCGTTTATGCCACCCTCTGCCATACAGGTTTCGTTGCGAGATGGCATCATCTTTGTAGCAACTACGACTGTTAAATTTGGATTTTGTTTGCGAACAGCTGTCGCTGCACGAAGTCCTGCGCCGCCAGAGCCAATTATCAGCACATCAACAGATGGCAAGCCATTTTCATTACCTTTTGGCAACTCACCCGCAAAAACATTTGTAGCACCAGCAGTAGTAGCCAACGCACCTACGCTAATACAGGCACTTTGCAGAAATTCTCTTCTGGTAATTTTTTCACTCATTGATAACTTCCTATTTTGATAAATTTCTAGCGTATAAAAACGCACCGCAAGTTCATTTTCTTAATTTTTTTTAAAATAAGTAGATTAATTAAAAAATTAATGATATAACTTTACATCAAATTTATTTAAATTTTACATAAAATTTATTTCTAGATTTTAGATGTGAAATAAATTTGTTAAAAGCACTAGTAAATGGCTATTCTTGTAAGGTTTAATTATTTTATAAAATAAAATTTGTATTTTTTTATGTTAAAAAGATAAAAATAAATAAAAAGACCTATTTAGCGTATTTTTAATAAAAATATTAAATATTTATAAATAAAATAAACTAATATATAAAAATATGATAAAAATTGTTTTATTATCAAAAAGAGCTAAATTTATAGTTTTACGTAGTATATTGCACCGTGGTGTCTGACTGAAACAATCCAGTTTAATTTTAGATCAAATATCTCAACATCATCGAGTGACGGATACCAGATATCGCTAAAAAATTTAGATAGATCATCAAAATGCAAAATATCAATGCTCTCAAATTTATTAAAATTTATGCAAATTTCATTTGGTGTGGCGATGTCAAGATCGCTGAAAGCAGCAGTTAGGTCAAAATTTACTTCGTCCGCACTAAAGCCATCAAGCTTGCTAAATTTTTCCATTTTAAAAAACTGATCTATATCATCTAGGCTAAATTTATGAAGTAAATTCTCTTTTATCTTTAAGCACTCACTAGGCGACAAGCTCCTAATGATAGGTATCTCAAAGCCATGTTCTTTGCGGAAATTTTCTAGTTTTATCTGATCCATATTGTGAGGTTTTGGCTAAATTTAGAATTTAGCCAAGTTTTTATCTTAAAAGCTCTTTTGCGTATTTTAGGCCTAGCTCGTAAGCTTTTGCATTTGCTTCTTTGACCTTAGCTGGTACGCTTGCTAACATCTCTTCACGCACTAAATTTTCATCCATGCACCCACTCATCG
This sequence comes from Campylobacter sp., assembly GCF_052169515.1. Taxonomy (GTDB): domain Bacteria; phylum Campylobacterota; class Campylobacteria; order Campylobacterales; family Campylobacteraceae; genus Campylobacter_A. The sequence continues at coordinate 37,429 of NZ_JBQNCH010000001.1, forward strand.
CCACCGCCACGCCAAGAGCCACGACGCTTTGAGTGATGACATTACCAACCTCGTCTTTTGCGATAGAGATGATAGGAATTTCATAAATTTTCCAGCGCCCTTTATCTTCGTCGCTTACTTTTACCAAATTTGGCTCAACAACGATCGCACCGCCCTCTTTTACGCCGCTTTTAAAGGCATCGTAGCTTATCTGCGCAGTTGCTAGCATAAATTCTATCTCGCCCCCGTTTGCGTAAGGATATAAAATTTCTTTCTCATCAAGGATGATATCGACCTTCGTTGGACCGCCACGCACCTGAGATGTGTAGGTAGATGCCTTAACACCGTATCCGCCTGCTTTTATCTTGGCGGCTGAGAGGATCTCACCTGCTAGTATGACGCCCTGTCCGCCAACGCCGACAAATCTTAGTTGTGACTTCATACTAGCTCCTTAAAATCTATCGCCTCACCGCTCATAGCAGCCCTTCTTACCATGTCGTAAGCCTTGGTGTACTCTATCTTCTTTTCATCTTTATGCAGCACACCAAGTGGAAAAATGCCCTCTTTTTCTTCGTCGCTCAGCATGTCAAATTTGACCTTGCTCGTCGTGCGACCCTTTATCCACTCTAAATTTTTCACTGCTTCGCCCATTTTGTTCTTGCGGCCTAAATTTATATGGCAGTTTGAAAATACATCGAAAAAGCTGTATCCATCGTGGCTAAAGCCCTCCACAAAGAGCTTTGTGAGCTTCTCTGGCTCGATGACGCTTCCGCGTGCGACGAAGCTAGCACCTGCTGCGGTTGCGAGCTTACAGGCGTCAAAGCTAGGATCGATGTTGCCATACTGTGCTGTGACCGTCCACATGCCCTTTGGCGTGGTTGGGCTGGTTTGAGAGTTTGTTAGCGCGTAGATGAAGTTGTTTATAAGGATGTGATTAAGACCAATATTTCGGCGGCATCCATGTATTGTGTGGTTGCCTCCGATCGCTAGTCCGTCGCCGTCGCCAGTTACAACGATGACGTGTTTGTCTGGATTTGCCATTTTCACGCCAGTGGCGTAAGCTATGGCTCTGCCGTGCGTCGTGTGGATCGTATTGCAGTCGAGGTATCCGCTAAAGCGACCAGAGCAGCCGATGCCTGAGACCACGCAAACGTCGTTCATGTCCCAACCCATCGTGTCGATAGCGCGGATGAGAGCCTTTAGTATGACGCCGTCGCCACAACCCCAGCACCAAAGAGTAGGCATTTTATCTGTTCGTAAATATTTATCGTAATTAAAAGCCATAAATTTCTCCCATCTTCGCCTCGATCTCGCTTGGGCTTATCGGTCTGCCATTTGCTTTTAGTAGTTTAGCAAAGTCATCTCTTAAGATAATTTTTGAAATTTCGCCACTATATTGGCCTAAATTTAGCTCACAAACTAAAATTTTACTAAATTTGCCTGATATCTCTTTTAGCTTTTTAGCTGGAGCTGGGAAAAGTGTAAGTGGCTTAAATAGCCCTACTTTTAGCCCTTTTTCACGTAAATTTAAAATCGCTTGCTTAGCTGAAAGAGCGACACTTCCAAAGGCGATGATGCAAATATCAGCGTCATCAAGCATAAATTCTTCATATCTCTCGCACTCATCTACGTGTAAATTTACCTTATCAAATAGCCTATTTATCGAGTTTTCAACGATCTTGCCATCTTCAGTTGGAAAGCCAGTTGCTCCGTGATGAAGCCCAGTTATATGGTAGTGATAGCCTTTAAAGAAAGGATTTAGCGTGGCTGGCTCGTCGTGTGCGGCCTCATAAGGCTTATACTCTTTTGGCTCGCCGTTAAATTCTTTTCTTTTATAAATTTCTAGCTCGTTAATCTCAGGCAAACGCACCCTTGCTTGCATGTGCCCTATCGTCTCATCAAGTAGCAGCATGACTGGCGTCATAAACCTAGCTGCGAGATTAAAGGCACGCACGGTCTCTGTGTAACACTCCTCTAGGCTACTTGGCGCAAGGACGATCATATTTACATCGCCGTGAGTTGGGTTTTTAGCCTGCAGTATATCGCCTTGTGCGACCCTGGTTGGCAGACCAGTTGAAGGGCCGCCACGCATGACGTTTACGATGACAAGCGGTATCTCAGCGATAAAGCCAAGGCCTATTTGCTCAGCCTTTAGCGAAATTCCAGGTCCTGAGCTTGCTGTCATGGCTTTAGCGCCGCTTGCACAGGCACCAAGTGCTACTGAAATTCCAGCTATCTCATCTTCCATTTGTATAAATGTACCGCCATGTTTTGGCAAAAGCACGCTTAGTTCGTGGGCGATCTCGCTGCTTGGAGTGATCGGATATCCGCCAAAGAAGTTACAGCCGCACTCGACCGCAGCCCTTGCTACTAAGGCATTTCCTGTTGATACCAGCTCTCTCATGCACTCTCTCCAAGCTTTGCAAATTTATTTGCCTTTACAGCCACAGCTCGCTCTTTACTTTCAGGCGTTAGCTTTGCAAATTTAAAGCCTTTTTCTGCTACATAAATAGCAAAATCAGGACAATGAAGCTCGCAGTCACGACAGCCTATACAGGAGTCTGGATGGACGACCTCTATCATTTTGCCTAGCACAGCATTTGGCTCGAGTCTCATGCCTAGCACGCCTGCTGGGCAGTAGCTCACGCAGACATCGCAGGCCTTACACCTGCTTTCATCGACCCAAACAGGCACGTTTTCTTTTACTATCATCTATATTATTCCTAGTCTAAATTTTCTTTTAAAAATTTAATGTTTTTTCTAATATCAGCTTCACTTTTGTTTAGTTGTTCTTGCTCGCTGGTGCTTAAATTTAGCTCAAAAATTTCTTCTAAGCCCTCACGTCCAAGCCTTACTAACCTTCCGCAGCTTAGCTCATCATCAAGTATCACGCTAGCGCTTAGTATCTCGTCACTCTTGCCCATGATCGCCTCGCACATCTTTACAGCCGCTGCTGCTGGTGCGTAATATGCTGATGTGCCAAGAAGTTTAACAATCTTTGCTCCGCCAGTGCTGGTCTCTTTTTTAAGAGTTGCTAGCTCATTTTCGCTTAAATTTTCACTGATGTTGCTAGCTGATACTATCATCTCGTCATTGTGAGCGCCAACGATCTTTGTCTTTAGCTCTTTTGCGTCCTTGTCTTTTAAAATAGCTAGCTCATATCTGCATCTTGCACCATCAAGCTCACCAGCCATACCGATCACTTTGTTTTTGCTAAAGCCACTAAATTCATGAGCCGTCCATACCATCACATCAAGTGGATTTGTCACGACAATTATCACCGCATTTGGGGCAAATTTAGCGATATTTTGCGCTGTTTGTTTTACAACTACGGCATTTTTAAGAAGCAGATCCTCTCTAGTTTGACCATCTTTTCTAGGGCTTCCAGCAGTTACCACGACGATGTCGCTACCTTCTAGCAGAGCAAAATCATCTCCGCCACAAACGCTAATTTTTGCGTTAAAAACGCAGCTTGACTGCGATAGATCGATCGCCTTTGCACGTGCCACATCACCAAATATATCTACAAGTGCGATCTCATCGCAAACTTCCCTCATACAAAGCGCATATGCTATGCTAGCACCGACGTTTCCTGCTCCAACTACACTTATTTTCATGTTCTATCCTATTATTTGATTTAAAATTTTACTTGGTCTCATGACCTCGTTTGCCTTTGCTTCATTTGGCAGGTAGTATCCGCCAAATTCCACTCTAGCACCCTCTTTTTCTCTTATCTCTTTTAAAATTTCACTTTCACTTTTTTCTAGTTCATCCGCTAAATTTTCAAAAATTTTGCTCAAAATTCCATCATTTTTTGCCATCTCTATTGCCCAAAAAAGTGCCAAATAAAAGTGCGACTCTCTTGTATCAAGGGTAGCGTTTGGAGTTTTGTTTTCGTCTAGGTAGCTAGCAACTGCCCTATTTAGCGCATCACTTAGCTCTTTTGCCTCTTTTTTTTGCTTAGCAAATGCCAGATGCTCGAGTGAAGCACTAAGCGCTAAAAACTCACCGAGACTATCCCAAAGTAGGTGATTTCTCTCTTTTAGCTCTTTTACGAGCGTTGGAGCCGTTCCGCCAGCACCTGTTTCAAACATTGCCCCACCAGCAAGTAGTGGCACGACTGAGAGCATTTTTGAGCTGCCGCCTAGCTCAAAGATCGGAAAAAGATCGGTTAGATAATCTCTTAAAACGTTGCCAGTAACGCTTATTACGTTTTTGCCAGCTCTTATTGATTGAAGCGATCTTATCGTTGCTTGCTCGTAGTTTAAAATTTCAAATTTAACACCAGCCCTAGCAAATTTATTTCTAAATTTTTCAAATTTAGCTATCAAATTTCTATCGTGAGCACGGCTACTATCTAGCCAAAATATGAGCTCATCTTTTGATATCTCGCCTCTTTTTAAAGCAAGCTCAAACCACGCATTTATCGCATCGTCCTTTGCCTGCGTCATCCTAAAAATATCGCCACTTTTAACGCTAAATTTAAAGATACTCTCGCCAGCCTCATCAAAAACAACAAATTCTCCGTCTTCTTTTGCTATAAAAGTCTTGTCGTGACTGCCGTACTCCTCGGCCTTTTTAGCCATGAGCCCTACGTTTGATACGCTGCCTATGCTGCTTACATCAAGCGCGCCATGCTCTTTAAAGTCCGCCACGCAGGCCTCATAAACCCTAGCATACGTTCTATCTGGGATCATGCAAAGTGAGAAATTTAGCTCGCCGCTTCTATCTTTTACTTTGCCAGAGTTTCTAATGAGTGCTGGCACGGAGGCGTCGATGATGACATCATTTGGCACATCAAAGTTGCTGGCATTTTCATTTAACGCCCAAATTTTTGCTTTTTTATCTAAAATTTCATCAAATTTAGCCAAAATTTCATCTTTGTTTTTAAGCTGCGAAATTTTAGCGAACATATCTTTTAAACCGTTTTTAGTCTCCACACCGTGAGCCTTAAATTCATCACCAAATTTGGCAAAAACCTCTTTAAAATAGCTCTTTATCGCATGAGCAAAAATTACTGGATCGCTAACCTTCATCATCGTACATTTTAGGTGTAGACTTAAGGTCAAATTCTCTTTTTTTGCCTCTTCAAAACAGCTTTCATAAAATTTATCAAGCTCGTTTACGCTTAAATATGTAGCATCAACTATCTCGCCACTTTGTACAGCAAGCTCTTTTAAAAGCTCTTTTTTGCCATCCGTGCTCACAAAATTTATATAAAATTTCTCGTCTTTACTGGCGATGATTGAGCACTCGTTCTCATAAAAATCACCATTTTGCATGTAGCAAATTTTTGTCTTGTTTGCCTTGTCCCAGCTGCCATTGCTATGCGGATGCTTTTTGGCAAATTCTTTTACAGGCGGCAGGACTCTTCTATCTGAGTTACCTTGTCTTAGCACTGGATTTACCGCACTACCAAGCACTTTTGAGTATTTTTTGGCAACCTCTTCGTCGTAGTCTGTGATGATCTCATCTGGATAAAACGGTACATTTATCCCCTTGCTTCTAAGCTCCTCAATCGCAGCTTTTAGCTGAACGAGTGTGGCTGAGATGTTTGGTAGCTTTATGATATTTGCCTCTTTGTGACTGGTAAGCTCGCCTAAAAGCTCTAGCTCATCGGCCTTATTTAGTCCAAGCTCTTTACTAAAAATGGATAAAATTCGCCCAGCTAGGCTTATATCAGCTCTAGTTATACTAACTCCGGCACGAGATAAAAAGCTCTTTACAATAGGAAACAAGGAGTAGCTCGCAAACAGCGGAGCTTCATCGGTTTTAGTCCAAATTATATCACTCATTTTAGCCCTTTTATTTTTTAAGAATTTATCACTTTTTTTATTAAAACTTGTTGTATCTTAGCCCTATTTTGCGATATTTTGGTTGTGTTCGCTTAAGGTTTTTGAAAAAATGTGTTTTTTTGCCTTTTTATCAAGCACAAAATATAAATAATCGCTCTTTGCTGGATTTATTGCTGCTTTGATCGCACTTATGGACACTGTACAAATAGGACTTGGCGGAATGCCGTTATTAAAATAGGTATTAAACTCGCTCATATCGCTTCTTATGCGTTCAGCCGTGATCACATCGTGCGAGTAGATGCCGTAGTTTAGTGTGCCATCCATTTGCAACCTCATGCCTTTATCAAGGCGGTTGTAGATGACGGAAGCCACAAGAGGCATCTCAGCGTCATTTGCCGCTTCTTTTTGGATAATCGATGCAATCGTTAAAATTTTGAACCATTTTTTCTCGTTGTATTCACCAAAAATTTTTCTACTTATCTCATTTTGAGCCTTTTTTGATGAGTTAACAAGATAAAAAGCAAGGTGCCTTTCACTAATACCTATTGGGATTTTATATGTATTTGGCATCAAAAAGCCATCGCTCACCGGAGCAAGAGCGTTATATTCGCCATTTAACTTAACAGGATCAAGTCCTAGCTGAGCAGAAATTTGATTTAAAAAGACAACCGTTGTCTCTCCAGGTATGAGAGTTATCTCGGTTAGAGCAGCTTTTGACTTTGCGAGCCGTTTTAAAAAATCAATCCTTGAAATTTTATCTTTTCCGATCTCTATCCAGCCAGATTGTGGAGAGCCGATAAAGTGCATGGCGTACTTGTCGATCACACTTAAGTTAAAGTTGCGATTAGCTAAATAGGTTATAATTTCGCCCACACTCCCCTTTGGTATAAAAACGACCTTACTTGTATTTATAGGGCGTGCCAAATAGATAAAAACACTTAGGACGATGATGAGTACAATATCAAAAAAAATATCCAGATATGGTTTTTTTATAAAATTTTTTATCATCTTGATTCTTTCGCTTGCTTTGCTTTTAAAATACGGCATAAAAATTAACGATTTCGAATTTTACGGCGTAAAATTGGAGCAATTATATATAAAGTTAGATAAAAAAATAATTGTAAGAGCAAAGCAGATAAGACTCCCAAAATTTAAAAAAGAAAGTGAACAAAAAAGTAGCGATGAACGTCTTTTAAACCTTAGCAAAAGCGTAGATTTTATAGATACAATTTTTCAAGAAATATCACTTGAAAATGTAGAAATAGGAGATAATTTCAAACTAAAAATTCTATTTTTAGATGATATTTTTTTCGTAGATAGCCCTTATCTAAATGTAGACATCAAATTCCAAAACGAACAACAAAATGGCGTAGATCTCTTTAGTGTTAGAAATTTAAGTTTTAAGGATTTTAATATAAGCATTAGTGGAGAAGGGAGTGCAAATTTTGATAAAAATGACTATAAATTTGATGGAAATTTCACATCTCATGAGCTAAATGGCAAGCTTAATTTTGCTCTAAAAGATACATTTTTAACCTATAAAGCTTACGACGTAAATGCTGGTAGTATTAAGGATTTCATCGATGAACTTGATAAACGTATAGAGCTAAACAGCGAGGTAAAAAGCTGGATATATGGCTATATCGTAGCAAACGACTACCATCTAAATGAGATAAACGGTAAGGCTAATCTAGCTAAAAATGACTTTTATCTAAATGATCTAAATGCCACTGCAAATGCCAAAAATTTACTCGTTAAATTTGAAAAAGGTCTGCCGGCAGTAAACGTGAGCGAAGCAAATATTACGCTTAAAAACTCAAAGCTTAAATTTGATCTTACAGCACCCATTTACAAAGGCAAAAAGCTTGATGGCTCAAATGTTACGATAAATAATATATTTGATGAAAAAAGTGCAAACTTAGAGCTATTTATAAAGACAAAATCGATCTATGATGAGGCGATAAATGACATTTTAAAAGCTTACAAAATCATCGTACCAGTTAGACAGCTAAGCGGAAAAATGGATGCTAACTTAAAAATTTTAATCAAACTTGATGAAAAAAGCCTTGAAAATTTTGATGAAAAAAGCGTCATCGCAAATGGAGAGTTTAAAATCAGCGATGCAGTCCTAGAAATAGCCGGAAGTAAATTTAATACCAAAAACGCTCTCGTAAAGCTCATAGATACAACAAATTTAAATATCGATGCTACTGGCTTTGGGCTTGACTTTTTTAAGGCAAATGCCAAAGCGAATATAGATTTACAAAAAAGTACTGGCGAGATAAAAGGCACAATAGAAAGCTTTGATCTAAAAGAAAAAAATGATGAAATTTTAGCCTTTAAAAATGAGCCATTTACTGTTTTTTTAGACTTTAGCAAGGATGATAAGACTTTACTTAAGATAGAACCATTTGGGCTTGATATGAGCTTTGGAGATGAGAATGTTATCTCAACAAAAAATAGCGAATTTGTTTTACAAAACTCGCCAGTTTTAAAGCAAAACGGCGTGCTTGACTTTGATGAAATTAGTATCAAAAGTAATGATTTTGTAGATCTTGACATTTTGGCCAAAGAAGTAAAATTTGATATGCCGTTTTTAGATAAAAATGGCTCAAATTATGAAAATGATGATCTTAAAATTTTAGTCTCAAAAGCTGGTGTAAAAGTAGATAGTGCGAGTAAAAAGCTAAGCCTAGACATAAAAGAAAAAGCCATAAATGTAAAAACTCAAGATCTAGATTTGCTAGTACTTGACGGTAACGAAACCAGCGAGCAAAACACACCGCTTGAGCTCTTGGCAAAAAACGGCGATATTATTTTAAAAGATTTAAACAAAACCCTACCATTTACTAGTTTTAGTGCCGAGAAAAAGGGCAAAAGCATCTCACTAAATGGCCTAGCTCAGCAAGGCAGACTTGGCTATTTTAACGATGAAAAGAGTATAAACTTAGACGCAACCGACATAAGCGGCGAATTTATCAACGACCTTTTTGGTATCAAGAGCTTTGAGGGCGGTAAATTTCGCTTAAAACTACTCGGCGAAAATGCAAAAGACTTTAAAGCTGAAGTGAGGTTTTTTGGTACATACCTAAAAGACTACATTTTTTATCAAAGACTACTTAGCTTTCTAAACTCGGTACCATCGCTTCTTAGCTTTAAAACTCCTGATTTTAACGACAAAGGCTTTACGGTCAAAAACGGTAAAATTTTACTCACTAGAAGGGGCGATGTGATTGAATTTTTGGCGATAGAGATGATAGGAACAAGTGCCGACATAGGCGGACGAGGCACGATAGATCTAAAGAGTAAAAAGATAAATATCGATCTTGAGCTAAAGCTATTAAAAGATGCCAGCAGTATCATTGACAAGATACCGCTTGTTAATCAAATAATTCTAGGCAAGGATCGCTCGCTCTCAACCATCATCGCTATACGCGGTACAACTGAAAAGCCAGAGTACTCGACACAAATTCTGCAAGACGCCCTGCTCTCACCACTAAAGATAATAAGAAACGTCCTACAAGCTCCGTTTTTGATATTTGAATAAAAAGTGCTTTTAGTGTGATTGCAAATGTAAAAATTTTAAATAATCAAACCAAGTTTTGATACTATTTCTTCCTGGCAAAAATTTAATAGACTATATTTGTATTTAAGTATTAGAGTTTAAATTTTACTTCATTTCAAGACGCATGAGATACATGTCCTCGCCGTCAGTCACCTTTAAATTTTGGCTCTTGCACTTTGGACAAGTAAAGTCATTTTCGCTAAGTTCCCCACCAAATCCGCAATCCAAGCACTCAATAACCACGGCTTGTAAATTTATCACAAGTTCGGCGTTTTCGCAGATCGTACCAGCCTTATAAACATCAAAGGCACTCTGCAAATAATGAGGCTCCACTCCGCTTAAACGGCCAACCTTTATCTCGATCCGGCTAACCTCTTTGGCGTTTTCTTTGGCGGCATTTTTTTTGCAAAGGCTAACTAAATTTTGAACGATACTAAGCTCGTGCATTAGCAGATCCTTGGCAGTAGCTCGCCCTTTGGCGGCTCGAGAAATCTTCTTGATTTATAGGCGTTTTCGATGATGACACGCTCGTTTTTAACATCCATTACCTCGCCTATTATCATCGCATTTTTATCAAATTCTCTTAAAATTTTAAGCGCATCCTCGGCCTCGCTCTCATCAACAGCCATCACAAAAGTGCCCTCATTTGCAAGCTCATAAGGCTCAAAACCAAACAGCTCACAAACGCCCATCACTTCGTTTGCGACCTTGATATTTTCTTCAAAAACCAAGATGTCAAATTTGCTAAATTTAGCCCACTCATTTAGCACCGCACTTAGTCCGCCCCTTGTCGCATCACGCATGCACTGCGGTTTTATACCAGCACTAAATAGCCTTAAAGCAACCTCTTTTAGGCTCTTGCAGTCACTTTTTAGATCAAGTCCGAGCTCAAATTCCTCTCTTGCTGCAAGCACCACGCCGCCGTGTCTGCCAACATCTCCAGAGATTAAAATTTTAGCCCCTGCTTTTAAATTTTTAAGCTCCACGCCTTCACAAACTATCTCGCCGATACCAGATGTATTTATAAAAATTTTGTCGCATTTGCCCTTTGGCACAACCTTCGTATCACCACAAACTACGCTTACGCCACTTTCTTTACAAGTTTTTGCAAGCGAGCTTAGCACACACTCAAGCTCTTCTATGCTAAGCCCCTCTTCGATTATGAGCGAACAGCTTAGGTATTTAGCGCTTGCACCAACCATCGCAAGGTCGTTTATCGTGCCACAAGCTGCGATCTTGCCGATGTCACCGCCATTAAAAAAAATGGGAGTTACCACGAAGCTATCAGAGCTAAAAGCGATCTTGCCGCCCAAATTTAATATCGCCGAGTCGTTGCTCTGCCTTAAAATTTCATTATCAAAAATTTTAAATATCGTCTCGTTTATAAGCGAGTTCATTTCCTCGCCGCCTCCGCCGTGGCTTAGCATTATCTTTTTCATTAAATTCCTTAACCAACTCTTGCGTATTTAAAATATGCCGCACAAGCGCCCTCGCTTGAGACCATGCACGATCCTAGCGGGTTTTGCGGGTTGCAAACCTTGCCAAAGACTTTGCACTCTGTCGGCTTTGCTAGCCCTCTTAAAATTTGCCCACAAATGCAAGCCTTGCTCTCGCCGGCACTCTCTACGCTGCAGTCAAACTGCACTCTGGCGTCAAGGTGGGCAAACTCGTCTTTTAGCTTCATGCCGCTTTGTGCTATCTCGCCAAGCCCCCTCCAGACAAAATCACACGGCTCAAAGTACTTAGCTATGAGTTCTTTTGCCTTGACGTTTCCCTCTTCTTTAACCGCCCTTGCGTACTCGTTATAGACTTCATATGTGCCTGCGTTTTGCTGACGGACTAAATTTAAGACACTTGCCATTATGTCAAGCGGCTCAAAACCACTAATGGCAATCGGTCTTTTAAACTCATCTGCTAGCTCTTTGTAAATCTTACTACCAGTAATGACACTCACGTGACTTGGGCCTAAAAATGCGTCTATCTTCACGTTTTCATCGCTCATTATAGCTCTAACTGGCGCTGGGACGGTTACATGATTTATGTGAAAGTATAAATTTTTAATACCCTGCTGAAGCACTTTTTCAACCAAATTTGCGCTCATCGGAGTCGTCGTCTCAAAGCCAATGGCAAAAAATATGACCTTTTTGTCTGGATGTTGTTTAGCGATATTTAGCGCATCAAGTGGCGTATAAAGCGCTCTTATGTCGTGGCCTTCGCCGCGAAGCTTTTGCAAGCTTGTCTTTGAGCCAGGCACTCTTAGCATGTCGGCTAACGTGCAAAAGATCACTCCTGGCATGCTAGCGAGCTTACAGGCCTCGTCTATGCGGCTCTTTGGCATCACGCAGACCGGACAGCCTGGTCCGTGGACGAAATTTATATGCTCTCCAACCAAGCTTGGCAGTGCAAATTTCATAATGCTATGCGTGTGGCCGCCGCAAATTTCCATGATATTTAGGGTTTTTGTGCTCTCTTTTTGTATAAGTTTTGAAAGGGCTAAAATCAGATCCTTATCGCGAAAATCATTTATAAGATCCATCAAATTTTCCCATCGCTCATATCATCAGCGATCTGCCGATAGACTTCAAGACTTTCAAGTGCAAAATTTGTATCAATCTTTTGCATTGCGTATCCAACGTGAATTAGCACGTATTCGCCAACTTTTACCTCTTCAGATATAAGATCAAGGCTTACTTTTCTAGTAACTCCTAGAGTCTCTACCGTAGCGACATTGTTATCATCTATTTCTACTACTTTTGAAGGGATCGAAAGACACATTATCTTAGCTCTTTTTTAAATTCCAAATAGCTTATCCATTTATCGATACCTTCACCAGTTTTACTATCTACCACAAAGATATCAACCTTTGGATTTAACTTCCTAGCGTCATTTTTAACCCGCTCGATATCAAAGTCAAAGTGTGGTGCGAGCGAAGCTTTTGTAATGAGAAGCACGTCAGCAGCCCTAAACATCACTGGATATTTGCTCACCTTATCATCGCCCTCTGGCACTGAAAGAAGCACAGCGTTAAAGTGCGAGCCCACATCGTAGCTAGCAGGGCAGACTAAATTTCCAACATTTTCTATAAAGACTAGGTCAAGCTCATTTAGTGGCAAGTGATGAAGGCCTTCGTGCACCATAAAAGCATCCAAGTGACAGGTCTGACCTGTGCTTATCTGATGAGCTTTTGCGCCAGCCTTTACTATACGGTCGGCGTCTTGATTTGTCTCCAAATCGCCCTCAACAACGCCTATTTTAAACTTACCAGCCTTTATCGTAGCCTCGAGAAGCGTGGTCTTGCCAGCACCTGGGCTACTCATTAAATTTACACAAAGTATCTTTTTTTCATCAAGATGAGCTCTGTTGTGAGCAGCTTCTTTATCATTTTCAGAGAGAATTTTCTCTATCACGTCTATAGTTTTACTCTCATTTAGCACTGGATGTGCGTGAGCATCGTGACTGTGCTCGTGTGCGTCGTGTGCGTGATCGATATGACCATCGTGAGTGTGAAAATGTGAGTGGGTGGTGCCATCTACATGAGTGTGGGCATGAGCGTGATTACCCATTGAGCAACCGCAATCTTTGCACATTTTTTTATCCTTTTTTATTAATTTATGGAGATTTTAACTCTTAAATTTAAAAATAAAATTAAATTTTTGGGAGTTTTTACAAATAGATCAAAATTAATTAACTTATTTAAATTTTCATTTAAATTTAAAATATAAGCGATTTTTTACAAATGTTTTGACTAAATTTACCCTACTCTTTTTGTCTAATATCTTCATCCAGCTTGTCAAAATTTTCATCACCAAATAATTTTTTACTATTCTTTCCAGCACTCTTTTGAATTATTAGATCCTTTAATCTAGCCTTGCCACTATCCATCACCATCAAAACAGCATATGCATTAACATCTTCTTCTCTCATTTCATTTTCAGTATTAGCCGCACTATCAGGCGACATATAAAACTGCTCTATGCCGTATTTTACGAGTGAGTAGCCGTCATATCTACCAGCTAAAAACACTCCATTGTCTGGCTTGCTTATACTAAATTTAGCAAAGCTGTAAGTGCCATTAACATCTGGCTTTAAAACAGCATAAACTCTAGCCCCATCTCTTACTCTCTCATCGTATTGGTCGATATAGCGGTTATTTTCATCATTTTCATCAAAATTTCTTGAATGGAAATTTGAAAATTCATAGTTTAAATCAACATAATTTCCGCGAAAAAGATCTCTTGGATCATAAAGATTGACCCTTACTCTTACCTCTTGCCCAAAATAAAGTGGCATAAGTGCGTAGCCAAGCATAATACCAATAAGCAAAATTTGAAAAACCACAGCTACTATTAATACTTTTATCTTCATTTTTTACGTCCTTTTCTAGCCACAACTAGCACTATGAAAGCAAACACCATAAATAGTGCCGTAGCGCCGATATAATCACCTATTAGCTGGAAGTATCTTACAGCTGTAACCAAAAATATCATACAAAGACCAAGTTTTAACTCACCCTTTTTGATAAGAACCGCAGCTGTTATGATATTTGCGAGCGAAAAAAATATATTTGCATAACCAGGACCGTAGCTAAAGACAAATGGCAACGACACGAGCAGTGCCCCAAGCAGCAAACCACTCTTGTTTTTTTCTTTAAAAAATAGTGCAAAATAAGCAACACTAAATAGTATAAAAACAAAGCCAAAGTTGCTTTTAAAAAACGACTTCACAAACCAAAGCTCTTCATCTCCAACCTCAAATAAATTTCTTTCTTCAAATAAAAGCAGACAAAGCAACAACACAAAAACGCCAAAATTTTTACCAAATTCTTTTGCAAATGTGCCAAGCCCTGCTCTAAATTTATCTAGTAGAGGCGAAATACTAATAAGTAAAAGTGCATAAGATAGCGATACGATCGCAACCATAGGAAGTCCAAACAAAAATCCATAATCAAATATCGCTCTAAGACCACTAATGTAGCCGCAAAATGAAATGATGTATATAAAGATATCTATAAAAAGCACAAAAGCAAGCCATTTTGAGTCGTCTTTGTAAAGCGTATATGCACCAAGTACTATAAAAATGATAAAGCCAAAACCAAAATCGCCCTGATAGCCTCTCATAAAAAACCAAACCGTTGCAAAGATAAGGCTTTGGGCTACCAACACACCTTTTTTACTAGCAAAAGAAACCGCAAACGCTCCGATACTCCAAAGCAAGATACCGCCGCTTGGCTCATCACTAATGTGATAAATTTGGGCAATAAGTGCAATCGCCGCACCAAAGCAGAAATTTCCAAGAAAAAACATCGCCGTTGATAGATTTTCCTTTCCCTTTGCGAGATAGTAAATTCCACCAAAATTTACAAGCCCAAGTACAAACAACACAAGCGCCAAACGTCCTAGTCTTGGTATCTCTTCCCAGTTTGCACCAACGAGAGTAAAAAATGCCAGTGCAAAAAAGAGATATGCTACGAGTTTTAGGACAAAACTTATCTTGTCACTATGAGCGTTAGTGTCGATGTCGTATAAATTTGCTATTTTTATAGCGGTCTCTTTATCGACTATACCGTCACTTTGCCACCGATCCAGCTCTTTTGCTAGAAAAATTTTATTTAAAAAGTTCAACAACAACTCCTTTGCAAGCTCATTAAAACATAAGAAGCCTCTTAGCCAGCGTAAAATGTAGTAATAAGGATCAAATTTTTGTTGTTATTATATAAAAATATAGTGTAAATGATAAGAAGAGATATTTGGATGAGTTCAAAAAATTTTTAGAAATTTGAATTTTAGTCAAAGCCCAATAAAAAGAGTAAATGACCATCAAATTATCATTTATTCAAATGATATGGAGTTTGCACGAGCAAATCGGCAAAACTCAATATCGATTTACAAAAACTACAAAAACCGCTTAAAACTATTTTGAAAGACAAATGCAATAAACAACGCAGCTATAAGAAACCAGCTGCTTGCTATACTTGTTAAAAACTCCTAAATTTCCTACCACCACAAAGACTTTTACATCCTAAAATTTAGGAACAGCAGCCTTTGTAAGTTTAGAAAATTTAACACCTTTTAAACCAGCGATTCTCTCAGAAAAGCGTTCTATTTTGGCCGCCTCACCTCTTATAGAGATCGTTTCTAAGCAGTTATGATGATCGACATGTACGTGATTTGTACAGATGATTTTCACGTCAGAGTCATGCTCGATATCCATTTTTTTATTTACCAAATCGTTGTGATGATGCACATAAATTAGTGTCAAAACACCGATCAACTCTTCATTAGCGTCCTTCCAGCTATCATTTACGATCTTTTCACGGATCAGATCCCTCGTAAATTCGCTCCTAGAAGCGTAGCCTTGTTCGCTAACTTTCCTATCTAGTTCGTCTAGTAACTGACTAGGTAAAGAAACACTAAAACGTATAACACTATCCATTTTTTGCTCCTTTCTCGTTTGATTACCGTTTACAATCATTATACATCAGTTCTTTTAAAATGTAGATAAATAATAATAAATTTGCCCTAAATTTACGTTAGAATCGTTGCTACATAATTTTTTATTGATATGAAATTTCAAATTTACTTTAGTAAATTTTTTGTAAATAATGTCAAGTAAAGTCTTATTTTGAAAAACTCCACCACTTAATAAAACCTCCTTTTTCTCATTTTTAGAAATTTCAAAAATAATATCAGCTATACCATTTATAAATGCCGTTGCAGCCACCGTTGGCTCATCTTTTAAAGCATTTTTAAAAGCCTCTTTAAAGCAGATCACTCCAGCATTTAAACTAAATTTATAACACACATCTAAATTTTTATCATAAAGCGCTTCAAGCCTCATACCACTCTCACCCTCAAAACTAGAGTGAAAAAGCCCACAAATAATCGCCCCAAATGCGTCAAATATCCTACCAACCGAGCTAGTGCGGACTAAATTTAGCCCCTTTTGCTCCATTTTTTTAAAATTATGAAGTATTTTTTCATCAAAATTTACTAAAAATTTACGCCCTTCTTCCTCAAGTGAGTACTTCAAAATAATAGAATAAGCGATTAAATAGATATTTTTGATGCTATTTTCGCCACCAAATAAGCTAAATTCATCAAAATGATAAACTCTATTAAAGTCCTTTTTATCTAGCCTAAAAACCTCTCCACCCCAAATTTTGCCATCCTCTCCATATCCGGTTCCATCAAAGCAAAACCCGAGATACTCTTTATTTGTAAGCTCGTTTTCAAACATTACACTTAGTAGATGCGCGTAGTGGTGCTGCAGATGAACTAGCTCAAAACCCTGTTCTTTTGCCCATTTTGTATTTAAAAAATTTGGATGCAGATCGGCTATGACCTTGTCAATTTTTAGATCATAAGTCTTTTCAAAAAGTCTAAAAATGTCTTTAAACCTATCAAAAGTTGCCACATTTTTTAGATCTCCTATATATGGGCTAACCATCAAAAGGCCGTCTTTGTAGATACAAAATGAGCTTTTTAGCTCCGCCCCAAGAGCCAAAAATGTCCCTTTTTGCTTAAAATTTGTATGAATAAAATTTGGATTTAAGCCACGGCTTGTTCTTGTAAAAATAACTTCATCACCAACGCAAAATGCGATACTATCGTCACTTGGTGAGTAAATTTCTCGGTCGTTATCAAGGTAAAAGTCTATGACGTCGCCTAGCTTTTTTCTTAGCTCGCTCTCGTTCTTTATGACAACTTCACCTGATATGTTTGCGCTAGTTGCGATGATGTCGTGCAAAAGATAGTCAAAAAGCAAAAGATGTATGCCACTAAATGCGAGCATGACGCCAAGCTTGTTTAAATTTGGAGCTACGCTTTTTGCGATGTCTGAGCCACTTTTTGCCTCGAGCAAGACGATTGGCTTTAAATTTGAGGTAAGAAGCTTAGCCTCTACCTCTGAAATTTTTGCTATTTTTCTAGCATTTTCTAAATTTTTACTCATTAGAGCAAAGGGCTTGCTTGGGCGGTGTTTTCTAGCTCTTAGCTCGCTAACTGCGGCTTCATTTGTCGCGTCACAAACAAGATGAAAACCACCAAGCCCTTTAATGGCTAAAATTTTACCCTTGTTTATGAGTTTAGCCGCCTCTTTGGCCGCTTCGTTCCCACTAGCCAAGACTTTACCAAATTTATCTTTCAAATATAGCTTTGGCCCGCAGTTTGGGCAAGAGATAGGCTCTGCGTGGTAGCGGCGATCGAGCGGATCTTTGTACTCTTTGGCGCAAAGCTCGCACATTTTAAACTCGTTCATCGTCGTATTTGCCCTGTCATAGGGCAATGCTTTGATAATGGAAAATCTCGGCCCGCAATTGGTGCAGTTTATAAATGGGTACTTGTAGCGTGGGTTTGTGGGGTCATAAAACTCGCGCAGGCAGTCATCACAAAGTGCGTAATCAGGCAAAATGGGCGCTTGTTTGGTGGCTCTCTTTGAGGCGATGATCTCAAGCTTTTCATAAATTTGATCTATCTTAAATTTATGCAGCTCATCGATCCTAGCAAGGGCTGGTAGCTTCTCATAGAGCTCCTTTTCAAAAGCCAAAAAACTAGCCTCTTCTCCGCTAAAATTTAGCTTTACGCCCTCGTCGTCGTTGTAAATTTCGCCAACAATGGCAAGTTTATCCGCCAAAGTATAGACAAAAGGTCTAAAGCCAACGCCTTGAACTAAGCCTTTGATCTCATATCTAAAGCTTGATCTCAATGCCAAATCCTGGGTCAAAATTTGTTTTTATATTTGGGTTTAGGTGCTTTTTTATCAAGTTACTAACTACCTTATTATAAAATAAATCCCCGCTTAAAGTAACATTTTTAATGTTAAATTTATCTCGTTTTTCATAGATAAAATTGCTCAAAAAGTGCGCCAAAGACTCGGTGCAACCAAAGCTAACATTCTTCTTTTTAGCGCCAGCAAGGATAAACGAAATAATACTTTTTACAAACTTAACCCCGTCTAAACCAAAGTCATCTTTCATCTTATAGTTGGTCATAATACCCTTCTTACAGATAAAATTGCTAGCCATAATACATAGGCATTTATTGAAAAATTTTGATAAATTTTAAAAGCCTAAAAGAAGTTAAATTTAGGCTTTTAAATTTGCATTAAAATGGCCAGATAGCCTCCATGAGCCTTGTACCCCAAGGCTTTTTGGTAGATTTGTCTAGCTCGCCCTCGGTTTTGTATAAAATTTTGGCGTCAGCTATGTATTTTGAGTCAATTTCGTTGTTTTGTGAGATGTCGTAAGGCCTAATGACTCCGCTTACTTGCATGATCTGCTTTTCGCCGTTTATAAGTAGCTCGCGGCTACCCTCGATAAAGTAATTGCCGTTATTTAGTATTTTTATGATCCTAGCTGAGATAGTTGCAGTAAATTTCTCGCTCCTATTGCTCGTGCCACTACCTGTAAATTTATTGCCACCACCTGCTTTAAAGCCGATGTCGCCATATTTGTTTAAATTTTCAGCCACAGTTGAAAGCGGTGACGCTCCAGCCGTAAATACACCTCCGCCAAGCGAGACAGTGCTATCTTTGTTGGTGCTTTTGCTTCCACTTGAAATTTGGCTTGCGTTTTCTGAGATGATGATCGTCACGATGTCATTTACGTTCATCGCTTTTCTATCTGAAAATAGAGGATTGTCACCCTTGCCAAAAAGGCTACCAGCGTTACTTTGACCACTGCCGTTATCTTTTGCTGGAAGTTGTTCGACGTAGACAGGGGGTTTCATGTTGATGTGAGGGTCAGCACTTGGTGTGCAACCTGTGTAAAAAATGCCCGCGGATAAGACGAGCCAAATCATTTTATAATTCATAAAAATGCCTTAGAATAAGTATCTTTGTGCTAAAATCAAGCAATTTAAGTTCCTAAAAAAGGTCACAAATGAAAAGTTGTTACGTTTTTACAGACAAAAATTTAGCACATCTGCAAGAAATTATAGCTACAAAATTCAAAAAAGTTGAGATTTTTAAAATAATCCCAGATGAAAACGATAAAAATAACTTAATAAACTCAAATGAAAAAGAGTTTTTTCTCAAATTTATAGACAAATTTGATGAGGTAAAAGCCAAAAGCGACTTTGTTATAGTTCTTGGCTGTGAGAGCTTTAGTGTCTTTGGTAAAAGCGAGCTAAATTTAAAACTTGCTAAAAATTTAAACACGCCAATTTTTGACGAAAATGCAAGTGAGTTAAAAACACTAAATCCAAACTCAAAGCTTCTAATTACCGATAAAATTGATGAAATTTTAAACTACAACGCCCAGATCGTCACTCCTTTTAAATTTCAAAGCTTGCTTCTAAAAAGAGCCAAAATGGCAAATAAGACCGTTATTTTGCCAGAAAGCGATGATGAGAGGATCTTAAAAGCTGCTCACATCGTACTAGAAAAAGATGCGGCAAATATCATCTTACTAGGACTTGAGAGCGAAATTTCAAAAAAGGCAGCTGCTTTTGGGCTAAATTTGAGCAAAGCCAAAGTGATCAACCCAGCGCAAAACGAGCTGACAGATGAATTTGCAAAAAAAATTTATGAGCTTAGAAAGCATAAAGACGTTGATGAAGCCAAGGCTAACGCACTTGCAAAAGATAAAATTTACTTTGCCACGATGCTAATTCATGAAGGCTTGGCAGACGCACTAGTAAGTGGTGCTACAATGAGTACGGCCGATACGATACGCCCTGCCTTACAGGTCATAAAAACAAAGCCAAATGTAAGTGTGGTAAGTGGGGCATTTTTCATGGCACTTGAAGAAGAAATTTTGCTCTTTGCAGACTGTGCTGTCACGCCAAATCCAAGCTCAGATGAGCTTGCTAGCATCACGCTAAGTAGCGCTCAAACGGCAAGTGCATTTGACCTTAGTCCAAAGATCGCTATGCTGAGCTACTCTACAGCTGAGAGTGGAAGTGGGCCTGATGTGGAATTTATAAAAGAAGCTGCTAAAAAAGCTAGCGAGCTCGATGCAAATTTAAAAATTGCAGCACCTATTCAGTTTGATGCAGCTATCGAGCCAAGTGTCGCTAGCAAAAAGATGCCAAGCTCTGATGTAGCTGGGCATGCAAATGTCTTTATCTTTCCAAATTTAAACTGCGGAAACATCTGCTATAAAGCAGTTCAGCGAAGCGCAAACGCTCTAGCTGTGGGTCCGATACTTCAAGGGCTAAAAAAGCCAGTTAATGACCTAAGCCGCGGTTGCCTTGTCGAAGACGTGGTAAATACTATCCTAATCAGCGCTATACAAGCAGGAGAATAATATGAAAATTTTGGTTTTAAACTCAGGTAGTAGTTCGATAAAATTTCAACTTTTTGCAATGGATACCAAAACGAGCCTAGCAAGCGGTCTGGTCGAACAGATCGGCAGCAATAGCTCAAGGGCCATACTAAAAGCAAATGGCGAAATATACGAGATAAACCGCTTTATAAAAGACCACCATGACGGACTTGAAGCTATGAACGAGCTTTTTGTTACCTCACACACTCTGCACGATCTAAGTGAGCTTGACGGCATAGGACACAGGATAGTGCACGGCGGAGAGAGCTTTTTTAGCTCGATGATCGTTGATGAGAGCGTTATTAAAAAGATCGAGGAGATAAGCCCACTTGCCCCTCTTCACAACCCAGGGCACCTTGCTGGCATCAAAAATGCGATGAAAGAGAGTAGAAACGTGCCTCACGTGGTTGTTTTTGACACCGTTTTTCACCAAAGCATGCCAGAGTATGCCTACCGCTATGCCCTACCATACGATGTTTGCAAGACTCATCACATAAGAAAGTACGGCTTTCACGGCACTTCACATAGATATGTTTGCAAGCAAGCGGCTAAAATGCTTGGCATAGAGTTTGATAAATTTAACGCCATCTCGCTTCATTTAGGCAACGGCGCCTCAGCCTGCGCGGTGCAAAACGGCAAAAGTATCGACACATCAATGGGTCTAAGTCCACTTGAAGGGCTCATAATGGGTACAAGAAGTGGCGATATGGATCCAGCTGTAGTCATCTACCTGCTAAATATCGGTGTTTTAAAATGGAACGAGATTGATAACTTTTTAAACAAAAAAAGCGGACTTTTTGGAATTTGTGGCTCAAGTGATATGAGAGATGTCGTAGCTAAAATGGAAAATGACGAGCGCGCAAGGCTTGCATTTGATATGTTTTGCTACCGAGTTAAAAAATATATTGGTTCGTATTATGCCATTTTGGGACGCGTAGATGCGCTCATATTTACTGGCGGCATAGGAGAAAATGCACCAAATACAAGGCAAAAAATTTGTGATGATCTAAAGCATCTTGGCATTCACATAAATCACGATCTAAATTTCTCAAACGAGATAGGCGAAAGGTGCATAGATGATAAAGATGCCAAAATAAAAACGCTCATCATCCCAACAAACGAAGAGCTAGAAATAGCGATAGAAACAGCTAGAGTGATCAAAGAAAGAATACTTTAGATAAATTGCTTTGACGACTTATTTGTATATTTTAAAAGAGCTTTTGTAGGTAAATCCCACAAAAGCTTATGATTAATTTTTCTTAAAAAATCTCAAAATTTTTGCTTGAAATTTAAACTGCTCCGAAAGCTCCATTATCGGATAAGCTCCGGCGTATTTTTTACCACCTAGTAAATTTTTACTAACACCACCACGTGCTGCGATCTGTGCGAAGTCACCCACACTCACATGTCCAGTCGAGCCGCTTTGCCCGCCCATGACGACGTTTCTGCCTAGTATCGTTGAGCCAGCAAGGCCAGTTTGTGAGACGATAAGGCAGCCGTTTCCAAGCTCGCAGTTGTGCCCTATTTGAACGAGGTTGTCTATCTTTGTGTAGTTTGCGATCACGGTACTTTCAAATACTCCACGATCTATCGTCGTGCAAGCACCGATCTCGACATAATCGCCCAAAACAACATTGCCATTGTGATAAATTTTCACATGCTCGCCAGTTTTTGTGTGTGCATAGCCAAAGCCATCACTTCCAATCACGCAGCTTGCTAGCAGGTGACACTCATTTCCAACCACACAGTCGTTGTAAATGACAACATTTGGATGGATGATGCAGTTTTTGCCAATAGTCACATTATCGCCCAAAAATGCCCCAGCCATGACTATCGTGTTTTCGCCCACGCTCACGTTTGAGCCGATGTAGACATTTGGCATGATAGTAGCACTTGGAGCTATATTTGATGGCTTTGGCTCGCAAAATAATGGCTTTGCATAATCTTTACTAAGCAAGGCAAATGCAAGATGTGGATTGTCGCAGACAAGTGCGACCATGCCAGCTGGCACCAGGTCCAAAAGGGCTTTTGTGACCAAAATAGCTCCAGCATTTGAGTTACTTATAAATTTAGCATTTTTCTCGCCATCGCAGTATGTTAGCTCGGCCTTATTTGCATTTTTTAAAGAATTTAAGGCAAAAATTTCTATATCTTCTCCGCTAAAAGTAGCGTTTACTTTTAAAGCTATTTCACTTAGTTTCATCATATATCCATTATCACAGATCCGCCGCGTACGACGTCAACTGGGTTAAATTTCTTTATAGATTTTAAAAAGCTCTCTATCCTACTCGCATCGTCAGCCACCATGACGACTATATAGTTTTCATTTGTGTTTGTCACGATGCCGTTGTATGACTTTAGTATGGCCTCAAGGCCTGCAAAATTTTCACCAAGAGGAATTTTAACAAGAGCCATCTCTTTTTCGACAAATTCGCCACTTTCTATGACTTTATATGTTGGTATGAGCTTATGAAGCTGCTTTACGATCTGCTCTAAGACCCTCTCGTCGCCACTAGTTACGATGCTTAGTCTTGAGAAGTTGCTCTCAGGTATTGGAGCAACTGTAAGCGTGTCGATGTTATAACCCCTGCCAGCAAAAAGTCCAGAAATTCTAGCCAAGACGCCATGTTCATTTAAAACTATAACCGATATCGTTCTTCTTATACTGCTCATTTTTCTTCCTTGCTCTTTAATATCATATTATAAATCGCAGCCCCTGCTGGAACCATAGGAAGCACATCCTCAAAACGGTCGATCCTAACGTCGATCATCGCTGATTTTTTGCTATCGATCGCCTCTTTTAAAGCCTTTCTAAACTCGTCCTTACTCTTACAAACAAAGCCAACACCGCCAAAACCCTCAACGATCTTTGTAAAATCAGGCTGAAGGCTAAGGTCAGTCGACGAATAGCGTTTTTCATAGAAAAATGTCTGCCACTGACGAACCATGCCTAAGAAGTTATTGTTTAGGATTATATTGATAACCGGAGCCTTCGTCTCACAGGCAGTCATCAGCTCTTGGATGTTCATGAGTATCGAACCATCACCTGTAAAATTTATAACTAGATTATCTGGCATCGCACACTTTGCGCCAATCGCTGCAGGCAGGCCGTATCCCATCGTACCAAGTCCGCCACTTGTTACAAGCTGCCTTGCTCTATTAAATGGATAAAACTGCGCCACCCACATTTGGTGCTGGCCAACGTCTGTTGAGATGATAGCATCAGGTCCAGCTATCTTCGCAGTCTCTTCGATAACCCATTGTGGTTTAAGTACTGTGTCACTATCTGTATAGCTTAGAGGATTTAGCTTTGAATATCTATCTAAAATTTCTCTCCAAGGTGCGTAGTTATCAGGTTTTCCTTTTACTTCGTCATAAAGCTCTGTTAGCACATTTGCAAGATCTCCAACTATTGGGAAATGGGCGTTTATGATCTTTGAAATAGAGCTTGGGTCTATATCAATGTGAATTATCTTTGCATGTTTTGCAAATTCGTCCGTTCTGCCAGTGATCCTATCGCAAAATCTAGCTCCAAGTGAGATAAGAAGGTCACACTCACTTAAAGCCATGTTTGAAGCGTAGCTACCATGCATACCTGCCATGCCTAAATTTAGCTTATCTTTCGCGTCAAGAACGCCAAGAGCCATTAGAGTTTCGACCGCTGGAATGCCTGTTTTTTGCATAAATTTACGGATGATATCGCTAGCATTTGATGCGATCGCACCACCACCTATGTATAAAAGCGGTCTTTTTGCTTCATTTATCGCAACTGCCGCCTTTTTTATCTGTTTTGAATTGCCTTTATAGGTCGGCTTGTAACTTGGGATAGAAATTTCTTTTGGATATACAAAATCACCAAGCTTTGATGTAATATTTTTTGGAATGTCGATATGAACTGGTCCTGGGCGGCCTGATCTTGCGATATAAAAGGCCTCTTTTATAATGCGAGGCAGCTCCTCGACGCTATTTACTAAAAAATTGTGCTTGACGCATGGGCGTGAAATTCCAACCGCATCGATCTCTTGAAATGCATCTGTGCCTATCATAAATGTCGGTACCTGACCGCTTATAAGCACAATCGGTATGCTATCGCTGTAAGCTGTGGCAAGGCCTGTGACTGCATTTGTAAAACCAGGGCCACTCGTCACAAAAGCAACACCCACTTTACCGCTAACCCTTGCATATCCGTCTGCTGCATGTACAGCTGCTTGCTCGTGGCGAACCAGAATATGCCTATAGTAAGTTTGCTTGTATGTCTCGTCGTAGATATTTAAAGCTGCACCACCAGGATAGCCAAAGACTATATCGACACCCTCTTCGTGCAAGGCTTCGCTTATCATCTGTGAACCAGAAATTTGTTTTATCATCACTTTAGCCTTTTGATAAATTTATTGCAAATTATATCCCAAAGCATTTTAAATCCATTTTAACTTTCTAGCGAATTTTAGGTGTTACTTTGATTTTCTTGAAAAAATTTTTACCATCTTATAAAAATAGTACAAAATATTTTACATAAAATTTAATGTATTATTTTTAGTATTTTAAGCTTTATCTCTTATCTCGTTTAAGGTTTTTATAGCCTTGTCAAAGTCATCAGAATTTATAAAAACATTAATATTTTCATTTTTCTTATAGACTTTATCGTAGTACTTTGTAAGTAAAATTTCAGCTACTTTGGCAATGTCGTTTTGGTTAAATTTAGCCACAGCTTCATCTCTAGCTTCTTTATCTATAAACGGCGAAATTTTCCTTATGCACTCATCAAAAAAGGCCTTATCCACACTTTTATAATCGCTCGTGATGCACGAAATTCTATTTTCTAAACTTGCACTCACTTCAACATTAATGCCACTACGCATTGCCTCATAAAGGCTCTTTGGAAGCGTGAGTGAGCCGATCCTTCTACTCTCGCCCTCGATAAAGCAAATTTCATCTTTTAGCGTGATAAGTTTTTCAAATAATGCATCTTCAAAGCTCTTTTGGCTAGGTTGGGCACCGTTTATCTCTCCAAATACCGAGCCTAAATGATTTGCCATGACTTCAAGATCTATTGCCGGACTTAGAGCTCTTATAAGCTTGCTTTTGTAGCAGCCAGTATTTCCAAAAAGTGTTATAAATTTCGTACTTAAAGGGCCTTTTAAAAATTCCAAAACATGATTTCTATAAGCCTTGTAGCCACCATTTAGCCTAAAAACCCTATATCCAATCATACTTAGCACAAAAGCTACTGATCCTGACCTAAGTCCGCCCTTTGCGCAGTAAATGCCAATAGCTGAGCCAACCCTGCATCTTTTATAGACTTCATCAATGATATTTTGCAGATTATTGCAGATATATTTTGCGCCAAGGCTCTTGGCTAGAGCTCTATCGTTTTTGTAGATAGTGCCTACCTCTTTATGCTCTGCATCGTTTAATGCGTATAAATTTATGGCGTCCTTTATATGTGAATAGCTAAACTCATGAGGTGATCTAGCGTCTATTAAAATTTCAAACGAGCTTCTTTTTTCTAACCACTCGCTTACATCAAGCTCATATAGTGGCACTAAAAGCCTTTTTTAGCTTTTCAAAAAGCGGATGAAATGGCGTTCCATTCACTCTCACATCGGCGATTGTCGTTATGAAATTTGTATCTCCACTCCACCTTGGAACAAGATGATAGTGTACGTGCTCAGCGATGCCAGCTCCGCCTGCCTTGCCTAAATTCATACCGATATTTACACCTTGAGCATGAAGCTCTTTTTTTAAAATTTTAACACCAAGTCTTACAAATTTACTCATCTCAAACCAAGTCTCTTCATTAAGCTCTTCGATCTTATCTGTGTGCTGATTTGGTATTATCATGAAATGCCCTGGAGAATACGGATATAAATTCATAATCCCAAAGCAATGCTTGGCTCGAAAAAGTACGCCGTTTTTCTCATCATCGTTTGAGTTTATAACATCACAAAAAACGCAACTATCTTTTTTGGCACTAAAGTATTCACTTCTCCAAGGGGCACAAAGGTGCTGCATTACTCACCCTCCTTTATCTTTTTGACGGCATTTTTTATGTCATCTTGTCTCATAAAGTGCTCTCCGATCAAGAAAGCATCTACACCTATTTTACTTAGCTCTCTAAGCTGCTCGTGCTCATATAGTCCACTTTCGGCTACTATTATCTTGGCATTTGGCAAAAGTGGTATTAGCTTTTCGCAAAGGCTCATATCCATCGTAAAATCATCTAAATTTCTGTGATTTATCCCTATTATATTTGCTCCTGCAAAGATCGCTTTTTTCACATCGCTCGCATCATGGGTCTCCACCAATACTTCAAGTCCTAGATGATGAGCGTAGTCTAAAAGCTCTTTTAGCTCGCCTTGCGTTAGTGCTTTGGCAATAAGCAGGATAAAGTCTGCTCCGTAAACAAGTGCTTCAAGAATTTGATATTTATCAATGATAAAGTCTTTTCTAAGGATCGGCCTTGAGGCGTAGCGGCGAACTTGAGTGATGTATTCAATATCGCCTTTAAACCAATGTGGTTCAGTTAATATACTAAAGGCATTTGCGTACTGCTCGTACTCTTGCGCGATTTTTATCGGTTCAAAATCCTCTCTTATCACGCCCTTGCTTGGGCTAGCTTTTTTGATCTCGGCTATGATTTTTATCGGCTCATTCTCACTTGATCTAAGTGCGTTCAAAACATCTCTTGGCACATATGGGTTATATGCTAGTGAGCGACCAAGCCACTCCATAGGAAACTCGGCTTTTCTCTTTTTAAGGTCTTCTTTTGTCTTTTTTATTATCTCGTCAAGTATCATTTTTTAAGCCTTTTGTTTAAATTTATTATACAGCGTTCTATTAGGTGTAGGTGCTCTTTTGCCTCTTTTGAAGCTCTAAAATCTACATCTTTCATTGCATGTTGCATGATACTTTTTGCTTTTTTGCACTCACCTAGCTTAAAATAACCCCACGCTAGCGAATCCTCGTAATAAGGCGAATCAGGCGAGATATCAAGTGCTTTTTGCACAAGCTCTACACCCTTTCTAGGATCTATATCATGATCTATTAGCAAGTAGCCATAGTAGTTAAAAAACATATCATTTTCTAGTTTTGGCACACTAGCTTCAAATTTATCTAAAATTTCAGTCATTTTTTGTTCATCTAAGCTGTCTTTATTCATCTCATATTCGTAAATGGCAGCCTTTGCTAAAAAATTTAAATCCCTACTTTCATTATAAATTTTAACAGCAAGTATGTACGCATCGCCAAAATTATTCGTTGCAGCATAAAGATCTATAAGTGTTGTATCGTTATAGCTATATTTTTTTAAAATTTCAATGGCTGCTTTGTAATTTTTTTCATAGATAAAAAACTGCACGATCTTATCAAGATACGAGGTATCATGGCTTAGGTCATAAAGCTCTTCAAAAAGCTCGATCACTTTTGGAAAATTTCTTTGCTGGGAGTAAATTTCAGCCAAAAGTTCACAAGTCTTTAGCGTGCATCCTTGATCCTCTTTAAATTTTTCAAGATACTTTGTAGCGTCTTTTATCTTATCCATGCGATTTATCAAAATATCAACGATACGGAGTAAATTTTCTTCTTCTGGCTTTAGCAAATACGCCTCTTCAAAGTATTTTAAGGCTGTTGCTGCCTCATTTTGCATCATACAAATCGTGCCAAGCATGAGTAAATTTTGAGCATTTGGCTCTTTTGTGGCTAGCTCTTGCATCAAATTTTTAGCCTCATTTAGCTTTGAGAAATTTACTAAATTTGCGATCTTTATACGGATAAAGTCACTATCATCTTTTAAATTTTTTTCTCCTTCACTCATAAGAGCGTTTAAATTTTCATTCTTAGTCGCAAAGGCAAGTTTGATAGCCTCTTTTAGATAAGTTTTTTGATTTGTATCTTTAAAAATGTTTATGTAGGCTTGAATGCTAGCGTTCACATCTCCACTATCTTGAAACAACAAAGCCTGCATTAGACGTAAATTTATACTTTTATTATCTTCAGCCAAAAGTAGCTGCGAGTTAAAAAAGATGCTTATAAAAATTACTAAAATTTTACGCCAACGCATTCTGCTTTTAACTCCTTTAAATTTTTTTTAAAATAATCCCAAAACGGAAAAGTCCTGCACTGTTGCGGCCTTAGCTCATAAACAGAACAGTTTTTATTGGCTTCATCAAAAAATATGCAAGCAAAGCCATCCTCATAAGGCTTTTCTTTTATACTACACCTTAGCCCAACTCTTATTAAAAACTGCTTTTCAAACTCATCTTTACTCATCTCAAAAGCTGTGCAAAATTTTGAAATTTCTTCTTCGTTTATCCAAATATACCCACTATCACCAGTGCAACACTTGCCACCGCAGCTCTCGCAAAAGCTAGCATCAAACTCATAACTAAAACCTTGTACTTTCACGCTAATTCCTGATAATCAACGCTGTTTGTATTAGCTTTTTTAAAAATTTCAATCGCCTCTTTTGTATGCGAGCCATTTTCACTCATCACTAAAGGTGGCAAAACTTTTAACTTTGAGTTTGAATTATTTCTTATCTCAAATAGGGCTAAATTTGCTGGTTTATCAGCCTTTGTATGAATAAATTTTAGGCTTACTAAATTTAGCTTAAACTCTTTTAGACACGTTACGATCTCACTAATATCATCAGGAGCGTAGCAAAAAAACGCCCTTTTGTGCGGTTTTAAATTTACACTTATGCCTTTTATAAAGTCTTTTAGACCCAAAGAACTCACATATCTACTAACCTTTATATGCTCGTTTTCACTCTGCTTTGTACCCTCGTGATAAAATGGAGGATTTGAGACGATGAGGTCAAATTTTTCACTATCTTTAAATTTTGCAAAGTCGGCATTTATAAATTCTGCCTCCAAGCCATTTTGATGAGCATTAAATTTAGAAATTTCACCATTTATTTTCAATATATCAAGCGAGCAAAGAGTTGCTTTTTCAAAGTCACGCTTAAGCAAAAGTCCTAGTATCCCGCACCCTGCGCCAACATCTAAAATCCTACCTGAAAAATTTTTCAAACTTGAGCTTATAAAATCATAAAGTACCAGCGTATCGCTGTTGTAGCGATAGCCACTTTGAAGCTGGGCTAAGATCATCTATAAACCTTGATTATAAAGCCACGCGTAACATCTTTTACGATCACTTCGGAGCTAAAACTGATCCTAGCAAAATCACCAAATTCTTCTTTTATAAGTCCAGCTGCTGCCTTCGCACGCTCTTTGCCAACACCATAATTTACATAGTTGTTTAGCCTACCAAGGTCGTCTTTTTTGATACTTTGAGCCACATTTGATGGGATGACAAAATTTTTCTTATCTACGATTGGAATTATCTCGTAGAGGTAGTTTGAGTTAAATCTTTGTAAAAATTCACTCACCCTATTCTTGCACATCACGCTGACCTTATCGTTTGCGTCCATATCGTCGCACTCTAGGCTAGAGATCAAAACGAGTTTTGTTGGAGTTTCAGGTTTTGTCGTAGCTTGTAAAATATTTTTTAAATTTACATTTTCATTTTCGAGCTCATCTTGCCTATTTAAATTTTGCTCAATATCCTTTTGAAGCTCAATGATTTGAGCATTTACTGTATTGCCCTTTGCGCCGGATGAACTAAGCTCGCTTATCTTAGAATTTAACCGCTCGATAGTCTTATTGCTCTCGTTTAGCTTTTGTTTTGCGCTTTCAAGCTCGTTTTGCAAGCTTAGCAAATTTTTGCTACCACTGTTGTTGCTGTCTACCAAAAGTGTCGAAGTGTCAACTATCTTTTTTTGCAAAATATTTATTTGCTGACGCAAAATTTCATAGTTTTGCATATCGATCTTTAGCGTCCTTTTTTGCACCTCAAGCTCATTTTGCTTTGAAGCTAACATTTGACTAGTTTGCGTAAGATTATTTTCCAGCTCTTTTATCTTTTCATCTTTTGAGTTTATCTTTGTATTTAAATTTTTCAGCTCACTCTCATTTGAGCTAAGTTTTTGAAACTGTAAAGAGAGGGTTTGATTTTGTTCAAACAAGGTTTTTAAAAATTTATTCGTTTTTGCATCAAGCGTTCTTAACTCATCTCGCGCATTTTTAAGGCTCTCTTCGCTTAATTTTAGCTTTTTATTTAGCTCATCCAAGCTTGCATTTGCATCTAAATTTTGCTTATCAAGTCTTTTGTTTGCTGCATTTGCTCGCTCGAGTTCTTTTTTAAGCAAGCCGATATTTTCATTTGCAAGTTTATTTTCTTGCTCGTTTTTAAGATTTTTTTGTTTTAGATCATCGAAACTTTTACGAAGTGCTGCTAATGAGGCATTTAGTTCTAAATTTTTGCCATTGTAGTTTTCAACTGCTAGATCTTTTGAGTTTAGATTTTTCTTTATCTCATCAAGCTCATAAATTCTATCTTTTAAAGCGGTTTTATTTGACTCAAGTGCTTCCTCAAGATCGATTATTTTATTTGCTTTTTTTGAAAGCTCATCTTCCATAACACTTTTTTGTGTCTCAAAGCCATCAGCTAGTGCATTTATCTCTTTTTCATAGCTAAATTTTTGAGCATTAGCATCATTTTTGACTCGCTCGATCTCTTCTTTTAAGATCAAAATTTCCTTTTTTTCGTTTTTCTCTTTTTCTTTTTGAGCATTTTCATACTCTTTTATTATCGCTTCTCTTTGATTCAAAGACGCATTTAGTTCAATATTTTGCTCTTTTAGTGCAGTAAAATTTGCATCAAGATTTTCTTTAAATTTATTAAAATTTGCCTCGATCTCTTTTATCTTATTTTCATCGCCATTCTTGGCTTCACTTATAGCGTTTTCAAGATCGATTATCTTTTTTTCATATGCCTTTGAGCTCTCTATCATATCGGATTGAGCCTCATTTAGACGTTTTGTTAAAGTCTGGATATTTTCGAAGTGCTGCATCTCAAGCTCGCCTAGAGTCTTTTGATTTTTCTCTACTATCTCGTTCTTTTCATTTTCAATATTTTTTTTCAACTCCGAAATCTTGCTTATAAAATCTAAATTTTTCTCACTAATATCGATATTATCAGCAGCTAAAATTTGATTTTTTTTGCTCAGCTCACGAACTTGCTCTTTGAGTTCATTTACATTATTTGATAAATTTAAGTCACTAATTTCAGTAAAATTTTGCATATAGCTTTTTGGTGTTATATAACCACCATACTCGTATAGATCGTCCTTACTGATATATTTTTGTTTCTCTTCTTCTGAAAGGTTGTCAAAATTTATAGAATAAATAGTCTTGTTTATATCGTTTGGCTTTTCCTCATATTTTTGAGATCTTAAAAATGAGAGGCAAAAGCCAAGAATCAAACAAAAAAAAGCTAGTAAAAATTTATTTATCAAGCTTGTGCCTTGCCTTTTAAAATGTCTTTAATGACACTATGAGCATGATTTAGGGCCACTACGATCGAACCGCCATTTTTTAATACAATATCACCGCCAACATAAAGCCCTGGTACGCTACTTTGGTAATTACTATCGACTATTGGAGTGCCTTTATCGTCAGTTTTGATTTGGCATTTTTGTAAAAAATCAACCGGACTTGAGCCACCGATCGCATAAACAACTCTGTCATATACGCGAATTTTGCCATTTTCATAATGTACTCTAACCTTACCAGACTCGTTGTCTATCTCGGTTATATCGTGATTTAGCCTTACTTTTATCTTGTTGTGTTTCTCAAGCTCCCAAAGTGCAGTTAAATTTGTCTCATTAACACGACTAAAGTTATCTTTTCTGTAAGCAATAGTCGTTTTATTATACTGGCAAAGTTCTATTGCATACTCAACCGCCGAGTTGCCACCGCCAACAACAAGTACTTTTTCTCCATTTGTACAGCTGTCAAGGTTAAAATTTACCACTGAATTTAGTGATGGCGGTATTTTATAATCAGGCTTGTTTGGACGTCCCATTTTACCAATAGAAATCATCACATTTTTAGTTTTATAGACTGCTTTTGATGTGGTTACGTTAAAAATTTCTCCGTCTTTTTTTACACTCTCAACTTCAGAATTAAAAAAAGCTTCAATTTTTTCAGTGTCAAGCAGCTTATCAAAATAGTCAAGCGTACTCTCTTTAGTACCATCCTCAAATGAAACTAGCCCATGGATCGTACTATCTTGTCCTTTATACTCTTTATCTACACGCTTATTATCTTTGTAAAATTTTCTGATCGTTTGGCTATGATTGTCACCTTTTTCAAGGAGCAAAACATTATTTAAGCCATTTCTTTTGGCTTCAACAACGCTAGCGATCCCACAAGGTCCGCCACCAACGACAATTAAATCATAAACATTTGCCATTTTCTCTCCAAAATTTATAAATTTCTTAAGCCTTCTTAACCAGATCAGCCATCAAAAATG
Organism: Campylobacter sp.; assembly: GCF_052169515.1. Taxonomy (GTDB): domain Bacteria; phylum Campylobacterota; class Campylobacteria; order Campylobacterales; family Campylobacteraceae; genus Campylobacter_A. Next base: position 70,406 of record NZ_JBQNCH010000001.1, read on the forward strand.
CAAGCTCAAGCGCCTGATCAGCATTTAGTCTTGGGTCACACTGCGTCTCGTATCTTTGCTCTAGCGAGCTCTCAGTAAGCTTTAATGCCCCACCAGTACACTCTGTCACATCTTGACCTGTCATCTCAAGATGCACGCCGCCAGCTCTTGTACCCTCGGCCTTGTGAATTTCAAAAAAGCTTCTAACTTCGCTTATGACCTTGTCAAATTCTCGAGTTTTGTAGTTATTTGATGTCTTGACTGTGTTGCCGTGCATTGGATCGATGCTATAAACGATATTTAGTCCCTCGCGTTTTAGTTCTCTTAAAATTTTTGGTAAATTTTCACCGATCTTATCAGCACCCATTCTAATTATCACATTTAGTCTGCCAGCTTCATTTTCTGGATTTAGTTTATTTGCAAGTGCGATAACATCTTCTGCTTTTGCACTTGGTCCGATCTTCACGCCAATAGGATTTTTCACGCCACTTAAAAAATGTACGTGAGCGTCGTTTATACCACGTGTTCTCTCACCTATCCAAAGCATATGAGCCGAGCAATCATACCACTCACCGCTAAGACTATCAACCCTAGTTAGCGCTTCTTCATAAGGGAGCAAAAGTGCTTCGTGAGATGTATAAACTGCAGTTTGATTTATCGTTGGTGTGTTTGCCGAAGTGATACCGCAAGCTGCCATGAAAGATAGAGTTTTAGTTAGATCGTCAGCTAGCTTTGCGTATTGTTCGCCTATCTCTGGCTTTTTAACAAAGCCTAAATTCCATTTATGTACTTGATGAAGATCAGCCAAACCACCTCTTGAAAATGCCCTTAATAAGTTCATTGTCGATGCACTCTGATAGTAGGCTTCTATCATGCGTTTAGGATCAGGTACTCTAGCTTTTTCATCAAATTCAAAGCCATTTATGATGTCGCCTCTGTAACTTGGAAGTTTGGCGCCATTTATCTCTTCATAATCGCTACTTCTTGGCTTTGCAAACTGCCCTGCCACTCGGCCCACTTTGACCACTGGATAGCCACCTGCAAATGTCAAAACTATCGCCATTTGAAGTAGGACTTTAAACATATCTCTGATGTTGTTTGCATTAAAATTTGTAAAACTCTCAGCGCAGTCGCCACCTTGAAGCAAAAATGCCTCACCGTTACAAACTTTTGCAAGCTCTTCTTTTAAACTTCTAGCCTCACCAGCAAACACCAAAGGAGGAAGTCCCTTTAACTTTTCTTCAACCTCTTTAAGTTCTTTCAAATCTGGATAATTTGGCTGTTGCAAGATATTAAATTCTCTCCAGCTATCGCGGTTCCAAGTCATTTATTTTCCTATCTTTTTTGCCTTAATTAAACGCTGATTATATCACGGCAAACTTAAAAAAATAAAAGCTATTAAAGGGCTATTAAAGATATTTTACATAAAATCAGTAGTTTAAATTTAGACGAAAAAGAGCATAAATTTTTAATGATCCAAGGCATTTTTTATTCACTTTTGGCATCAGTGTTATTTAACTGCATATACTACATGTCAGTACTCATGAATCCAATTAGTACACAAGCTCTTTTTGGTTACCGCATGATATTTACTTTGCCTATCGTGATCGCAGCTATTTTTTTACTAAAACAACAAAGAAATTTTCAGTTTTTGCTTTTAAAAATTAGACTTAGGCCAAAAATTTTATTGATTTTGTTTATCACATCATTGTTAAGCTCATTTCAGATGTTGCTTTATCTCTGGGCACCAAGCAACGGCGCAGCACTAAAGGTCTCGATCGGCTACCTCATCATGCCAATAGTCATGGTTCTTTGCGGACGACTATTTTTTAAAGAACACCTCTCAAAAACAAAGCTCGCTTCTATCTTTTTTGCTGCTCTTGGCGTCTTTAGTACAGCTATAATCAGTGGCGGCATCTCATGGGAGAGTGCTGGGGTATTTTGCCTTTATCCAATATATTTTGTGCTTAGAAAGCACTACAATCTTGCAAATTTCTCAAGCTTTGTCATTGAGATAATTTTTATGTTTTTATTTTCATTTTATTTCGCACTTACAGCTGATATGGACTTTGTCGTGAGTAAAAATCCAAACATTTACTATCTACTTATCTTGCTTGGCATTATCAGCGGTGCAGCTCTCATTTCTCAGATAATGTCAAGCACGCTTGTGCCTATAAACGTTCTTGGACTACTTACTTATTTTGAGCCAATAATGATGCTTTTTGTCTCATTTGCCATAGGTGAGAAACTGGAGCAAAGCTCATACTTTTTGATGATATGCCTTGCTATTTCGGTTGCACTTTTAATGATCGACAGTATAAATTCCATAAAAAGCAGCAAAAATGCAAAAGCTAAATGAAAACCAAAAAGGCATCATCTTTGCACTTAGTGCATTTTTTATGTGGGGATTTTTGGCGGTCTATTTTAATCTTTTTAGCAAAGAGATCGATGCTTATGAAATTTTAGCTCACAGGATCATTTGGTCATTTTTCTTAATGGGTGCGATGCTTTGTTTTAGTGGCAAAATGGGTGAAATTTTTTTATTACTAAAAGACCTAGGCTCACTAAAAGCACTATTTTTAAGCGGCACTTTTATCACTATAAACTGGGGCGTTTATGTCTATGCAGTTGGTAATGGTAAAATTCTTGATACTAGCCTTGGCTACTTTGTCAATCCTCTAATAAACATGCTACTTGGTGTTATCGTCTTTAAAGAGAGACTTGGTAAAAGTGGCATAATAGCCATTTGCATTGTGCTGATAGCTGTCTGCATACAAATTTATTTTCAAGGCGGCTTACCATTAGTTTCTATCATTTTGCCACTATCCTTTGGACTTTACGGCGTTGTTAGGAAAAAAGCAAAGATTAGTGCATTTAACGGACTTTTCATCGAAACACTCTTTATATTTCCATTTGCGTTTGGCTACGTTTTATGGCTAGTTTTTAACTCACAAAGTCACTTTGGACTAAACAACGACTCCCTTTTAATGATCGCTTCAAGCATCGTTACCATTGTGCCACTTATCTCTTTTAATGCGGCTGCTACGAGAATAAATTTAACTACTATCGGCTACTTACAATACATCTCGCCAACCATTGCGATCCTTTGTGCAGTCTTTATTTTTGGCGAAACATTAGACGGCTACAAGATTGTCTCATTTTGCCTTATTTGGCTTGCACTTGCGATAATCAGTATAAATAAATTTACAAAAAGGAATAAAAATGAATAACATAACAATCTACTTGCTTTTGGCATTTTTTGCAGCACTCATCTTATATTTTCAGATACAAAAACTCACCAAAAAGCTAGATGAAGAAGGAGCAGTACCAGCCTACCAAAAAGCAGCACAAGAAGCCTTAGAGAGCTTAAGCAACAGTGAAAAATATCCTAAATTTTGCGGCATTATCCTAAAAAAGATAAATGGCTTAAGACAGGATATTTTATTTGAAGATGCACTAAATGATGCAAGTGATAAAGACAAGGCACTAAACGAGCTTGAGCAAACAAGAGAAAAGATAGAGACTTTAGCAAAACAAGAAAATGCAAACTGGGAGAGCGAGCTCTTTGCGATCTTGGACGAGCTTGATGGGTTTGTAAGGGTAAATTTCAAAGACGGCGAAAACAAGGCCGAGAGTTTAAGAGACGAATTCAAAAGAGAATTTGATGAGTTGTGAAAAGATACTTAAAAGGTCTGAAGCTATAAAATAAAAAAACTAAGGATAGAAGCATGATAAGCGATAGTTTAAAAAATGAAATTTTGGATGGATTTAAGTATTTTATAAATAGATACAAACAAGGTACAAAATACAGCAAAAACGAAAAAATAACACGTGATAAGTTAAGTAATTTTCGTGAAAATTTAATAACTTTTTCTGAAGATATATTTAGTGGATTTGAGACTGTAGATCATGGGATGTGGCAAAATAGTGGAAATATTTCAGAATATATATGGAATAGATATAAGCCCTTTAAAAATGAATCTCATTTAGTTATTTATTTTGCCGTTTTAGCAAAACCTAGCAATTTTTATGTATCCATAGGACTAATCGATACAAAACTGAGCGACGCAGAAAAAAAACTAAAAAATGAAATATATAACTTCTTGGAGTCAGAATGCAAAAAGATACATGTTGATGGTTTTAAGCTTGATAAATTTGAATTTGAATTTGAAAAAAATATATTTTTTGCTATAGAGAATGTAGATACTTTTACAACTCTTGACTACACAAGCTTACTTAATACACTAACAAATGTATATCATCTAACGTATGAGAAATTTTATAAAAATACAGAAAACAATCAACAAAACAATAGTGATAGTGAAGGATATAAAATGACCGATGATGACAAAAAATCAACTTATCCACTTAATCAAATCTTATATGGCCCTCCAGGAACTGGAAAGACATACAGTACAGTGACAAAAGCTATCGAGATAATAGAAGAAAGAAAAGTTGATATAAGCGAAAACAAAAATGATCTAAAAAAGAAATTTGATGGATATATACGAAGTGGACAAATAAAATTTATAACATTTCACCAAAGCTATGGATATGAGGAATTTGTTGAGGGCATAAAGCCTGTATTTGATAGCGAAAATGAAGATGGCGATATAACTTATGAGATATCAAAAGGAATTTTTTATCAGTGCTGCGAAAATGCCCTGCTTCTTAGTGGATACAAAGGCAAGCTTAGTGATTTTTGCGATTTGCCAAAAGAGGAGCGACAAAAGTTTTTTAATGACAGCACTCCAAAATATGCCATCTTTATCGACGAGATCAACCGCGGAAATATATCCAAAATTTTTGGCGAGCTAATAACGCTCATAGAGCCATCAAAAAGACTAGGTGCGGATGACGAGATAATAGTAGAGCTACCATACTCAAAAGAGAAATTTGGAGTGCCGTCAAATTTATGCATAATAGGCACGATGAATACAGCAGATCGAAGCATAGCCCTTATGGATACGGCACTTAGAAGAAGGTTTGAGTTTGTGGAGATGATGCCAGAATACAATAATCTAAAAGAAGTTGCCGGCATAGATATTGGACAAATGCTAAAAACGATAAACGAACGTATAGAGTATCTTTACGACAGAGATCATAAGATAGGGCATGCTTATTTTATAAATGTGTCAGACATGGAAACACTTGCAAATGTCTTTAAAAACAAAATTTTACCGCTACTACAAGAGTATTTTTACGACGACTGGGAGAAAATAAGGCTAGTTTTGGGCGATAGTCAAAAAAATGAGGATTTGCAGTTTATTAAAGTCAAGAGCAGTATGGACACAGAAAAACTATTTGGAGGAAAAATAGATGATATAGATGATAAAGTCTTATATGAGATAAATCACGAAGCCTTTAACGATCCGCAAAGTTACATAAAAATTTATAGCCAAGTAAATTAAAGATGAAGCAAAGCCAGCTAACGATTACTGAGTTTGAGCGTATATATCAGCACAGTATAAGCAAAAAAGACTTTGCTGATATAGAAAATTTTATCCTTAAAAATAGCGATGAAAATGCGCCGTTTTTAAGGATAGCAAGCGGAAGTGGCGGGAAATTTATACAGGCGAGGAACTATGTCGGCGTCTTGCAGACAAAAAGTGGCTTAACGATAGAGATTTTGCCAAAAATAGCAGACAAAAACGACGCCGAAAAATCAAAAGTAGTTTTTATAAAAATGCTAAGGATGCTAAAAAATTTCCCATTTAAAAGCTCAAATTTAGCCAGTTTAAAAACCCAAAATTTACCGCTTTTGGAAATTTTCATCTCTATGTTTTTGTGTGAGCTTGAAACTCTTGTAAAAAAGGGAATAAAAAGCGACTACATAACGCTAGAAAATAACCTAAAGTTTCTAAAAGGAAAGCTAAATATAAACGAGAAGATCAAAAGAAATAGCATCCACAAAGAGCGATTTTATGTAGAATACAGCGAATTCTTAAGCGATATAAAGATAAACCAGATCATAAAAACAACGCTTAAATTTCTATACAAAAAGTCAAATTCCAGCAAAAATCAGCAAAAAATACGTGAGCTTTTATTCATATTTGATGAAGTTTCTATGTGTAACGATTATAAAAATTTCTTTACAAACTACACTATAAACCGCCAAGTAAGACACTACGAACAAACGCTTTTATGGTGCAAGATCTTTCTTTTGGGAAACTCTTTTACTCCGCACAAGGGCGACGACTTGGCCCTTGCATTGCTTTTTGATATGAACGCGCTTTTTGAAAGCTATGTTGGAAATTTTATTAAGAAAAAGCTTCCCGGCACCATATTGCAACACCAGGAAAAATATCTTATTGAAAAACCAAGAGAATTTAAGTTAAAACCAGATATATTCTTAGAAGGCAAATTTATAGCCGACACAAAGTGGAAAATCATCAGGCAAGATATTAATGAAAGCGAGAAAAAGTATAAAATCTCACAAGCCGACCTATATCAGCTCTATGCCTACGGCAAAAAATACGAGTGTGGCGAGCTTTATCTCATTTACCCAAAGATAGACGGCATAGAACAAGAGTCTATGAAATTTAAATATGAAAAAGATATGCAACTTGAAATTTTATACTTTGATCTAGAAAACGACTCCGAAAACGATAAACTTATTGAAAATTTACTAGCATAAACTATTTTGTTATCAAGCTAAATTTTAGCCACAAGCCAGGTTTAAAGCTTCGCTTTTAGGGCCATTATCCTCTTGTATGAAGCATCGATTCGCTCTTTGCTGATCTTTTTCTCATTTACGGCATCGACTATGATCTGAGTGACTAGATCAGCCGTTCTTTGGTTATTTATCTTAAACTCACTAAAAAGTAAGATATCGCCTCCGGCATTTATAAATTTCACCACCTTTTGCGCCAAAGCTTCGTCGCCAACGCCTTTCATCAGCATATCATCGCTGATAACTACGCCATTAAATTTAAGCTCATTGCGAAGCAGATCAGTTATTATTTTTTTAGAAAGTGTGGCTGGATTGTCCTCGTCGATGCCCTTTACAAAAAGGTGCCCGACCATGATGATCTGCGCTCTACCGGTACTTATAGCGTCTTTGTATGGTAGCAGCGCATCTTTGCTTAGCGTGACCTCGCTCTTATTTTTATGCGAATCCTCTTTTGAGCTGCCGTGCCCTGGAAAGTGCTTGATCGTAGTTATCACGCCCTGCTCTTTAAATGCGTCCATAAAGGCATCAGCGTAGATCACCACCTTGCTTGCGTACTCACTAAACGCCCTTTGCTTAGCGGCGATGATCGGCGAGTTTTCATCGTGTAGATCGACTACTGGCGCAAAATTTAGATTTATGCCACACTCTTTTAAATTTATAGCCATTTTTAAGTAGAGATCATAAGCGCTTTTGATATCAAGCGTGCTTGCGACCTCGTATGCGCTAGGATACGGGCCGTCAAAGCTTTTATCCTTCATACGGCTTACATTGCCGCCCTCTTCGTCGATGGCGATGAAAATTTTAGGATTTTTTTCTTTGATCGCTTTTATACTAGATTTTAGCTGGGCCTTGTTGGTGATGTTTCTGCCAAGCAGCATCACACCGCCGAATCTCTCATATCCAGCGTCGCTTAACATCGCGCGAAACGCAGCGTCTTTTGTACCAGCTCCGTTAAAGCCGACCATTATCATCTGCGAGACCTTAGCTCTTAGGCTAACTTCTGCACCGCTTAGCTCCAGAGCAAAAATGGCCACAAAAAGTATAAATTTTAAAGCTCTCATCTTCTTCCCAAAAGCGATTTAACGCTTTCAAAAACATCTTTGCCATTTAGCATATTTTCAACCTCACTGGCAATCGGCACATATATACCCCTCTCTTTAGCGATCTTGCTAATGGCTCTTGCAGTATCCACGCCCTCGGCCACTTCGCCAAGCTCATTTAAAATTTTCTCTAGCCTCTCGTGTCTTGCGATGCCAAGACCCACGCGGTAGTTGCGAGAAAGTATCGATGAGGCGGTCAAAAAAAGGTCACCCGCACCGCTAAGCCCCATAAAAGTCTCATCTTTTGCGCCAAAAAATTTGCCAAACCTAGCCATCTCGACAAGCCCGCGCGAAATGAGGCTCGCCCTTGCGTTATTGCCAAGACCAAGTCCGTCGCAGATACCACCAGCTATGGCGATCACGTTTTTATACGCCCCACATACTTCAGCTCCGATCACATCATCAGAGGTATAGGCTTTCATATAGCTTGGAAAAAATGAAGCAAATTTTAAAGCCAAATTTTCATTTTTAGAATTTACAACCAAAGCACAAGGCAACTTTTGCATGATCTCTTTTGCAAATGTCGGTCCTGAGAGAAAGGCTAAATTTTCTCTATCCACAAAATCCTCATAAATTTCATTTAAAAATTTAAGATTTGCCGTGTCTATACCCTTGCTAGCAACTAGGATCTTTTGACCTTTGTTTTTGTAGTTTTGCTTTAGCCATAAATTTGTAGCTTGCGTTGGGATCGTGCAGACTAGATATTCGCATTCCAGAGCCTCTTCTAAGCTTACAAAATTTAGCATCTCTCTTGGCGTTCTTGAGCTGATGACGCACTTGTTATTTTCACTAAATGCGTGAAATAGCGCACTGCCCCACTTGCCAGCTCCGATGACTGCTATGCTCATTTTAGCCCTTTTTAGCCCTTTTTAGCCTATTTTAGCCTATTTTAGCCTTTAAAAGCTCATTGACCTTGCCTGGGTTAAAGGCACCCTTGCCCTCTTTCATCACCTGACCGACAAAGAAACCAAACATCTTCTCTTTACCGTTTTTATACTCTTCAACTTTGTCAGTATTTGCAGCCAAAATTTGATCTATGATCGCTATGATCGCTGAGTCGTCACTCACTTGTTTTAAGCCAAGCTTTTCGATGACATTATCAACGTCCGCATCATTTTCCATTAGGTAATCCAGAACCTCTTTTGCAGCCTTGCCGCTTATCGTGCCATCCTCTATGCGTTTTAGTAAATTTATCATTTTAGTACTATCAACTGGACTTGTCTCGATCGTTACGCCGTTATTTAAGCGACCAAGAAGCTCGACTATAAGCCACGTAGTAGCAAGCTTTGGAGCAATTCCAGCGGCGATCAGCTCTTCAAAATATCTAGCCATTTCAACGCTTTGAGTTAAATTTAGTGCATCACTCTCTTTAACACCAAGCTCGCTTACATATCTTGCCACTTTTTGCTCGGCAAGCTCTGGAATTTTTATCGCTTCATTATACATCTCTTCTGGGATCTCAACTGGCAGCAAGTCTGGATCAGGAAAGTACCTATACTCCGCGCTATCCTCTTTGCCACGCATAGATCTTGTCACCAAATTTGTCGTATCAAACAGCCTCGTCTCTTGATAGACCTCTTCGTCGTATTTACCATCTTCCCAAGCTGCACTTTGACGCTCTACTTCGTAGTCGATCGCTTTTTGGATAAATTTAAATGAGTTTAGGTTTTTTATCTCAACTCTTGTATAAAGTTTAGTGTCGCCTTTTGGACGGATAGAGACGTTTGCATCACAGCGAAAGCTGCCCTCTTGCATATTCGCATCACTTATATTTAAAAAGCGAAGGATCGAGTGTAGTTTTTTAAGATAAGCCACCGCTTCATCACTACTTCTAAGATCTGGCTCGCTAACTATCTCAAGAAGTGGCGTACCGGCTCTATTTAGATCAACCAAACTCTCGGTTTCTTCATGGATGTTCTTTCCAGCGTCCTCTTCAAGGTGGGCTCTGGTTACACCGATGCGTTTTTTAGTGCCATTTACATCTATAATAAGCTCGCCACCTTCAACGATAGGGATTTCAAACTGTGAAATTTGATAGGCTTTTGGAAGATCTGGGTAAAAATAGTTTTTTCTATTAAATACTGACTTTTTGTTTATTTTAGCGTTTATCGCCGTACCAAAACTTATCGCCTTTTTAACAGCTTCTTTGTTTAGCACAGGTAGCGCTCCAGGCAGAGCTAGGCAGGTCGGACAAACATGAGTGTTAGCTTCGTCACCAAAGCTAGTAGAGCAAGAGCAGAAAATTTTAGTTTTTGTATTAAGCTGAGTATGAACTTCTAAACCGATAACAACTTCAAACATATTTTTACCTTTAAATTTATACAAATTTTTAAGGCGTATTTTAGCGATACTTTCTTTTAAAATATCTAAAAACAAGGATTTGGGTTTTAAAATAGAAGAAATTTATTTATAAATTTAAGGGTTTTTAAAAAAGAAAAAGCCATATAAAAATATGGCTTAAATTTTAATGCTCATGCTCGCTAATAGCAACAGCACCAGCTAGATAAACATAAGTTAACATCATAAAAATAAATGTTTGCAAAACAGCCATAAGCGTTAGAAGTGCAAAAGCTGGAAGCGGAGCAAACCAAGGTGCAAGTGTAAGCATCGCTAGCAAGAATAAATCGTCGCCTTTGATATTACCAAAAAGACGAAATGAGAGCGAAACTACACGTGAAAGATGTGAGATGACTTCAACTGGAAACATAATTGGAGCCAAGAATTTATTTGGTCCCATAAAATGTCCAAAATATTTAAAAAAGCCATTTTCTCTAATACCTTCAAAGTTATAATAAAAGAATACAACCAAGGCTAAAACTAGTGTCAAATTTAAGCTTGAACTCGGTGACTCAAATCCAGGAATAATACCTACAACGTTTGAGAAAAATACGATAAAACCGATAGTTGCAACAAGTGGAAGGTATTTTCTAGCTAGCTTTTCACTACCCAAAGTGTCTCTTCCCATAGAGACAACTCCTTCCAAATAAGCCTCAACTATATTTTGAAGGCCTCTTGGCACAAGCTGCATTTTGCTCCTCGCAATATAAGCAACAATGACAACAATCAAAGCTACAAGCAAAAAGTGAAACGCATAGACAAAGGCGTGAGAGTTGTTTAGAAAATTTGAAAACAAAAACAAATCTTTCATTTATTTACCTTAGATTTAGAATTTTGCGTGATTGTAACAAAATTATTGTTAAAACATTTTTAATTTTAAGCTTTGAAATAGTCAAAAAGTAGTTTACAAATAGTCATTGCAACAACCATTAAAAACATCGTTCTAATAAATTTTACCTCTTTTTTAATGACCAAATTTGATCCAAAATAGGCTCCTAGAATTTGTCCAGCAGCCATCAAAAAGCCGACCATCCAAAGTATCTGCCCATCAGCTATAAAAACGCCAAGAGCTACGATGTTACTGGTAAAATTTAAAACCTTTGTATGAGCGACCGCTTTTTTTAAATTTAGTCCTATCAAAGCTACGATCGCAAACATCCAAAACGATCCTGCTCCTGGCCCAAAAAAGCCATCATAAAAACCCAATATTAAGCCAAATATCACATAAAATAATTTTTCATTTATCTTTGCGGCCCTATCGTTTTCGCCGATCTTTGGCATAAAAAGTGTGTAGAAAAATATAGCTGTTAGTAAAAATGGAATAATAATCTTTAAAAAAGTTGCATCCAAAAACAAGATGAGTGTTGCTCCGATGGCAGCTCCGATAAACGTAAAAACTATACCGATAAAGCATTCTTTGTAGTTAATTAGCCCCTTTTTTGTAAAATTTAGCGTTGCCGTAAAACTACCAAATACACCTTGAAGCTTGTTTGTACCAAGTGCGAGGTGTGGAGGAACGCCCATAGCCATGATTGCGGGCAAAGTGATAAGTCCGCCTCCTCCTGCGATCGCATCGATAAAACCGCCCAAAAATGCAGCCACAAAAAAGACTGCGTAGCTAAGTAGGTCAAATTCCATTTTTACTCTTTTAAAAATTTAAGTTAGAAGCGAATTCTAGTTTAAATTTTTAAAATTTTATCTTAGAAATGAGAGTAAATTTTGATTTTGAAGTGTAAAAATTGAAAAAGCCTTTAAACATATAAATTTAAAGACTTTTTGAGTGTTAAAAAATTACTTAATAACGCCGCAAAGCATTCTAGCACCACCACCGCCAAGTGCCTTTGGAGTATCGCTGTGGTTGTCGCCACCAACGTGAACCATTAGTGAGTGACCTTTTAGCTCGTCAAGATTTTTGATCTTTGGAGCTAAAACTGGATAGTTTGCATTGCCCTCGGCATCTACATAAAGCGCTGGTAAATCGCCTTTATGTCCATTGTCGTCCCATGCAAATGAGTGCATTTTTGTGCCAGCTGGATCCCAGTGACCGCCTGCTTTCATACCAAGACCTTTTTCAGTCGCACCACAGTCTGCATTTTCATGAATATGAAAACCATGTAGTCCTGCTGTAAGACCTTTTAAATTAGGAAAAAACGCAACACCGTAGTGTGTCTTAACAGCAACTACTTCACCAACACTCTTATCACCATTTTGGCTTAGCTCATTAACTGGGATAACAAGATGCTCGCCAGCTTTTGCATTAAAATGATGACCATCGTGCTGATGACCTTCGTGAGCAAAAAGTAGCGTTCCTAGAACAGCACTTAGTAAAACTATTTTTTTCATACAAGCTCCTTATGGATAAAATTGTATGGAAAGTCTACCCTAAATTTAAAAATTTAGCAATAATTTTTATTTTTTGAGATTTTTTATGATAGTTTCTAGCTCTTTACTCTGCCCTATTCTATAAAGTGCAAAGTCGTATTTTATCGGGTCCAGCTCGTCAAATTCTCTAAGCTTTCTTGTAAGCTCCATAACTGCTTTAAAGTCGTAGCTTTTTCTACTAATTAACCCTAAATTTAACGAAACCCTGTGAGTATGCACATCAAGTGGCATCAAAAGCTTATCTTTTGGCAAATTTCTAAATAGTCCAAGGTCGATGTCACTATCTCTTACCATCCAGCGAAGATACATGTTGTAACGCTTATATGGGCTTTGTGGCTCTTTGTCAAAGCTCTTACCAAAGAAAAACTCATATCCATCTGAGCGGTAAGAATTTAATCCATATATAAATTTAATAAGCTCATTTATGCCATCTATCATCTCGCCATTTTTAGTAAAACCACGACGTAAATTTTCCTCTATACCTCCCTCTTTCTTAAAACGTGAGAGCGTGATAAAAATTTCTCGCACGTCGTTTTCATTTTGAAAGCGGTATTTAAAATTTGCTAATTTTTTCTTGATGTTTTGCTCGCTCTCATCAAGTAAGCTAAAGTCAAGCGAATTTAGAAATTTTACTATCATCTTTGCGTTGCCATAGGCAAATAACGCGCAAATGAGTGCTATATTTGGCTCTTTAAATTTAGTCGCTACCTGAAGTGGATCTGGGGCCTCAAATAGCCCCAGATTTGTATTTTTGCTAAGTACGTGCGAGTCTAAAAGGTTTTTTAGATCGCTCATTGTTTTAGTGCAAGAAGAGTATCTAGCATCTGATCAACTGTCGTGATGATCTTGGCGGCTGCGCCGTAGCTAGCTTGAAAACGGATCAAATTTGTAAGCTCTTCGTTGGTATCTACGCCACTTGTTGACTGAAATTCTGCCTCAGCCGTCTTTTGTAAAGATGTATTTGTGTCGTGGATTGTATTATTTGCCTCAGTATCGCTCGCCATGTCGGTCGTGAAATAGCGGTAATAGCCCTCTATAGTCTCATCCCTATCAAGTGCGACACCGCTTGAATAAAATGTCTGCTTTTGATATTGAAGCTGAAGCATTTTGTTTGCTACTTCATTATTGCCAACAACTGGCTTTGAGTAAGCTCTAAGCTTTGTGTGATCCTGGACAAAATTTTGATTTACACCGATGCTATTTGAGTCAGTACCTGAGAAAAATCTATTTATACCAACAGCTCCTGGGAAATTTGTGCCGTGATCTACTATCGAGATACTATAAAGGCCTTGAGCTTGCTTTGGTATGAGTGCAAAAGTACCCTGCTTTGTATTTTTATCATAAAAGTATGATGCCTCAAAAAAGTCATCAACATCATTTAACATATTGTTATCGTTGTTGTCGTCTGAATTTGAGTTAAAGTCTTTGACGATAGAGTTTCCATATCTCGTATCATTCATAGTTGTCGTGCCATTTACCTGAATAGTTTTTTTGGCCACCACATTGCCTTTATTATCGTAAACAATAGCCTCAAAACTTCCATTTCTTATACTATTATTATGATTCATAAGCGTTTTATCATCTTCAAGATAGCTTATCGGATCAGAATTTGAGATCTCTACCGCAGACTCAGCATAGACATTGTTTGTGCTTGTGATTAAAGTTTTGCTAAATGTATTTAGGTTGTCTATATATTTTTGGATTATTCCGTCGCTAAATTTATCATTATCTGGCTCATAATTTCGTCCTCTAAGATCAAGTGCAGCTCCTATTTTGCCGTTTGTGATCTTATCTTCCATTGGGATTCTTCTACCGTCTTCTCTCTCATAATAAATTTTTGTATATTTTCCGCTTTCAGTTGAGCTCATAGAAATTTCATGAAAATTTACACCATCGACAATACTAACACCGCCGATATTTAGATTATAGTATCTGCCTTGATCGGTTATTCCTGTGTCTATTCTAGAGTCGCTTTTTAGATCACTTTTGTAAACGGCTGTATTTACTAGCTTTGACATAGCAAGTTCTAATTCATCACGTTTATCACGAAGATCGTTTGCATTTATTTTTATACCAGCGTCAGCACCTGACTCTACTCTTTGAATTTGTTTATTTATATTTGCTATTTGTCTACCAAGCGAATTTATCTCATTGATATTTATTTTTATAGTCTCATCAATCTCTTCATGCATCGAATAAAGCATCTTTGATGAGCGGTTGATACTTGCAGTTAATACACTTGCTTTATTTATCAAATTTACCTTTTGGGCACCTTCGTTTGGATTTGAAGCGAAGTTGTTCCATGCAGCAAAATACTCCTGAATATCCTTTACCATACCATTATCTTTTAGATCAGGAAAATACTTTGTAGCTTCTTGTAAAATTCTTTGTTTATAGGCAGTGTTTTCTAAATTTGATGACGAGTATTTTAGTCTTGAGTAGGCAAACTCATCGTGAAGTCTTGTGATAGTATCTACTTGTGTGCCCGTGCCAACACCACCAGGGACTGTATTCATCGCTGGAGAAGCAGACTGGACAACACGTTGTCTTGTGTAGTAGTTGCTATCAGCGTTTGTAATGTTATTTCCGGTCGTGCTTATTTGAATTTGAGCTGCATTTAGCCCTGAAACGCCGGTGCCTAATGACATAAAGATATTAGCCATTTTTTAAACCCTTGATTTATAAAAATTATTATCTGTATTGTTGCCGTCTTGTCCGTATTCGTTTATTTTAGTGCCAAAAATTTTTTTATTAAGTGAGTCAAAAAATTCTTTAACGGCAACAACATGTCTTGCATATTCTTTATTAACTTTATGTAAATTTTCAAGCTTTGAACGCATAATTACAAGCTTTGACTTCACTTCGTCGTCCAAAACACTCGCGAGTGTAGTCGTACCGCTATCTTTTGATACCTTTAAAAGCTCTTTATCTAATGCTCTTTTTGTATCTTCAAATGCACGAACTAAGGCATTTTTTTTCTTTACACTCTCATCAACACTTGAGTGTTTAGCTTCTTTTATATTTGCGATATCTTGTATAGTTAAATTTATGAGCTCATCAAGCTCGCCTATAGCCTCGTCCAAAAGCTTCTTTATCATTTAGATTCCTTAATTACAGCAACGCATCAGCCACAGCCCTAGCCGTTTTTGAGATATCAACCTGATAAGTGCCATTTGCTATGGCATCAGCTATCTCTTTTAGCTTTGCGTTTTCGTTTGTTCTTACTTCTTTACTCTGAGTTTCGACCTTGGTATCGCCATTTTTATTTAGCGTGTTTGCCTGGAAATTTGGTCTTTGGTTCAAAGGTGTTATCATATTCATACCTCTTAAAATAAAATGTTTATATCACTACATCGGCAGAATATAAATTTACTTAAGAGTCTCTCTTTAAAAAATCGTACAAAAGTTCTGAAAAACCAAGATTTCCGCTCAGTGCTTTACTCATTGCATCGTTATACATTGATCTATATATGTCGCTACCAGCAGCCTTTGGATATAGCGAGTTGTGCTCATCTTCTTTTAAAGCTATGTCAAGCACTGCTTTTACCATATATGCTTCAAAGGCATCGGTTTGCTCTTTTAAAAGCTCGTCTTGTTTGGCATTTGCATTTTTTATCTTATTTGCTGAAATTTCATTGTATGAATTTAGTGCTAATGTGTTGTCTATTTGCATTATATTATCTCCAGATCAACTTGTATCGCACCAACTCGCTTTAAATTTTCAAGTATCGAGATGATGTCACTTGGTGTTGCTCCAAGCTTGTTTAAAGCTCTTGTTACATTTGCAACAGTTGTTTTTTCGCCTGAAATTTTGAGTAAATTCTGACTAGGTGCGACAGACGTATCACTTCCTATGTTTACATCATTTTGCGCTGCTTCATCATAGCTATTTGGCTCTATTTTTATTGTAATTGCACCGTGAGTTAATACAACTGGGCTAACAACAGCATTTATACCACTTACTATTGTGCCGGTTCTTTCGTCAACCACTATCTTTTCATCTGGCTTGTACTCTACATCAAGATCAAGCACAGCACTTGCAAGCTCGATAATGCTAACATCATCTGGCTTTTTAACGATAACCGTTCTTGGATCAATCGCTTTTGCAGCATCATCGGAGATGTTTGCATTTATGGCATTTTGGATATCAAGAGCGATTTTAAAATTTGTATCTTTTAGGCTTAGTCTTATAGTGTCTTGGTTGTAAATATCATAAGTCACTTCTCGCTCAACTAAAGCTCCATTTAGGATAGAGCCAACGGTTGGGTGGTTACCACCTGACCTACCCATGCTTTTACCACCGATGCTTAAAGCACCCTGAGCCAAAGCATAAATATCGCCATCAACGCCTTTTAATGGTGTCATGAGAAGTGTACCGCCTTGCAAACTTTTTGCATCACCGATAGATGAGATCACCACATCAAGCTTGTCGCCATGCCTTGCAAATGCTGGAAGCTTTGCCGTAACCATAACAGCAGCTGCATTTTTAGACTTGATATCATCTGGATTTATCTTTACGTTTACACCCTGAAGCATGTTTGATAGAGACTGGATCGTAAATTTTGACGTTGAGCCATCGCCTGTACCATTTAGTCCGACAACTAAGCCGTAGCCTATTAGCTGGTTATCTCTTACGCCAACGATATTTGCAAGATCTTTTATCTGCGTAGCAAAGGCTGAAGTAGCCATCACTGAAGCTGCCACAAAAGATAAAAATTTTTTCATATTTTTTCCTAAAATTTAGCTATTTTAGGTTTTTAAAGCAAAAGACGTTCCAAATTTACTATAAAAAATTTATTGAAAATAAGAGAGCGAAGTAGCTCCAAATTTTTTAAATTTTACGAGCTTGTAAGTAGAAATTTCATCACTAAATTTAAAGTCGCTGTTGTGCTCAAAAACTATCATATAAATTTTTTCTTTTTTTAGCTGCGAGATTAAATTTACAAGCTTGATGTAGATATCATCAAAGCCAGCTCTTATGTCAAATGGCGGATCCAGATATAGCAAGACCTTGCCATTTTGAGAATTTACAAGATCGGGCAAAATGGCGAAAGTGTCCCCATTTATTGCTTTTAAATTTGCGGCTTCAAGGCTGGCAAGATTACTCTGTGTGATCTTAAAAGCAGCCCTATCCTTTTCGATAGCTATCGCTTCATGCGCTCCGTTGCTAACAGCCTCACTAGCCATTACGCCGCTTCCACCAAAGCCCTCTATAAATGTAAGAGTATAAATTTCATCTCTAATGACGTTAAAAAATGACTCTTTTACGATACTTTTTGTAATTCTTGTCGTACTTAAGCTTGGTAACTCAAGTCTTTTGCCTTTAAACTTTCCACTTGAGATTTTAGTGTATAGCTTCACTGGTTTGCCCTTAAAATTTCAAGAAGATCAGCTTTAAATTTATCTATTAAAAGCGAAATTTTTTCTTCTACGTTTATTTCGTTTTTAGCTTCATTAAGCTCATTTGCTTTTGAAATTTGCATAGCTGAGTAAAATTCTTCAAGCGTATCAAGAAGTGTCGCCTTGGTGAAAGGATGAGAAAGATGAGCATTCTTTCCTATTATAAATAGCGGTTTTTTTGTTGCTATTTCGCGATCGCTCACTATAAAATCACAGTCCTTATGATGAGCAGCCAAATTTCCACAAAAAAGCAGTAGTGTTTTTTGAAGTAAAATACACTCACATTCAAATGAAATCTTCATATCTCTTCCTATAAATTTTGCTCGATTTTAGCCTAAATAATCAAAAATTTATATAAATACTAAAGGATTTTAAAATTTTACCGATGTAGAAGCTAGCGTAAGTTTTAAGGAGTAAAACTATGGAAATTTTCAAGGCAGCAGCAAATCAAGTACTAGACACAAGCATGAGTACATCGGCTCAGCGTCAAATAGATAGCAGACCTATCGAGCATTCTGATATAAAATTAAATGCTGATAAAAACAACGA
This sequence comes from Campylobacter sp., assembly GCF_052169515.1. Lineage (GTDB taxonomy): Bacteria > Campylobacterota > Campylobacteria > Campylobacterales > Campylobacteraceae > Campylobacter_A. The sequence goes on from NZ_JBQNCH010000001.1 coordinate 88,826, forward strand.
ATCAAAAGATATGAACGAGCTAGATGGACTTAGCAACGAAGATCTTGCGAGAAGAACAAGAGAGGTCACTGACAAGCTAAACTATCAAATGCAACAGCTTGATACTAATGTTAGATTTGCTTATAACGAAAAATTAAATTTAATGGTCGTACAGGTAAAAGATGCCAAAACTGGCGAAGAGATAACACAGCTTCCAAGCAAAGAGGCTATAAGAATAAGTGAGTATTTCAAAGAAAGCATAGGAATACTTTTTGACAAGGAGAGTTAATAATGGCAGTAGGTAATATAACAAATTTGGGCTTAGGTACAAAAAATGGCGGCCTAAATGACGAACTTATCAAAAAATTAAAAGATGCTGATGAAGCAGGACAGATCAAGCCACTAACTTCAAGGCTAGAGAAAAACGATCTAAAGCAAAAAGACCTTGCGGCCCTAAAAACTCTTGTTAGCAACGTAAATGTAAGTGGCAAGACACTTGGTGGCGAGGCTTTGTACTTAAAGCGAAATACAAATAACGCTGGCAAGAGTGTCACAGCCTCTGCAGCAAATGGCGTTAGCGTGCAAAACTTTACCATAGACGTACAAAAGCTTGCTCAAAAAGATACATTTCAAAGCAAAAATTTTAAAAATGCTTCAAGCTTGGTAGGCGCGACAAGTACTGGATCATTTGATGTCGAGATTGATGGACAAAAATTTTCTATTGGCGTAACAAGATCTACCACATATCAAGATATCGTTGATAAAATAAATGACGTAAGTGGCGGCAAGCTACAAGCTAGAATTTTAAATGTTGGCGGAGATAAACCAAATCAAATCATGCTTCAATCAGGCAACACTGGTGCAACGCAGACTATTAAATTTTCAAATGATACCGCTGGTGTTTTAGATAAGCTTGGCTGGGATAGTACACAGTTTCAAGATACAGATGAAAATGGCACTCCACTAACAAATTCTGATGGCACACCAAAGATGACATCAAATTTTGAAAAAAATAGAATCTTAAAAGCACAAGATGCTGAATTTACTTATAATGGTGTAAATGTAAAAAGGGATAAAAATACATTTAATGATCTAAGACCAGGAATTTCTATTACACTAAATGAGACTGGCAAAACAAACGTAAGCGTCTCTCAAAATACAGAAGAAGTCATAAAAGCAGTTGAAGAATTTATAAAAGACTACAACCTAATGACAATGAACCTTGGCATCGCTACAAGCTACGACGAAGAGAAAGGCGCTGGAACATTTCAAGGCGTTAGTGAAATTTCAAGCCTTAGATCAAGTGTCAGCCGCCTTATAAATGGACAAGACAGCGAAGGTAAAGCATTAAGTAAATATGGCATAGTGCCTGACAAAGATGGTCAGCTTCAACTTGATCTAAATAAATTTAACGCAGCACTTAGCAAAGATCCTGAAGAGATTCAGAAATTTTTCATGGGATCAAGCAAGATCGAGCCAATAAGCTATATGGGAGCATCGACTGTTAGCGCTGGAGCACTAGACATAAAAGCTGGTGATCTCACTATAAATGGCAAGTCGGTTATTTTCTCAACGACTGCTGGTGCCTCAGCCGAAGAAAATGCGCTAAAACTTCAACAAGCTATAAATGATGCTGGTATCAACGGAGTGACAGCTAGCCTTGATCAAAGCGGCAAAAGGATCATTTTAAAAAGAAGTGATGGTGAAAATATCGAAGTAAAAGGCAAAGCTCCAGCTTTAACAGCACTAGGTATGAGCGAAGCCACTGTAAATTCAGTAACTAAAAAAACAGATGGGCTATTTACAAAGCTAGCAACAATGCTTGATGGTGTCGTTGGCAAAAGTGGCACGATGGTTGCTATGCAAAATCAGTTAAAAGACGAAAACGAGTCGATCACAAAAAACAAAGAGAGCACACAAAAGCTTTTAGATGAGAAATACACAACAATGCAAGAGCGTTTTATCAAGTACAACGCTATCATCGCGAGTTTAGAAAATCAGTTCTCAACACTAAAATCAATGATCGACGCGGAAATAAATAGCAAGAAGTAAGAGAGAAAGATGAATCAAAGTGCATATAGTGCATACGCACAGTCTAGTTTTGGGGGCATCGAGTCCCCAACTAAATTAATAGAGATGCTTTATGACGGAATTTTAAAATTTATATTTCGTACCAAAAAAGCAATAGAAGCTGGAGATATAGAGAAAAAAGTTTATTATATAAATAGAACAAACGCTATTTTTGTTGAGCTTTTAAATTCGCTTGATTATTCTCAAGGCGATGTAGCTCACTATCTTAGCGGACTTTATACAAGACAGATGCAGCTTCTTGCTATGGCAAATATACAAAATGATATCGCAGCTTTGAATGAAGTAACCAATGTCGTAAAACAACTATCTGAAGCATGGAGAGAGGTAACATCAGGTGAATAGTTGGATCAATGAATTTAAGTTAGCATTGATAAACGAAGACACAAGCAAGATAGCTGCTTTATCACAAAATTTTAGTGAGGATATGTTTACGAGCCTAGCTTCAGTACAAGAAGCACAAGCATTAATCGGCGGAGCAATAGAGCTTTTAAAAAGCAAGTCTTCACATATTCAAAATGAGCTTATAAAACTACAAAAAGCTCAAAAATACGTAACAAACTAATCAATTTTTATAAATTTAAAGGCACGGCGTTAAGCCGAGTTCTGTCTTGAGCGATCATTTATCTACGCTTGCTTTTACAAACAAACTCTAGCGAAGGGTTTTAATATAAGACCAAAACCATCCCTTCTTGCTGCAGGTTGGGTTTATATGGCCACGCAAGTTACCAAGCGTGCCGGTGGGCTCTTACCCCACCGTTTCACCTTTACCGCCGAAACGGAAGTTTACTTTCTGTTACACTATCCCTTAGGTTTCCCTAGCCATCCGTTAGATGGAACCTTGTCTTATCGCAGCTCGGACTTTCCTCTTTTGCGTGGTGCAAAAGCGACCGCTTACCGTGCCAGGATAAAATTATAGCGGTTTTGGCTTAAATTTCTAGCCTTAAAAAGCCTTAGATTTTAAAACTTTACGTCTTTTATTTATAAGGCAAATTTGCAGACAAAAAGCGATTCTGTAGGGAAAATGCTTTGAGTAAATATTTGGCGTATGTTTTATCAAAGATCGCATAAATTTTTATCTCAAAGTGAAATAAATTCAGCATTATTTATAGGTCGTAAATCGTATAAGTCCCCAAATTTCTTTATTATCTCGTGCGTAGCCTCCACAAAAGGCTCACAACCAAAATGTGGTACTATGAAAAAATCCACCAAATTTAATCCTGTAAAATCGCTCATATTTACGCTATTTTCATCCATAAGCGTAGCATATCTCGTATCTGGTGCCGCTACGATCGCACCTGCTGACTCGCCGATATAAATTTTCCCTATTTGAACTGCATCTTTGATGGTTTGTACAACATGCGACTTTCGTAACTCACTAAGAAGATAAAATGTATTTCCACCGCTTATATAAATGATATCGCACTCATTGATGGTAGTCAAAATATCATTTGCAACAAAAAACTCGTCGCATTCAGAAATTTGTGCAGCCAAATTTTGAGTGCAAGAAAGGTCAACACGAGTCAGTTTTGCACCAAATTTTTCCAAAATTTCTACCGCTTCATCTACGTAAAATTTCACCTCTTCAAATTTTGCTGCCGTGTCGATAAAAGCAACTTTCTTGCTACTAAATTTTACCAATTCATTGATCTTGCTTGCAACCTCTGCAAAATAAGAACAAAGAAAAATATTTTCCATTTTTAAAGCCTTTCATGATTTAAATGTTTCTAGGTATATGTGTAAACAAAAATAGCTATCTTAATCAAAGATATTTTTGTGCAAGATTTCTTCCAGCACCACGGTTGCGTAGCTTCCTTTTTGTAGTGTAAAATTCATCGTAAAGTGCGCCTTTTCCTCGTTGTATTTGTAGCTTGCATCCTCCAAATAGCACCACGCAAAGCGCCTAGATCCCGTCATTTTAGCTTTATATTCATTTGCCTGCGCGAAAATTTGATCCTCTACTACCTTCGCCGCGCTCTGCGCCTCGTACGCCTTCGTGCCCACGATTAGCCCACAGCTAGTGATATCCCTAGCATCAAAGCGCGGGCCCTCCGCGTCCAAATCCTCGCATAAAAAGCACTTGCCGTGAGGGTAGTGTCCCAAAACTTCGCCCTCTATCAGCTTAAAAAATCTCTTTTGTGATTTTAAATTTTTCAAAATCGCGCTGTCAAGATATGGATAAATTTGAGATAGCTCGCCTAGGCTAAAATCCTGTGCAAACCTAGAAATCTCCACGCGTTTGCTAAGCCAGCGGTTAAAAAGATCGCTTTGATATGCCGAGATCAAAAAGTCGTTTAGCTTTGGATTTTTACTCTTTTTGCCGTTTATCGTTCCATTTTTAAGTAGCTCAAGCCCAGTTTCAGCATTGTCCCCAAATTTACCAAAACGCTGGTAGCCAAAGTAGTTTGCATAGCCCATTTTATCAATACTAATAAATGCTTGCTCTAGCTTTTTGGCATTATTTGGTAGCACTTTTTTTAGACGAATAAAAAAACTATTTCCCTTTAAATGTCCTATTCGAAGCTTATTTTTATGCACGTTAAGGCTTAAAATTTTCATCTTTTCGTGGCTAAAGCTTGCAAGCGCGCTCTCAAATTTGCGTGGCATCGAGATAAACTGCGTCGTCATGCCTTGCTTGTCCTTTAGTCCAGCATATCCAAAGTCGCGCATTTTAGCCCCTGTAACTTCACTAAGAACATGCAAAGCATCGCTTGCCGTCATATCTTTTTTAGAAATTTCAACGATCAAGTGCTCGCCGTCGCCACTAAATTCATAAAGTGGTATCTCGCGTACGACAAAATCATCTGAATTTTTAGAAAAGTAGGCCTCGATAGGCGCATGAGTGAGTGCGTAAAGTGGCTTAAAAGTGGTGGCTTCTTGCATTTTGTCTTAACCTTTTGTGTGAAATTTTTGCAAAAATATTGATCTTTGTCCTAGTTTTTGCGGCAATCCTTTTAATAGCATTTAAATTTTTAGGATTAAAGGTAAATAAAACCTCGTACTCCTCGCCGCTGCTAAGCTCAGATCTGCTTAGTTTTTTTGTAAATTTAGCGCCCTTTTTGCTAGCTTTTAAAAGCTTAACAAGATCGGCATTTAGTCCATCTGAGATGTCCATAGCAGAGTTTATAAGATGAGCTGCTTCGTAAAAAAATTTATCTCTTAAGATAGGCTTTTTAAATCGTGAGTTTTTTGAAATTTGGCCAAGCCTAAGAAGTGAGTTTAGCCCTTTTTGACTACCGCCAAGCTTGCCTGTAAAGGCAACCAAATCGCCAAATCTAGCATTTTTTCTAATCACAGCCCTGCCATTTAGCTCGCCGACCACACTTACACTAATATTTAAAAGCGCACTACTTATCGTATCTCCACCAATAATCTTTACGCCAAACTCCTCGCACGCTCTATTTATACCGCTACTTAGCTCTTTGATTTGTTGCGGTGTGAAATTTCTTGGCAAGCTAAGTCCAAGAAGTGCAAATTTTGGTCTAGCGTTCATCACAATCGTATCTGAAAAATTTACGATCATAGCCTTATAGCCGATCTCCTCAAGACTTAACCAATCAAGCCTAAAGTGCGAGTTTTGGGCAAAAATATCCTTGCTAAAGACATGCTTGCCAAGCACAGCTGCGTCATCGCCGATATAGGAGTTGCTAAAGCATTTGATCGTAAAATTTTCTTTATCCATTGAGCCATTATAATGAAACTCCTTTTAAATTTAGGATAAAATAAGCCTAAAAAAGGAGATAAATGCAAAAAGTAGAAATTTTTAGATTTGATCCAAAAAAAGATGTTTTGGCATATTTTAAACCATATTTTTTAGAAATTTCAGACTTTGCAAATTTAAATGAGCTCTTCACTCACATAAAAAAAATAGATCCATATTTTCACCCAGTGGACGGCTTTGTAAAGGTAAATGGCATGGTCACAAGTACTACTAAGCCACTTATAAAATTATATGAAAAATTTGGAGATGAACTTAAAATAACCCCTCTTAGCGAGCAAAGGGCTATTTTGGATCTAAAGATCAATGATGATGATTTTTGGGATAAATTTAAGCCATTTGCTAAGTTTTGTGGAAAAATGGATAGAGAATTTTATGCGAGTCTAAAGCCTTATTTTTACGCTGATTTTGTAAAAGACTATGAGTCAGATTTTATAGGGGTAGCTGCGATTATCTTGGCTAGTCATCTTTGCAAAAAAGAAAAAAATGATGAGATCATAAAACTAATTGCTGGCAAAAACGCTCTATTAATAGCTTGTGAGCTAGATGATTTTATATTTGATGGGAGTGAAATTTATACCAAAGCGATTAATTTTTTTAAAGAAATTTTGGGAGTAGACAAGCCCAAAATTTTAGAAAACGAACTTAGCAACATCCAAAACCTAAGCAAATTTAAAAACTTTAAAATAGCCGTTAAAGACAAAATCCCAGTAAGTTTAAATAGCTTTAAATCAAATTTTATAGAGCTAAATATCAAATTTCCTTGTGGATTTGGGCTCATTAACACTAATGAAAAACTTGCCCTAAATCTTGCGAGTCAAATAGTTTTTGCAGCCTTTGATAGTGGAGCTGACTTTTTGCTAGCTAGCGATGAAGCTGAGTTTTATATGTTTGACACGCTAGCAAAAAAGCTTGAGAAATTTGCAAATAGAAGCTTACAGGATTTTTATATTTTAAGAGTTGGCGAGCTTATAGATCTTGAAAATACAAAGATACCAAGTAGCTTAAAAGAGCACAAGCTAAATGTAAATTTAATCTAAGCTTTAGCAGCCCTACTTTTCTAGGGTTGCATTTTGCTCACTTATAGCCTCTTGTTTTTCGTCCTCTTGCCTTATCTCATCGTATCTTGCCTTGGCATTTTCATAAACTCCAGCCGGCAAGCTAATATTTAAATCATCTTTTAAATTAATCACATCATCACATGCATTTTGATAGCCAAGATCGCAGCTTTTCATAAAATATCTCACTGCAAGATCGATATTTGAGTGCTTTTTTAGATCGCCATCCATTTGTTCATTTATCTCTTCGTTTATAAACATATCGCCCAGTGCTTCACATGAGAGCTCATCTTTTTGCTCGCAGCCGTCATAAAAAATTTCATAAGCAGTTATATAGTCTTCGGCATTTCTTGCCTCATTGCCTCTATCAAAATCATCAATATCAAAACCAAAAGCCAAGTTCAAAGCAAGCAGAGCAAAAACTATCTTTTTCATATAAAGCTCGGTGCATCATTTGAAAATAGTATGAGATCGCCAGCACGTGTGTTTTGGGCTAGAATTTCTTGCATTTTATTTTTATCCTTTAAGATAATTATTTTTGGCTTTATGATGTGTTTTAGCAGCACTTCTGCATTTAACGAACTTGTGATAATGACAAGATCAAAAATTTCGTTGATGATCTTAGCCAAATTTGTATTTTGCTCCGCATCACTTTCCACGATACCAGGAGTTAGTAATACTTTCCTGCCTGCATATGTGCTTACTAGCTCGTAGCTGGCACTCATTCCGGAAAAATTTCCATTAAAGCTATCATCTATTATCAGCTTGCCACCAGCCTCGATCTTATTTAAGCGGTGCTCAACATTTTTCATTTTCAAAAGCGCCTTTTTTATCATCTCCTCGCTCATCTTCAGATAGCTTGCGACCTTGACGCAAACGGCTAAATTTGTGGCATTAAATTTACCAAGTAGTGGCGAGGAGTAGCTTTTGCCATCAAGCGTAAATGAAATTCCATCTAAATTTGCATTGATATCTTTTAGATTCTTATCATAAATTTCTATATTTTCGCCTGGCTCTTTATTTGTTGAGCTATGCAAAAATGCCTTTTCCAGCCGAGTGCTTTGTAGCGCTTCAAGCTTTGTAGCACGTATGTTATCTAGAGTTTTAAAGTATTCTATATGCTGAGCACCTATCTCACCAACTATAACAATTTGTGGATTTAGAAATTTTGTGATCTCTAGGATGTCGCCCCTCAGTCTAGCACCTGCTTCAGCAATGTAAATTTGCGTTTGCTCACTTAGATTTTCATTAATATCCTTGATAATGCCAGCCATTGTATTTACACTACGCGGCGTTTTATAGCAAACAAAGTTATCTTTTAAAATTTCAAAAAGAAAATTTTTTATGCTCGTTTTGCCGTAGCTTGCAGTGATCAATATGATCTTTAGGTCTTTATTCTCACTTATTTTTTTAAGAGCTTTGTTCTTAAAGCCTTGAAATTTTATCTTTTCTAAAATATCACTAAAAAATAAACTTGCAACCAAAACAAAAAGTGGCATCGGCATCAAAAATGCTTTATGGATGATGAAATTTAAAGTGTAATTTAAAATAATCGCACATGCAAGTATTATAAAAAAATGTTTGATCCTAGCAGTAAAAACTAACTTTTTGTCAAGTTTTTTATGCCAAAGATAGAGTGCCGGCAAAAGCGCAAAATAAAAGTAGATAAAAAACCACTTATCAGTCGTGTAAAATAAAACCAAAGGCACAATAAAAAAAAAGACATGCCATGCTGGTTTTGTAAAGTGAAAAAGCACACGCTCAGGCCTATATGAAAACCACTGAAAGCAAGTTATCGCATAAAATGCAAGTGCAAAAATAAAAAAAACTGTGCTTATGTTTAAAAACAGACTCATTTTATCTCCTCGATACCGCTTTCATCATCGTCAAGTATTAAATTTCTAGCTTCATTTTGCTCTAAATTTATCTCTTTTTCTATCTCATCGCTTATAAATTTAGCGTGAAGTAAAAAGAAAAAGTGATCGCCGCTAAGTGGAAAAAATGAGCTATTTTTAATGAGCTTATGTATCGTTTCACCACTTTTTACAGGTGTTGCCTTGTCATTTTCGCCCCAAAAAACTAAAGCCCTGCCGTCAAAGTCAGCAAAATGCTTTGTAAAATCCTCATCGACAACGTTTTTTAGGGTTTCATACATCACTCTACTCATGCCGCTCACATCTTTTGTGGCAAAGAATTTATAAAATTTACCAAAACCAAAAAGCTTAAAAATTTTAAAAATAGCGATCTTTGCACGCACAGAAAAAGATTTTTTTACAACTATGCCAGCCGAGCTTAAAAGCACTAAAATTTTTGGCTTAAGTAGTGTTGCGACTTTACCACCGAAGCTATGTCCTACGATGATGTCTGGCTTGACTTTTAGCTCGTCACAAAAATTTGCAACGACTTTAGCATAGTCACTTGTTTTTAAAGGATCTAAAATAGAGCTTTTGCCAAAGCCTGGCATATCGATATAAATATGGCAAAAATTACTTAAATAAGGGCCAAAAGCCTTTTTCATTATCTCTTTATTTGCGCCCCAACCATGCAGAAAAAGCACCGTTTTTTTACACTTTGGATTTATGGTCTCGTAGCTGATCTCAAACTCGCTAGAGTCGCATCTAACTGTTCTAATCGCCATCATTTTCTCTTTTTTTAGCAGCATAAATACTCTCAAGCACGCTTACAGCCTCACAAAGACGCTCATACTCTTCCATATTTAAAAGAACTGCTTCAAATTTATTGTTTTTAACGATGACAGCACGCTTTAGTTTATTTTCTCCTACGCGTGATAGCACCGAGCTAAAATTTCTGACCACTTCAGTTGCAGTATAAATTTCATCTTTAGTAAAAGTTACCATTGTCACTCTTTATGTAAAATTTTACGTAAAATATCACAAACTACTTTATATTTCACTAAAAAGCTTATAGCTTATTACGGCCTTTTACTGATGTGATAGAGTTTATAAAACTATAATCAATCTTTATATCACGCTCTTTTGGAAGTGAGCCTGCAAGGGCATTTAGTGTGCTTTCAAAGTCCTCAAATAGGTAGTTTGCAAGACTTCCTGGATTTGGATTTATCTCGTTTAGATAGACCTCATCATCGATCACAAAAAAATCGCATCTAATGATCGCTCCATCAAAACTGCAATCATAAATTTTAGAAAAATTAAATTTAAGCTTTTGTTTTAATTCCTCAGAAATATCAGCCTCTTTGACCTTGCTCTCGTTTGAAAAGCTAAGGTACTTTTGCTCATAGTCTAAAAATTCTTTCTTTTTTGGCTCTTCGATGATAGAAAATTTGATCTTTCCATCTATCCTACATCCTGCTAGATTGTACTCTTTTACACCTTTTATAAAAGGCTCCACAAGCACATCTTTATCAAACTCAAATGCCACATCTTTTGCGTAAGCTAGTTCGCTAGCGTCATGCACTATATTTACGCCGATGCTACTTCCAAGCCTTGCTGGCTTTAATATAATAGGATAGTGTATCTTTGGCTCGCTTTGGCGAGTTAGCATTTCATAATCTAACGCTTTTACATTTGCTTTCTGCGCTAAAAATTTGGTCAATTCTTTATTGTAGCTAAGCGCACTTACCTCAAGCCTTGGGCCTATATATTTTATGCCGTAAAAGTCAAAAAGTGCCGCCATCTTGCCATCTTCGCCGTCCATGCCGTGGATCAAATTTATAACCACATCACAATCGACTTTATTTATGCCAAAAAGCGAGTGCGTAAAAAAACCACCCTTAGATAAAAATACCTTTTTTGAGTTCTTGTATTTGCCAGAGCTAAAGAAATTTGCTCTCATGTTTTTCTCTTCAATGAGATAAAAGCTCCTGTCTGCGTCGCAAAATATAAATTTTAGCTTCTGTTTTAAGACGTTTTTTAAAACTATCGCACTAACTATACTTATCTCATGTTCAAAACTTTTAGCTCCAAATACCACACCTAAACTCATTTCTTAATCCTTATCCTAATTTTTTCAATGCTTCTTTTATAAGATCGCTCGTGTTTTCACTCTTGCAATCTGGCAAAATTTTTACTATCTTCTCACGTTTAAAGCCAAGCGCTTCAAGCGCCATGAGAGCTTCATTTTGATAGCTTGGCACGCTCTCGTCACTGATAAGTTTTGCATCACTTAGCTCAGCTATGATACGCCTAGCAGTCTTTGGTCCGATACCTGGTACACTTTTAAAAGTATCTGCATCGCCACTTATTATGGCGTTTGTAAATGCTTGTGAGCTAAGGCTTGAGCAAACTGCCATTGCCGTACTTGCCCCTATTCCATTTAGCTTTATTAACATTTCAAACATCTTTTGCTCATTTGCATCCAAAAATCCGTAGAGTAAATTTGCATCTTCTCTTATTATCTGTGTTATAGCAAGTTCAACTTTTTCACCTTTATTAAGTTTGGCCGAGCAAAAAAGTGATATAAAAATTCCATAACTTACACCGCTATTTGTCTTTAATATCACAAATGCAGGGTCTTTTTTACTAACAATGCCTTCGATTGCTTTTATCATCACTTAACCTTTTGTTCCATGAAATTTATATCCGCGTAGTCCTCTAGTCTATTTGACTTTTTGATCTTATAATCAGCCTCACCACCTTTGTCAAATTTCTCCAAAGTGATGACGTGAGCTGTCTCGTTTTGTTTAGAGACATAGGTGACATTTTGCGAAGGATCGACGATGACAAATCTTATTTCGTTTAACTCGATCCAGTTGCCTCTATTTATCACTTTTGCAGAAAATATACCGCTTTGCATGATCTCAAGCTCATCTTTTAGATCAGCCAAAAGCTCTTTTTTCTCTTTAAAAATTTTTAGCAAGGTGTTGTACTCGTTTACAAGTCCTTGATACTCTTTTAGCTTTTTCATAAATGTAACAGGCGGTATCACCTTAGCTTTTGAGAGCTCTTCTACCTTTGCTTTTATAGTATAGATCGAGTCCTTATTTTCATTTATAACATTTTTCTTTGTTTCTATGTTTTTTAGAAGTGTTACTAGCTCTGTTTTGGTGCTTTCTATCTTATTTATCTGATCTTGTGTGGCATCTGCACTCTCAGGCATCTTGCTAGCATCAATAATAAATTTATTATCAGTGCCCCTTAGATATCTCACGTCTATTAAGTGCGATGCTGTGATGGTGCAGTTTGAGCCAAGCGTGTCTATTTGGATACTTTGAGCTGTTATCGAGCCGCCAACTACACTATTTATTTTGACCCTTTTTGCCACAACACTTCCGCCCTCAAGCCTATCTATCTCGACATTTTCGGCCTCAACTTTACCTATGTGGATAGAAATTTTTGCACTCTTTGCATAAATTTTAGCCTTTTGGTGAGTCTGCCCACCGATTATGACTTCGTTTGCCTTGACTATTGCATTTGCACCGACATTTCCTTTTACTTCGATCTCGTCAGCTTCGACGATTATACCAGTGCCGATCGCATCTTTTATCGTGTCAGTTTCCCTAACAACCAAAGTTACATTTGTGTCTGTTCCCGCTTGAATCGAACCAGTAGTTTTAAAATTTGCTTCATTTATCTCTATGCGCTCTTCGATATCAAATGAGCCATTTTTTTCTACAACATATCCTGATTTTTTAGCGATATATGTTATGCTCTCATCATTTTCTACTCTATCTATGTTGTCGCTTACGCTTATCTCTTTGCCGGCTTCTTCTTTTGGTTTAGCAACTTCTATCAACTTGCCTCTCACATCACGGCCATTTTGCCCTTCGTGAGATTTTTTTTCTTCCATTATTACTTCATCTTTTGCTACACCAAAGACAAATCCTCTATCAGCGTAATCGATCTTATCTTCATCTTTTATGCCATCAAGCTTATCTTTGTAATAATAAAATATTTTTGCATCGACTGATTTTTTTGGATTAATGCCATATGTTAAATTTAACGTATAGTCCTTGTCTAATTCGCCTTTTACGTGGATAACTGAGGAAATTTGCTTTAGTTCGTCTTTTAGTTTTCCGATTCTTATTCCTATTAAAATTTGAGCTTTTATAAGCTGCTTGGAAATGTATTCAAAAAGTATATCTTCGTAATGATGCTCATACTCGCACTCTTTCGTGGCCTTGATCTTTGCTATAACTTTCGTAATATTTGAATTTACGCCAATATCTATCTTTGGAATCTTTGGTGTAGCATTTAGCCTTACGTCAAAAAACTCCACATCATAGACTTGCTCGATCTCTAGCGTCTCATCAAGATAAAATGTGCTGTCATCAAAAATGTTTAAATTTTCTTCAGGTACATAAACTGGTTCGTCATTGTCTTTATTTTTGTAATAAGTTAGGATATTTAAAATCTTAAAATCTATAAATTCCACCGGTATGTTATATTGTTTACTTAGCTCTTTAAGCGATATGTAAGGTGTTGAAGTTTGAATTTGTGTTGGTGGTAAAAATCTCTCGTTTTCTTGCACGTTTTCGCTCAAATTTGATCCATTTCACATAAATTTTTGGCTCTTATTATCTCTAAAATTTTATTAAATTTGGGTTATGTAAGCTTTAAAGCATCTTTTGTTACTATTGCGTTTTAAATTTTTACTAGGCGAGCGATGTTTATAAAAGGTTTTTTTTCAAACTCGGTTGGCATCATGACTTCAAGGGTTTTAGGGCTAGTTAGAGATCTTCTTACGGCCTCTATTCTTGGTGCTGGCATATTTAGCGACCTCTTTTTTATAGCTTTTAAAATCCCAAATTTATTTCGCCGTATCTTTGGCGAGGGCGCCTTTACTCAAGCCTTTTTACCAAATTTTACAAATAGCAAGAAAAAAGCTGTCTTTCAAGCTGAAATTTTTATCAAATTTCTACTTTTTATAGGCGTTTTGACGCTTCTTGTAAATTTATTTACACCTTACTTTATAAAGATCATCGCAAGCGGACTTAGTGAGCAAAATATCACTGACGCAGTGCCGCTTGTGCGTATAAATTTCTACTACCTAGCACTTGTCTATATCGTCACTTTCATGGGTGCGCTGCTTCAGTACAAAGGACACTTTGCCACGACTGCCTTTTCGACTACACTGCTAAATTTAGCCATGATAGCTTCGCTACTTTTGGCTCGTGGCAAGAGCGAGAGCGTGGTGGCACTTTATCTTAGCTTTGGCGTCGTTGCTGGTGGCGTTTTGCAGGTAATCGTGCATCTGCTAGCCATGAAATTTAACAGCCTAAATAGAGCATTTTGGGGCGGTTTAAAAGGATATATAAAAGGCAAAAGAGCCTCGACAAAAGGCTTTTTTATAAATTTCTATCACGGATTACTTGGCTCAAGTGCGATGCAGATAAGCGCATTTATGGACACTTGGCTAGCGAGCTTTTTGGTAAGTGGCTCGATAAGCTATCTCTTTTATGCAAATAGAATTTTTCAGCTTCCGCTTGCCATCTTTGCGATCGCACTCTCTCAGGCACTCTTTCCAAAGATCACCAGGCTTTTAAAGCAAAAAGATGAAGTAAACGCCCTAGTTTGGACAAAAAAGAGCTTTTACCTGCTACTTTGTGCCCTGCTTGCCGCCACGATCACAGGTGTTGTGCTAAGCGATTTTATCATTTGGCTCTTGTTTGAGAGAGGAAATTTCACAAGGGCAAACACGCTTGAGTGCGCCAAGGTGCTAAGTGCCTATCTCGTGGGACTCACACCATTTGGCCTAGCTAAAATTTTCTCACTTTGGCTTTACGCAAATATGAAGCAAAAAGAGGCAGCCAAAATTTCCATCATCTGCCTTGTGATAAATTTGATCCTGGCGGTCATTTTAATGCAAAAATTTGGAGCTTCTGGTCTTGCATTTGCAAGCTCGCTTGGAGGGTTTTTACAGCTTATTTTATACATAAGAGCCTTTGGAGCTAAGAGATTTTTAGCTATAATCGAGCCTAAATTTATAGCCGCTATCACTATTTCAGCGGTTTTGCTCTATTTTGGTTTAATATTTTTAAAGGATATATTTAATGCGAATTTTTGATACTTCTAAAAGAGAAAAAGTAGAATTTAGCCCGATAAAAGAAGGTGAAGCTAGCATCTATCTGTGCGGCCCAACGGTATATGACGACGCACATTTGGGGCACGCAAAATCAGCCGTTAGCTTTGATCTTTTAAGAAGAGTTTTAAAAGCGCTTGGCTACAAGGTAAAATTTGCAAGAAACTACACTGACATAGACGATAAAATTTTAAACAAAATGGCACAAACTGGCCAAAGCCTAGAAGAGATCACAAACAAATATATAGCACATTACGAAAGCGATATGAAGGCTCTAAACGTGCTTGATCCAGACTTTAAACCAAAGGCTACGCAGTGTCTGGAGGCGATCATTAGCTATATCGAGCTACTTATGCAAAAAGGGGCGGCATATAAGACCAGCGATGGAATTTACTTTGATACGAGCAAGGATAGCGGCTATTTTAGCATTAGTGGCAAGGATAACAATACCGATCTAATCGCGCGCGTGGCGAGCTTTGGTGAGAAAAGAGATGAAAAAGACTTTGTGCTTTGGAAATTTGACGAGAAATGGTACGAGAGTCCATTTGGCAAGGGTCGCCCAGGCTGGCACACTGAGTGTGTGGCTATGATAAGAGAATTTCTAAGTGATAAAGAAAATGAAGAATTTGAGATCGACATCCATGCTGGAGGCATCGATCTACTCTTTCCGCACCACGAAAATGAAGCAAGTCAGTGCAGATGTGCATATCATAAAAATTTAAGCAAATACTGGATGCACAACGGCTTTATAAAAGTAAATAACGAAAAGATGAGCAAGAGCTTAAATAATAGTTTTTTCGTAAAAGATGCACTTAGACACGTTCACGGCGAGGTACTTAGATTTTATTTGTTAACAAGCCATTACAGAGCACACTTTAACTATTCAGACGAGGATCTAAGCGCTTCAAAAAAGAGGCTTGATAAAATTTACCGCCTCAAAAAAAGAGTTGACGGTGTGCAAGCAGGCACAGCAAATGAGAGCTTTAAAAATGAGCTACTTGAAGCACTAAGTGATGATCTAAACTCATCTAAAGCACTTGCAAGTGTTGATGAATTTGTAAAAGCGGCAAATGAAAGGCTTGATACAAACCCAAAAGATAAAGTCTATAAGTCCGAAATAGTGGCAAATTTAGAGCTAATAAGTGAAATTTTAGGCATTGCTAGTACAAATTATGTTGAGTATTTTCAGTTTGGTGTAAGTGACGAGCAAAAAGAGCAAATCAAAAGCCTTCTTGATGAGCGCGCGATAGCCAAAAAAGAGAGAAATTTTGCAAGGGCTGATGAGATAAGAGATGAGCTAGCAAAGATAAACATCTCTATCATGGATACGCCAAATGGCGCAGTTTGGGAGAGAAATAATGAATAACTTTGGCTTAAAAGATGTGCTAAAACGCTTTGGCCCATATTTTAAAGACTACATTCCACACTTTATCCTAGCCTTTATCGGTATGGCCCTTGCAAGTGGTGGAACAGCGGTTAGTGCGTATCTAGTAGAGCCTGTATTAAATAAAATTTTTGTTGAAAAAAACGAAACACTGCTTTATATGCTGCCATGTGCGATCATTGCCATTTATGTACTAAAAAATATAGGCACATTTATGCAGGCTTATTTTACGGCATATATCGGACAGGATACGATTAGAAGATTTCGTGAGAAGATGGTCGAAAATTTACTAACTTTGGATATGAAATTTTTTAATGATTTTCGAACAGGCGAGCTAATAAGTAGAACCACAAACGACATCGACCGCATAAGATCGATAGTCTCAAGCATGATACCTGAGTTTGCAAGGGAATTTATAACAATTATTGGCCTACTTTGTGTAGTCATATATCAAAGCCCAAAGCTAGCATTTTTTGCACTTGTAGTTATGCCAATAGCGATTTATCCGATTTCTCGTCTTGCAAAAAAGATGAAGAAAATTTCCAAAAAGTCACAAGAAAAGACGTCTGATATCACTTCAGCTTTGAGCGAAATTTTTACAAATATCGAGATAATCAAGGCAAATAACGCCCAAAAATACGAGCATTCACGCTTTGTTGAAGAAAATAATAAATTTTTTAAACTAAATCTTAAAACCGTAAAAATCGAGCAGCTAGTAAGCCCATTAATGGAAACTATAGGCTCTATCGGAGTTGCAGCCGTTATCATAGTGGGTGGCAAAGATGTCATCGACAGTAACATAAACATGGGTGCTTTCTTTTCATTTTTAACTGCACTTTTTATGCTCTACACTCCGCTAAAACGCATAGTAAATATATACAACAAAATGCAAGACGCCGTTGCTGCAAGCGAGAGAACCTTTTTCTTGATGGATAAAGTAAGTGAGATAAAAGATGGCGAAAAAGAGCTAAACGAAGAGATAAAACATATCAAATTTAACAACGTCTACCTAAACTACGGCGAAAAAGAAGTTTTAAGAGGGATAAATTTAGAGGCAAATAAGTCAGAATTTATAGCCCTTGTTGGCTCAAGTGGCGGTGGAAAAACCTCACTTATGAACCTGCTTATGAGATTTTACGACGTAAATAGCGGCGAAATTTTAATAAATGATACAAATTTAAAAGATATCAAGATCCACTCACTTCGCCAAAACATAGGCCTTGTAACACAGCGTGTCTATATCTTTAATGATACGATTGCTAAAAATGTAGCTTATGGCAGAGAATTTGACGAAGAAGCGGTCGCAAATGCTCTAAAAATGGCAAATGCCTATGAGTTTGTGAGTAAGCTTGATGATGGTATCCACACCATTTTAAACGAATTTGGTACAAACCTTTCAGGCGGACAAAGACAGCGCATCGCTATAGCTAGAGCACTTTATCAAAATCCACAAATTCTCATCTTTGACGAGGCTACTTCAGCACTTGATAATGAGAGCGAAAAAGAGATCACAAAAGCTATAAACAACCTTCGAAGCAAAAAGATAATCTTTGTCATCGCTCACCGCTTAAGCACGGTTGAAAGTGCTGATAAGATCGCGGTTTTAAGCAACGGAAGGATAGTTGATACTGGAAGTGATGAAGAGCTTAGCAAGAGAAATGAAATTTATGCAAAACTTAAAGGTAAAGCCTTAGTTTAAGGCGATTTTTGCTAAGATTTCCACAAATTTTTAGGCATTTTAAAGAGGTTAAAATGAGCTTAAACTACGATACTTTAAAATCTATATTTTTTAAATTTGATCCTGAAACTGCCCACAAGATCGCTGAAGTCGCAATGGTCGGAGCAAATAAAATTTTTCCTGGCTCGCTAAGCTTTTTAGCACATAAATGCGTGATAGACAACAATGCATTAAAACAAAATTTATTTTCAAGCACCTATCACAATCCAGTTGGCATAGCTGGCGGCTTTGATAAAAACGCCACGATGTTTGAGGCGCTTACCGCACTTGGCTTTGGGTATTTAGAATTTGGCACATTTACACCAAAACCGCAGCCTGGCAATGATAAACCAAGGCTTTTTAGGCTCATAGACGAAGAGAGTATCCAAAATGCGATGGGTTTTAACAACGATGGCTGCGAAGCTATCAAAAATAGAGTTAAAAAGCTATATCCTTTCACCATACCAATCTGGGCAAACATCGGCAAAAATAAAATTACTCCAAATGAAAATGCAATAAAAGACTATGAAATTTTAGTAAAAGAATTTAGTGAAATTTGCGATACTTTTGTCATAAATGTTTCATCACCAAATACACCAAATTTAAGAGCATTACAAGATGAAAATTTTATAAAAGAGCTTTTTAGCGTTATTTTACCACTTACTAAAAAACCAATTATCTTTAAAATCGCTCCAGATATGAGCCAAGAAGATGCGATTAAGCTTTGTAGCTGCGCAGTAGAAAATGGCGCTAGCGGCGTGCTTATCTCAAATACAAGCGTTGATTATACGCTTTCTCACTCGTCAAATTTAAAAGACTTTGGCGGATTAAGCGGTAAAGTGATCGCTCAGAAATCAAAAGAGATGTTTAAGGCCATAGCAGATGAGCTTTACGGCAAAACCACACTTATAGCATGTGGTGGCATAGATAGCGGAGCAGAGGCGTATGAGCGCATAAAAATGGGAGCAAATTTAGTGCAAATTTTTACAAGTTTTATCTTTAAAGGGCCAATGATCGCAAGAGATATAAATTTAGAAATTTTAGAGCTTTTAAGGCGAGATGGCTTTGCTTCTATCAGCGAAGCAGTCGGCATAGATGTTAAAAAATAAAAGGTAAAAGATTGATAAAATTTAATAAAACAAAATTAGAAAATGGACTTGAAATTTATCACGTGCCGGTAAATCCTGGCTCAAAAGTGATAAGTGTAGATGTCTTTTATAAAGTTGGCTCAAGAAATGAAGTGATGGGCAAAAGTGGCATAGCTCACATGCTAGAGCATCTAAATTTCAAGTCAACCAAAAATTTACGTGCTGGCGAATTTGACGAGATAGTAAAGGGCTTTGGTGGCGTAAATAACGCAAGTACGGGCTTTGACTACACCCACTACTTTATAAAAGCTTCAAATGAAAATTTAGATAAAACGCTTGGCCTTTTTGCTGAGCTTATGAAAAATTTAAGCCTAAAAGACAAAGAATTTCAGCCAGAGCGAGACGTGGTGCATGAAGAGCGTAGGTGGCGAACAGACAACAACCCTATGGGATACCTCTACTTTAGACTCTACAATCACGCATTTATCTATCATCCATATCACTGGACTCCGATAGGTTTTATAAAAGATATAGAAAACTGGAATATTAACGATATAAAAGAATTTCACACTACTTTTTATCAACCAAAAAATGCGATTTTAATGATAAGTGGCGACATCGACAAGGATGAGGCATTTAAGCTAGCCAAGAAAAATTTCTCCAAAATAAAAAACAAAAGAGCCATCCCAAAATCCCACTGTAAAGAACCTGAACAAGATGGAGCTAGAAGAGCCATTATCTACAAAGATAGCCAAACACAAATGCTTGCGATCGCTTATAAAATTCCAGACTTTAGGCATGCTGATCAAGTAGGTCTAAATGCGATAAGTGAATATCTAGCTACCGGCAAAAGCTCGGTTTTACAGCAAAAATTAGTCGATGAGCTCATGCTTGTAAATCAAATTTACGCCTACAATATGAGTTGTGTCGATGAAAATTTATTTATATTTTTAGCAGTTTGCAACCCAGATGTCGAGGCAACTGCGGTTGAGGCTGAAATTTTAAAGATTATAGAGGATATTAAAAGCAAACCTATCGACAAAAACGATGTTTTGCGAGTTAAAAATTTAATCAAAAGCGACTTTATCTATTCGTTTGAAAGTGCAAGTAAGGTTGCAAATTTATACGGCTCGTATCTTGCTAGAGGCGACATAAAGCCACTTTATGAACTTGAAAAAAATATCGATAAAATTGATGCAAAACTTTTAAAAGATATAGCAAATAGATATTTTAATGAAAAAACTAGCACGACAATAATTTTAAAAAAGGAATAAATGTGGAAAATTCGCTTCAAGGTGCGATGACGGCACTCATTACGCCATTTAAAAATCAAAAATTAGACGAAGCTGGCTTTGAGAAACTGATAAAAAGACAGATAAAACATGGCATCGATGTAGTCGTACCAGTAGGAACCACTGGCGAGAGCGCAACTCTAACTCATGATGAGCATAGAATTTGTATAGAAATAGCCGTTGATGCATGTAAGGGCACAGACGTTAAAGTGCTTGCTGGTGCTGGTAGCAACGCCACTCACGAGGCTATTGGTATCGCTAAATTTGCCCAAGCTCATGGAGCTGATGGCATCCTCTCAGTTGCGCCTTATTACAACAAACCAACACAAGAAGGACTTTATGAGCATTATAAAGCCATTGCAAATAGCATTGAAATTCCTGTACTTCTTTATAATGTCCCTGGCAGAGTTGGCGTGGATATCTTGCCAGCGACCGTTTTTAGACTTTTTAAAGAGTGCAAAAATATCTATGGTATCAAAGAGGCTACAGGCAGTATCGATAGATGCGTCGATCTACTGGCTCACGAGCCAAATTTAGTAGTCATCAGCGGCGAAGATGCAATCAACTACCCTATCCTCTCAAACGGCGGTAAGGGAGTCATCTCAGTCACTGCAAACCTATTACCAGATCAAATTTCTCAGCTAACGCACCTTGCAATGAACGAAGAGTACAAAAAAGCAAAACTAATAAACGACAATCTATACACGATAAATAAAACACTCTTTTGCGAAAGCAATCCGATACCGATCAAAGCGGCGATGTATCTAGCTGGACTCATCGACTCTTTAGAGTATCGCTTGCCACTTTGTAAACCAAGTAAAGAAAATTTTAAAAAAATCGAAGAAGTAATAAAAAATTATGAAATAAAGGGATTTTAATGAAGGACACACTAAACGAATTTAAAGGTAAAACGCTAGTTATCAGTGGCGGCACTAGAGGTATTGGTAGAGCCATAGTTGAAGAATTTGCAAAAGCTGGCGTAAACATAGCATTTACCTATAACTCAAACGAAGAACTTGCAAATGAGCAAGCAAGAGAGCTTGAGGCAAATTTTAAGATAAAAGCCAGAGCCTATGCGCTAAATATCCTTGAACCAGAAACTTATAAAGAGCTATTTTTAAAGATAGACGAGGACTTTGATAGGATTGATTTTTTTATCTCAAACGCGATCATTTCAGGTCGTGCGGTAGCTGGTGGATACACTAAATTTATGAAGCTAAAACCAAGAGGTATAAACAATATCTTTACAGCAACAGTAAATGCCTTTGTCGTAGGCACTCAAGAAGCTGCAAAACGCATGGAAAAAGTGGGTGGTGGTAGCATCATCAGCCTAAGTTCTACTGGAAATTTAGTCTATATCGAAAACTATGCAGGCCACGGCACAGCAAAAGCAGCCGTTGAGGCGATGGCAAGATATGCTGCGACCGAGCTTGGCGAGAAAAATATCCGTGTAAACGTCGTAAGTGGCGGCCCTATCGAGACAGACGCACTAAGAGCCTTTACCAACTACGAAGAGGTGCGCGATATGACAGCAAAACTTAGCCCACTAAACCGCATGGGACAGCCGACCGATCTAGCCGGAGCATGTCTATTTTTGTGTTCACCAAAAGCTAGCTGGGTGACTGGGCACACATTTATAATAGATGGTGGCACGACTTTTAAATGAGAGTGAAATTTCTAAGCATAAAGGCATATTTGTGAGTTTAAATTTACCAAATTCTTTAGCGTTTTTTAGGATACTGTTGGCTCCGCTTATGTTTTTTATGCTCGTAAATGCGCCAGGAATTTTTACGCAAATTCACATGAGCTGGATAAACTACTTCGCAGCTCTTATTTTTGTTATCGCCTCGGTAACTGACTTTTTTGACGGTTACATCGCAAGAAGCTGGGATCAAAAGACAAAGCTTGGGGCGATCCTTGATCCACTGGCAGACAAGATGCTAATTCTTGCTGCATTTTTAGGCCTTATGATGCTTGGAAGGGCTAGTGCTTGGGCTGTCTATCTTATCTTAGTAAGAGAATTTTTTATAACCGGCTTTCGTGTCGTGATGGCAAGTGATGGCGTCGAGGTCGCAGCTTCGATGGCTGGCAAAGTAAAAACCGTCTCGCAGATGTTTGCGGTTGGATTTTTACTGATGAGCTGGCCTTGTGGAGAGCTTTTGCTCTGGATAGCTGTTGCGCTTACGCTTTATTCTGGATTTGAGTACATTTTTGCCTACATAAAAGCGATGAAAAAGAGCTAAATTTGAGCTACGAATTAAAAGAGATCATTTTAGAACGCACTGCAAAATTAGAGCCAGCACTGCAAAAACAAGCTAAAAAACTAAATCAAAAGATCATCAACACAAATTTTTATCACGATGCTAAAAATTTAGAAAAAATTGGCGCTGTAATCAGCCCTGAGCTAAATGAATTTTTATTAAGCTGCGCTTTAGAATACGACAAAACCCATGCGGATAAATTTGATACGTTTGATAACGACGTAGAGACTTTGCGTGGCATTTGGAGTGCGATGAGCTTTTCAAAAAGCCTTGACATTTTAGACTATCTAAATATGCAAGCTACTCGCTCGGTATCGCACCGCTCGTTTGCACACAGATACATCTTTGAAATTTTACGCTTGCAAGAGAAGGCTGGCCGCACACATCCGCTACTTGCCAAGCTTTATGACTATTATGGTGGCTTGCAAGCAAAACTGCCTATATATGAGCTTTTGCGCAGTATAGGCGTAAGCCCTGCTGATCCTTATGATTTTAATATCTCACTAAATGCTGTAAATTTTGGCTACTGGTTTAGCAATCAAGGACTAAGCGATGATGAGCTAGCCGGTAAATTTCACTTAGAAATTCGCCTTTTTGCCCCTTTTATAAATGACCATACATTTGAGATAGAGCTTAGAAACGACGCTGTGCCAAGGGCTAGAATAAATTTTAACGATGACGGTATGAGCTTTTTGCAAGAGTTGCCAAGTGATGCTTTGCTCCGCCCTGATATTTTAAATCTAAAGCCATTTATCACCCAAGTGAAGTCTTATTTTCATATAAATTTTGACATAGACAACAAAGACATGACCAATATAAGCGCAAGCAAAGGTCTAAATAAAGGTAAAGTCACATCTTGGCTAAGGGAAATTTTTAGCTAAAAACCATTTGAGAGTAAATTTATAAACTTTGGCTAAAATCTCATCAATTTTTTCAAAAAAAGGTAAGTTTTGAAAGGCATTTTTTTCACGCTGGCCCTGCTTTGCCTTGGGCTTTATGCGTATTCGTTTTATTTTTTAGTGACTGTTTTAGCCATTAGTTTTCTCATATTTTTTCACGAGCTTGGACACTTTTTGGCAGCAAGAATGCTTGGCGTAAAGGTAAACACCTTTAGTATCGGATTTGGCGAGAAAATTTACACCAAAAATGTTGGCGGCACCGACTACTGTCTAAGCGCGATCCCACTTGGTGGATACGTACAACTAAAAGGTCAAGACGACACCGACCCAAAGGCCAAAAACTACGATGCCGATAGCTACAATGTGCTAAGTCCACTAAAGCGAATTTACATCCTTTTTGCAGGACCGTTTTTCAACTTTATCTTGGCCTTTTTTATCTACATTTTGCTTGGATTTATCGGCGTTGAGAGGCTTGCACCAAGCGTCGGTCATATAGCGGATGGCTCGGCAGCTGCGAATGCTGGTCTAGCTAAGAATGATAAAATTTTAGAGATAAATGGCGTAAAAATAAACGAGTGGGATGAGATCAGTAAAAATGTAAAACTTGAGCCTAGCACCATTTTGATAGATAGAAACGGCTCAATTTTAAGCATAAATTTAACACCAAAGATAGGCGAGACGGTAAATCTATTTAATGAAAAGGTGCAGCGTCCATTGATCGGGATCTCTCCAAATGGCGAAGTAGTAAAAATTTATCATACAGGCCTAAATAGTCTAAAATTTGCTTATGACGAGACACTCGAAGCCTCAAAGCTTATCTTTAAAAGCTTTACCAAACTAGTAAGTGGAGCCGTACCACTAAAAGAGGTGGGAGGCATCGTGCAGATCGCTGATGTCACTTCAAAAGCCGCAAAAATAAGTCTTGGCGTGCTTTTGACGATCGTCGCTTTAATCTCAGTAAATTTAGGTGTTTTAAATTTATTCCCTATCCCAGCACTTGATGGCGGCCACATACTTTTTAACCTATATGAGCTGATTTTTAGACGCGAGGTAAATGAGCGAGTGCTCATCATGCTCACCTACTGCGGCTGGGCACTGCTGCTTGGCATAATGGTACTTGCAACTTTTAATGACATTATGAGATTAAGCGGAGGTTTATGATGATAGTTTTAAACGAGCTATTAGAAAAGATCGAAAATTTAGGCAAAGACGTGACGCTAATCGCCGTTAGCAAAAATGTCACAAGCGCTGAAGTAAGAGAGCTTTACGCACAAGGACAGAGAAATTTTGGCGAAAACAGAGTCCAAGAGCTAGCCAAAAAAGAGCTAGAACTGCAAAATTTTACTGATATAAAATGGCATATGATCGGCCGCTTGCAAAATAACAAAATAAATCAAATGATAAGTCTAAAGCCCACACTTTGGCAAAGCTGCGATAGCTTTGAAAGGGCAGTAGAGGTCGATAAAAGGCTCAGCTATAAGCTCGATACATTGCTTCAAATAAACTCGGCTAATGAAGATACAAAGCAAGGTGTAAGCGTAGCAAATGCGCTAGAAATTTACGAGCGCATCCAAAGCGAGTGCAAAAATATTAATCTAAGAGGCGTGATGAGTATCGGAGCGCATGTGGATGAGCCAAAAGAGATTCAAAAGAGCTTTGAGCTAACTTATAAAATTTACGAGAGCCTAAAGCCAAAAGGTGCAACTATCTGCTCGATGGGCATGAGTAGTGACTTCGAGCTAGCGATAAAATGCGGCTCAAATATGATTCGCCTTGGCACTATGCTTTATCTATAAATTTATCACTTTTGCATGCTCCTACTGCTAACGAAATAGATTACTACTGGAGGTATGTAAATTTCTGCCCAAAGAGACTTGAGAAAAAATTAAAATTTAATGTTTAGCATCAGCCAAAACCAAGGCAAAAAGTACTTTTACGCCAGCTTTTTCTAGAGTATTTCTAGCCTCAAGTATCGTAGTGCCAGTAGTTACGATATCATCTACTAAAATAACTGGAGTAGTGATCTTTTTTAGGATTTTAAAATTTCTTGGGTTATTTTGTCTAAATTGTAAATCCCTGCCACTATAGCTGGTCTTGCTGGTTGCATGCAGTGCGTGAAATATAGGCTTTAGATTTTTAGCCCTTAGTGCATTTGCCAAAATGGCTGTGTGCGAGTAGCCAAAATGAACTCTATCATCTATCGGTAAGGCGTAAATTTGCTTCGGAAAGCTAAAGCTTTTAGCAAATTTCTTAAATGCAAATTTGGCTAAATTTTTATATATAAAATATCCATGCATTTGGTGCTTGGAGTGGATGAGTTCTTTTATTTCAGAGTAGCCGTAAAAGCTATAAATTTTAAAGCCCTCTAGTTCTCTTACTATCGGGCTTGGTTCGCTTAAAATTTGTGAGCAAATTTTACAAAATGTATTTAGCGTAAAGCTCTTGCAAAATGCACAAAACATTAGCTATTTAAAATAGCAATTGCTGTGCGTTTGACTGCATCGTTTATAATATCAGTTAAAAATGGCTTAAATGCTCTGCCTGTACGAATCAACTCAAATTTGGTTTGATTATTTGAAATATTTTTAACGATACTTTGATCGCCTTTTTGGATCTTAAGTGTAATCTTAATATTACCTTTTGTATTATCAGTACCATATCCGCTCATATTTGCTTCAAACTCGTTGATAAAAATTTCAACAACAACTCCACCCATGCCATTCACATTTGCACCGCGCGCCATAAGCTCTTTTTTGAGCGAATCGCTAAAATAAGCAGCAAGATCGTTTTGAAGCACAACATATTCTTTTACAGTTCCTTTGCCATCAGTGATCGTAGCAATGGTACTTTTGTTTTTGCGGTTGTCATGCACTGCGCTTATATAAGCTTCAAAGCCGCTATTTTGTTGGCTCGCAGCAGCCTTATACGGATCAAATGCGACAACGCTTTGACTTGGTGCACAACCGGTTAAAAGCAAAACAAAAAGTCCAAAAATAGCTAAAAATTTAAATTTATTCATCGTTTTTCCTTTTAAAGTTTAGTGATCTCATCGGCTACTTTTATTGCGGCTTGCTTAACTAAAAGTGCAATAAAAAAGTCAAACTGCTCAGATTTTGAAGCCTCAAGCTTCTCTACATGGTGCCTAGTCGAGATAGGTAAAGTTTTTTTGAAATTTATATTTGAAAGCACAAGAAGGCCATTTAGATGACCATTTAAAATTTCTGAAGCTCCTGAGTAACTTCCTCTGAGCTCGTCAAATCTAAAATCAAGCCTATATGTATAAGGTGATGTTTGTGTATCAACAACAACGATACCACGAGAATTTAACTCACGCTGCAAAAACATGTAAAAAAGCACTTCAAGACGTGGGTTTGAGTTAAAAACTGCACTGTTTCCTTCAACGCCTGTGTAATATATTGATCTTGCACTACTTCTAGCATCGACGATCCTATGAAAATAGACCTTTTTTAATCCAACATTGGTATCGATCATATTTTTTTCCAAGCAGCAGTTTATCGCTACATCACTTTTGTATTTAACACCATTTATAAAAAGACCATCTCCTCTGCCCTTGCATGCACTGCAGTCAGCTGGGATACGCAAAACTTCCTCAAAGTACATTTTGTCTTGACTATTTATGCTCGCACTTTGCATGCCGTCTATACCTTCACATGAGAGGCAAAGGCTGGCTTTTGCCATACATCCTGTTAAAAAAATAGCCGCAAATATCGCTAGTAGTGTCGTTCTTAGCATTTCACTTCCTTTTGCTCGTTTTGTTTTTTACGAAGATTTTTCACACTCTCTCCTGCTATGCCGTAATTATTAGTGTCTATCTCGTCGATGATAACAACAGTATTTTGAGCATTTCTTCCTAAAATTTCGCTTATTAGTTTAGTGACTCCGCTTATCATCTTCTCTTTTTGCTCTACACTCGGACTATCGCCCTCTTTTGTCACACAAATTTTCACAAATGGCATAGTGCTCCTTTTTACAAATTTAGCATTTAAATTTTAATCAAAACCTATCCACCAAAATAAGATACTTGCTGCGGCAATATCGCCACCTCGAAACAAGGCGAAATATTTTGTGATGATTTTGAAAGCTGTGACGTGAAATTTTGGTGCAGATAGAACAGATAGTCCATCAAGCCAAAATTTTACTAACTCTTTCAAAAGAGCACAAAAGATAAGCCGTTAGTCTATTTTTAAGACAGAGAGAAACGCCTCCTGCGGCAAATTCACCTTACCAATGGCCTTCATACGCTTCTTACCCTCTTTTTGCTTTTCAAGCAACTTTCTCTTACGCGTGATATCGCCGCCGTAGCACTTAGCTGTGACGTTTTTGCCCATTGATTTTACAGTTTCTCTAGCAATGATTTTGTTGCCGATGCTCGCTTGTATCGCCACTTCAAAAAGCTGGCGTGGCACTATCTCTTTCATCGCCTTTACAAAGTCTCTACCCTTTGTTTGTGCCTTGCTTTCTGGCACGATGATAGAGAGTGCATCGACTGTTTCACCTGCTACTTTAACATCAAGCTTCACTAGATCACCTACGCGGTAGTCGCTCGGCTCATAGTCAAAACTCGCATAACCTTTTGTGCTTGATTTTAGCTTGTCATAAAAGTCCATAACAATCTCGTTCATAGGTATGTCATACTCAAGCAGCACGCGCTCTGGCGTGATGTAGTCCATCTTTGTCTGGATACCACGGCGGTTGTTTAAAAGTGTGATGATATTACCCAAAAATTCGCTTGGCGTGATGATAGTAGCCTTCACGTATGGCTCAAGGATAGAGTCTATTTTATTTACAGGTGGCAACTGGCTTGGGTTTTGAATTTTTAAATTTATACCATCTGTTTGCATTACTTCGTACGTTACAGTTGGTGCTGTGGCGATGAGATCTAGGTCAAATTCACGCTCCAGCCTCTCTTTAACGACCTCCATATGAAGCAGACCCAAAAAGCCCACTCTAAAACCAAATCCAAGCGCGACCGAGGTCTCTGGCTCGTAGCTTATAGAGCTGTCATTTAGCTTTAGCTTATCAAGTGCGTCACGCAGATCTTCAAATTTATCAGTTTCAATCGGATAAAGTCCGGCAAATACAAAAGGCTTAGCCCTCTCAAAGCCACCTACTGGCTCTTTTAACGGGTTTCTAGCCTGTGTAATCGTATCGCCCACCTGGACATCGCTAACGTTTTTTAGCCCAAGCACGACGATACCAACCTCGCCAGCTGCGATGCTCTTTGTCTTGATAGGAGCGATAGGATTTGGATACATGAGATCAAGCACGATGTGCTTTTTGCCAGTTCCCATTACCAAAATTTCATCGTTTTTTGAGATAGTGCCGTCGTATACACGAACGAGTGCTAGTGCACCAAGATAATTGTCAAACCAGCTATCATAAATAAGTGCTTTTGTAGGCTTGTTTGCATCGCCATTTGGTGCAGGAATTCTCGTAATGATTGCTTCAAGTAGCTCTTTTATACCGATACCACTTTTTGCACTCACCTCGATCGCTCCAGAGCAATCAAGTCCTATAATATGCTCGATCTCATCCTTTACTCTAGCAGGATCGGCCGCTGGCAGGTCGATCTTATTTATAACTGGGATGATCTCTAGGTTGTTTTCAAGTGCGATGTAGACGTTTGCAATGGTCTGTGCCTCCACGCCCTGACTAGCGTCCACTACAAGTAGTGCACCCTCGCAACTAGCCAAAGAGCGGCTCACCTCGTAACTAAAGTCGACGTGACCTGGAGTGTCGATCAAATTTAAAACAAAATTTTCACCATTTAACATGTAGTTTAGGCGAACAGACTGAGCTTTTATCGTGATGCCACGCTCTTTTTCTATGTCCATCGTGTCCATGATCTGCGAGCTCATCTCGCGGTCGCTAACAGCTCCACATTCTTGAATAAGCCGATCAGCTAGTGTGCTTTTGCCATGGTCGATATGAGCGATGATGCTAAAATTTCTAATATTTTTCATTTACTCTTTTACTTTTTTGTTAAATTTTTGGCTTTTATTTTGCCCAAAGTTGATTTAAACACTAATAAATATATTTTTATCATTTCCATATATTTTTCGCTAAAATGCCGTCTAAAACTTTCAAAAAAGAGGGCTTATGTCGAAGTGGCAGTATGAAAACGATGTTGATGACTATGTAAAGGCTATTTTTAAAAATTTAGGACTTAAAAAATCGCGTGATTTTAATGAAAAGCAAGCGATGACACCCTATTTAAAGGAAGCATTAAAGGGTTCAGCTAAAACAAAAGCTAAAGAAAATTTTGGGGTTCCAGATTTTAGCTTGGAAATTTATAAAATTCCCGTAATTATAGAAAATAAATTCGGTTTGAAAAAATTAATCGCTAAAGACAAAGATAAAAACGAGATGAAATTTGACGACAATTCCATATCAGGCTATGCTGTAAATGGTGCACTTCATTATGCTCGTTCAATAATCGCAAGTGGCAAATATCATGAAGCTGTTGCAATCGGTATTGCTGGCGATAGTGAAGAAAACCTACAAATTTGCGTATATTTTGTTTGGGGCAGTAGCGAACTTACGTTTAAATTTATGGATAATTATAAAACTTTAAATTTCCTTGAAAATAAAAAGAGTTTTGAAAATTTTTACAAAGATGCCAAATTAACTGATGAAGATAAACACAGATTTTTAATTACATCACGCGAAATTCTTAAAATTTATGCTAAAAAACTAAACAAACTAATGCATAATCACAATATCACCGCTCCGCAACGAGTCCTTTACGTCTCTGGGATGCTGCTTTCAATGCAAGACATAAAAGAGAACTACGGACTAACACCTGATGACTTGAAAGGTTCTCAGCTAGATAATGAGCGAGATAGTATTCGTATAACTAGTCGCATAAGCTCATTTTTAAAAAATAAAAAAATTCCGTCCGAAAAGCTAAATTTAATGCTAGCTTCCTTTAATGAAATTTCAAAAAATTCACAACGAGACGAGATAGATGAAACTAAACCAAACGACAAAGAAGTTGCACATTTATTGAAAGAAAATTCTAGCACTACCAAACAAATTTTCACGTTTTTATATAGAAATATTTTTCAAAAGATAGATGGCTCAGGCGGCGAAAGCTTTGGGCATATCGACGTGATGGGTGAAATGTATAGCGAGTTTTTAAAATATGCTTTAGGTGATGGCAAAGAGCTTGGTATCGTGCTTACTCCACCTTATATAACTAAAATGATGGCTGAAATTCTAGATATAAACAAAGATAACCGCATTATGGATTTGGCTACCGGAAGCGCTGGCTTTCTCATCTCTGCGATGCAGATAATGATAGAAAACGCTAACGAAAATTACGCCAAAGGAAGTAGCGAAGCTCTAAAAAAGATAGATGAGATCAAAAGAAATCAGCTTCTAGGCGTAGAACTAAATGCCGAAATGTATACTCTTGCGGCTACTAATATGATATTGCGTGGCGATGGTTCAGCACGAATAGAACACGGCAGTGCATTTAATCGCCCAGACGAACTTTACTCAAATTTTAAAGCTGATAGAATTTTGCTAAACCCACCATTTACGTTTGATGAAAATGGTATGCCCTTTATTGCTTATGGACTTGATAGGATGGCAAAGGGCGGGCTTGGCGCCATAATCATCCAAGATAGTGCAGGTAGCGGCAAAGCCGTGAAATCAAATCAACAAATTTTAAAATCCCACACTTTACTGGCAAGCATAAAAATGCCAGTTGATCTTTTTGTGCCAGTCGCGGGAGTTCAAACGAGTATTTATATTTTTAAAGCACACGAACCGCACGACTTCGAACGCTCGGTTAAATTTATAGACTTTAGAAATGACGGCTATAAAAGAACTTCTCGCTCATTGCAGGAGCTAGACGAACCTACGCAAAGATACGCTGATATAGTTAAAATTTATAAAGCTGGTAGAGCCGCGAAAGTAGATCCGAGGCTTTGGAAATTAGACGAAATTTTTGTCGAGGACTTGATAACAAATAGTGGCTCTGATTGGAATTTTGATCAGCATAAGAAGATCGATGCTATGCCAACGCTAGCGGATTTTAAAAAGAGCGTAAGCGACTATCTAAGCTGGGAAGTGTCGCAAATTTTAAAAAAGGATAGTCCCAGTAGAAGCAGTATTGTAAGCCAACGAATTGCAAATTTAGAGCAAGAATTTAAAGCAAGTGGCGGGAAATTTGAAAAAATTAGGCTTGATAAATTATTTAATGTGAAGTCAAATCCACAACTAAATAAAGATAGTTTTAATTTTTCCGAGAATGGAGTTTATCCATATTTCACAAGAACAGTTTTAAATAATGGTATTGCAGGCTATGTCGATTATTTGGATGAGGAGCATAAAATATCAGGTAATTCACTGGCGGTTGGAATGCTTGGAATGCAGTTTTTTTATATGGAAAAGGATTTTTACGCAGGGCAGTTTACTAAAACTATTTATCCAAAATTTGATTATTTTAATAGTAAGGTAGCTCAATATTTTATAGTTCTTTTAAATAAAAATCAAAAAATTTATCAAGGCAGTTTAGTTAGAGATTTTGAAAGACTTTTCTATAATACAAAAATTCTTTTGCCGACGCTAGGAGGCTAGATAAATTTTTCCTTTATGGAAAAATTTATCGAAGAGCTCGACGCGTATCTCGCGGTAACTGGACTTAAAAATTACGAACTAACTGATGCCGAAAAATCCGCTATTAAGAAATTTGACGAATTTGACAAATGGGGGGGGGTAGCAAAGGAATTTAAAATCGGCGATTTATTTGAAAAGTTAGAATTGAAATTTTTAAAAAATAATTTTGATAAGGTAAGAGATATATCAAAGATACAAACCAGTGAATTTGACTTGCCGTTAGTTAATGCAAAAGATGGCGATAATGGGATTATGTATTATGGTAGAAAACGAGATTTTCAGTCGGCAAGCATGACGATCGACATAGTGAATGATGGGGCGGTATCAACGGGCAATGTATATGCACAACCTCAAGAAACTGGTGTTTTATATAACGCTTATTTAGTTAAGCCAAAGACTAAAAATGCCCATAAAGAGTTATTACTATTTTTTGCTACTTCAATGCAAAAATCAATTAAGTATAAATTTGGATACGAAAATAAAGCCGGTTGGAATAAAGTCAAAAATGAATTTATATTTATACCGACATTAAATGATAAAATCGACTACGAATTTATGGAAAATTTCATAAAAGCTATCGAAAAGCTAGTTATAAAAAATGTCGTGCTTTGGGCTGACAAAAAGATAGAAGCAACCAAAAAGGTCGTTAATAAAGCATAGATTAGTGATGATGTCCGCAGTGATCCTCCTCGTCATTTAGCTCGCAGATGAGCTCATCTTTATGTCCATGACTGCTGCTCTCAAACTGTAGAGTGACATGACCAATGCCAACATGAGATAGCTCATGCTCGATGCGCTTTATCATCTTTGAAATTTCTCCTACACTTAGCACATCATCCACCACCACATGGGCTATGAGTGCATTTGAACCAGCACTTATCGCCCAAATATGTAGATCATGCACCTGTCTAACGCCATCCACGCCTTTTATGATAGCTAAAATTTCATCCGTGTCAAGATCGAGCGGCACGGCTTCGATAAGGATATTAAAGCTATCCTTTAGCAAGCCAAAGCCACTTTTTATGATAAGTATCGAAACAAATATACTTGCAATACTATCAGCCTGCGTAAGGCCAAATTTCATGATGACTAGTGCTGCAATGATCGCTCCAACCGAACCAAGCGTATCACCAAGGACGTGAAGATAAGCTCCTTTTATATTTAAATTCTCTTTTATATCGCTACTTTTATGCATATAAATAGCTACGATCAAATTTATAATAAGCCCCAAAATGCTAATAGCAAGCATCGTTTCGGCTTCGATCTGCGGCTCGCTAAAAAATCTCACAAACGCTTCAATTATCACAAAAATACCTAGGGCAATAAGAGCCGAGGCATTCACAAAAGCAGCGATGATCTCGACCCTTTTATAGCCGAAGGTCTTTTTTAAATTTGCTCTTTTTTCTGAAATTTTAAACGCCATGAGCGACAAAAATAGCGCAGCTGCATCTGAGAGCATGTGAAAGGCATCACTGATGAGTGCAAGAGAGTTTGAGAGAAAGCCAAAAACAGCCTCAAACACCATAAAAGTAAAAATAAGTAAAAACGAATTTCTAAGAACGCTCTTGTTGTGCATTATTGTCCTTTTTTTGGGCGTCGATCCTCTTGCCGATGTCTTTTAAATTTGAAAATTCCTCGATGAGTGTTGGTGAGTCGTCAAGGCTGATGACAAAATTCCAAATGTAAGTCATCACGGAGTAGATGTGGCCGGCGTTTGTCTGCTGCGAGCTTAGTACCATTATTGCCACTAAAAAGAGTACCGAAGCACTAACACCGATGATAAAATAGCTCACCGCTTCCCTGTTTGAGATCGCTATGCGAAATTTAGAAACGATGTCGTAGTGCCTATCTAGAGTGCTTTTGTTAAAAACACCTATAACTTTTGCCTCTTTTTCTAGTCGGTCATTTAAGCGAAGATAAAGATCATCATTTTTCTTAACATATCTTGGCAAAAATATAAGAAAAAAGACCATCACTCCAAAACACGCCACAGCCACCTTTGGCTCGACAAAGATGAGCATAAATGCTGAGCCGATGATAGAAATAACCGAGGTAAAAAACATCGGAAAGTGCGTCTCAAAGAAATTTACAAACTCACGTGAAAGTGCCACTCTAGCGATGATAGCGGAGTCGTCTTTGGCGTTTTGTTTTTCATTCATGATGACGTTTACGGCGAGCTTTGCGTAGATGCCTGCAAAGACTTGCGTATCCACGCGGCGCCTGATAGCTCCCATAAGCCACGCTATAAGCACAAAAAGTGCGTAAACAATGGCGTTTAGCGTGTTGCCTTGTATGATTGCATTGATCGCAAAGCCTGCAAATATCGGGTAGGCTAGAAAGAGTCCGTTCTCGGCTAGCACCAAAGCGAATGTCAATATAAGCTTTTTATTGTGCTCTGTGGCTATGCTCTTTAGCGTTTTAAAGGCGCTATTTTACAAATTTACTCCTAAAAAATTTTTGAGAATTCTAGCCAAATTTATAAAAATTTGAAAAAATTTAGTTGTAACTCTTGACATTACAACTAAAAAATATTATACTTCACACATCAGTTGTAAATAAAAATATTACAACAAAAAAGGAGAACAAAATGAAAAATTATCAAGTTGTAAAAATCGCTAACGAGCCAAGAGTCGAGCTAAAAGAAGCTTTAAATTTAAGCGGCTGTGAAGTTTCTATAAACGAACTTCCAGCAAATGTGAGCGTACCATTTATCCACTCACACAAACAAAACGAGGAGCTTTACATTATCTTAGAAGGTGATGGCGAGCTTTTCATCGACGGTGAAGTGCTAAAAGTAAGCAAAGGTGACACACTACGCATAGACCCAGAAGGCAAAAGGTGTTTTAGAGCTGGCAAAAGTGGTATAAAAATGATCTGCATACAGAGCAAAAAAGGTAGCCTAGAGCAATACACCATGGACGATGGCGTGATAGTCACAGATGTAAAGCCAAGTTGGCTATAAATTTAAAAATCTCAAAGGATAAACAATGTAATTAGCAATCATAGGCGCAAACGGCAAGAGCGGCGTAAATTTAGTAAACGAGGCCCTAAACCAAGGTTACGACATTACAGCGATCGTTAGAAACAAAGAGTATAAAAATAGTAGTGTTAAGGTTTTTTATAAAGATATATTTGAGCTTACAAAGGCGGATCTAGTAGGCTTTGACGCCGTTATCAGCGCATTTGGCACTTTTACTGATGTGACCTTCCCTTTATATAAAAAGGTAGCAATCCATCTTATAAATTTACTAAGTGGTAGCAGTACAAGGCTCATCATAATAGTTAGTGGCGCTGGCACACTACTGGTGGACGACAAAGGTACGATGGCTATGGATACGCCTGACTTCCCACATGAGTATATGGGAGTGGCAAGGGCGGCTGCGGAGTCGTTTTTCGAGCCAAAAACTAATCGGACGTACTTTGGATGTATGTAATCCCAACAGGTGACTACGACGCAAATGGTACTCGTACTGGTAAATACGTGCTTGGTGGAGACAATCTCATCTTAAACTCAAAAAATGAGAGCCATATAAGCTACGCAGACCTTGCGCTTGCGATCATAGATGAACTAAAAAACAAAAATTTTATACAAAAACGCTTTACGGCAGTCGGCGAGAGAGTATAAAATTATAGATTTAACATAGCTGGCACAAAAAGCCAGCTATGTTAAATCTAAAACTGCTTTTAGTAAAAATTTAAAGTATAATCAGAAAAAATTTCAAGGACGATTATGCAAGTAGGGATTAAGTTTTCAACCGCGATCCATGTAGTTTTAGCAGCTTGTTTTTTTAAAGACGAAAAAGTCACAAGCGAATTTATAGCAGGCAGTATAAACACAAATCCTGTCATAGTTAGGCGTCTGCTTGGCACTCTAAAGGCTGCAGGACTCGTGAATATTGTAGCTGGAGTTGGTGGTGTGAGTCTTGCGAAAGAGCCAAAAGATATAAATTTGCTTGAAATTTTTAACGCAGTAAATGATAAAGAAAAACTTTTCAAGATCCACTCTGACTCACCCAAAGCCTGCCCACTTGGTGGCAAGATCGAGGGGCTTTTGACTGGTCACTTTTTAAAAGCACAAAAAGCTCTAGAAAGTGAACTAAAAAAGATTACTTTGCAAGACTTATTAGACGAGCTTGCAAGCTATAAAATTTAAGAATACACGCAAAAACTAACCCATTAATAGGAACGCATAGCGTTCCTATCTATTT
>NZ_JBQNCH010000002.1:0-107492 GCF_052169515.1 Campylobacter sp.
GAGTTTAAGGCTGCGTTTAATAGCGATGTGAGCTTTGAGCTAGTAACGACTGCGATAGGTATCTTTGAAAGAACGCTCGTAACTCCGTCTAGATTTGATAAATTTTTAGAAGGCGACGAAGCTGCGCTAAACGGCGCTGAGAAAAAAGGCCTAAAAACCTTCATCGACAAAGGCTGCGCCACATGCCACAACGGTATAAATTTGGGCGGTACCTTACAGCCGTTTGAGGTTGCGGGCAAATACGAATTTGCAAATTTGGGCGACTTTAAAGGCGATGCAAACGGCCTAGTTAAAGCTCCTACGCTACGCAATATCGAGCTAACGGCTCCGTATTTTCACAACGGCGCGGTTTGGTCTCTAAAAGATGCCGTCAAGATGATGGGTAGCGTACAGCTAGGTATCGAGATAAATGATAAAGAAGCTGCTGATATAGTGATGTTTTTAAATTCATTAACAGGCAAAATGCCTAAAGTTGAATATCCGTCATTCCCTGCATCTACCGAAAAGACCCCAAAACCGGAACTCGACTACTAAACTAAACAAAAAGGCGGATAAATTTCCGCCTCATTCAACTTAAATTTATAAATTTTTGGGTATTATCCGTCTCTTACAACCAACAAAGCTCCCCAAGTCTTTTGAAATCCAAAAGCGCTTTTTGGTCTTACCAAATTTTAGAAAGGTAGAGTATGTCAAAATACGCTATATTTAAGCACGGCGGCAAGCAGTATCGCGTCAGCGAAGGCGAATATCTTAAGCTTGACCATTTCAGTGCTGAAGCAAAATCATCAGTCGAGATTACGGACGTTTTGTGCGTAAACGACGGTGAAGTAAAGGTAGGCGCGCCGTTCGTAAAGGGTGCGAAAGTCGTTCTTGAAGTCGTAAACGAGGGCAAGGATAAAAAAGTCGTTATTTACAAAAAACGCAGACGCAAAGACTCAAAACTAAAACGCGGTTTTAGAAGACAGTTTACACGCGTAAAAGTCGTAAGTATCGCAGCTTAAGGAGATAAGATATGGCACACAAAAAAGGTCAAGGCTCAACCCAGAATAACCGAGATAGTATCGGACGACGCTTAGGCGTTAAAAAATTCGGCGGCGAATTCGTTCGCGCGGGCAACATCATCATCCGCCAGCGCGGTACCGCCACTCACGCGGGCAGCAACGTCGGTCTAGGCAAAGATCACACGATTTTTGCGCTAATCGACGGTTTCGTTAAATTCGAAAGACTAGATAAAAATAGAAAAAAAGTTTCGGTTTATCCAGCTGCGTAATCCTTGGGGCGAAAGCCCCTTTTTCTTTTAAAATCATTTAAAAATCAAAAAATTAATTAATATTTAGAATATTTCAAATAGCCTTTTAAGATAAAAATTTATACCAATCAATAACTTTTTACTCAAGCTTTATAATACGCCACTTATGCTTGTTTTAATTAAAATACCACGATTTAAATTTCAGTAAAGTTAGATATAATCCAAATAAAAAATTTAAGGCAAAAAATGTTTATAGATAGTGTGAAATTAACCCTAAGCTCAGGTCATGGCGGAGCTGGTGCAGTAAGCTTTCGCCGTGAAAAGCATGTCATTTTAGGCGGACCAGATGGCGGCGACGGCGGCGACGGCGGGGATGTATATTTTGTCTGCGACAACAACACCCACACGCTGGCAAACTACAAGGGTAAAAGGGCTATGAGAGCTAGCGACGGCGAGGCTGGCATGGGCAGACGCATGACTGGTAAAAAGGGTGAGAGTTTAGAGCTCATCGTGCCACCAGGAACGGCGGTCTATGACGCGCAGACAAATGAGCTACTTTGCGACATGGTAAACGAGGGACAAAGGACGCTATTTCTAAAAGGTGGTAAGGGCGGACTTGGAAATTTTCACTTTAAAAACTCTATCAACCAAGCCCCAGAGTACGCTCAGAAAGGCATGCCAGAAGAGAGCGTGGAGGTCAGACTTGAGCTAAAACTTATAGCTGACGTAGGCCTTGTTGGCTTTCCAAATGTCGGCAAGTCAACACTTATTTCAGCCGTCTCAAACGCCAAACCACAGATCGCAAACTACGAATTTACCACGCTTACGCCAAAGCTTGGACTTGTTGAGGTTGATGAGTTTAGTGGCTTTGTCATGGCTGATATCCCTGGTATCATTGAGGGAGCGAGCGACGGACGTGGCCTTGGCGTGCAGTTTTTAAAGCACATCGAGAGAAATAAAATTTTGCTTTTCATGATAGATAGTGCGAATTACAGAAGTATGAGCGAGCAGTTTAGCGTACTAAAAGAGGAGGTCGCTAAATTTTCAAAGGTACTTGCTAACAGAGACTATGCTATCGCGATTACTAGAGTCGATGCGGCGGAAAATTTAGATGAAAAAGTAAAAGAATTTATGAAAAGTATAAATTTAGAACCAAAACAAGATGGTAAATTTATCTATAAGCAAGACCTATACAGCTTTGATGCCAAAAAACCATACTTTATTTTGCCGATCTCGTCAGCGACAAACGAGAACATCGACGAACTTAAATTTGCACTGCTTGAGCTACTAAAAAAAGAGCTTTGAGTTGCGACTTTTTAGTGCTTTGAACTTAGAAATTTAAGAATATAAAATGAAGAAAATGTTTTGCATTATGCTATTTTGCCTTAGCGCATATAGCTGCGATCCAGCCGATCCAGCATATATGCTTTTGGATTTTAATGATAATAATCGCGACGGAACGCTAAATTTAGATGAGTGGGTAACATGCAAAGCGCCCCAAGCTCTAAAAATAGCGCCAGATCTATGCACTGGGCAGGAATTTAAGAGGTTAGATATCAATCATAACGGCAAAATTAGCCTTGATGAGCTAGGAAGTTTACTGTTTCAAAAGATTGATTGGAAAGAAGATCCTTGCACTTCTTGGCCGTGGGATAGCAAAAACGAAGATCAAAATAAGAGCATTGCTAAATAGTGCGTTAATTTTAAAGGAAAGTGATGAATGTAGTTTTTATGGGAACGCCTGATTATGCGGTTAGGA
Organism: Campylobacter sp.; assembly: GCF_052169515.1. Classification (GTDB taxonomy): domain Bacteria; phylum Campylobacterota; class Campylobacteria; order Campylobacterales; family Campylobacteraceae; genus Campylobacter_A. The sequence goes on from NZ_JBQNCH010000002.1 coordinate 3,009, forward strand.
TACTTAGGCACCTAAAAGAAGCCGGCTTTAATATAAAAGCTGTCTTTACCCAGCCCGATAAGCCAGTTGGCAGAAAGCAAATTTTAACCCCAAGCGAGGTCAAGATTTACGCGCAAAACGAGCTAGTAGGCGTACCAGTCTTTACACCAAATACGCTAAAAGATGAGGCGATAGTTAGCGAGCTAAAGGCATTTGAGCCTAAATTTATTGTAGTAGCGGCTTATGGCAAAATTTTGCCTCAAAGCGTTTTAGACGTCGCCACCTGTATAAATTTACACGCTTCTATCTTACCAAAATATAGAGGTGCGAGTCCTATACAAAGTGCAATTCTATCAGGCGAGAAGCAAACTGGCGTGACTGCAATGCTAATGGATGCTGGCCTTGATACTGGCGATATGCTGGACTTCATCTGCACACCTTGCGAGAGTAAGATGTCAAGCGAGCTTTTTAGTGAGCTAGGCGAGCTTGGCGGTAAGCTAATAGTAAAAGTGCTAAGAAATTTTGAAAATTTAAAACCAAAAAAGCAAGACGACGCACAGGCCACGCACTCCAAAAAGATAAGCAAGAGCGACGGACTTTTTAGCTTTGATGAAGAAGCAGGGCAAATTTATAATAAATTTCGTGCGCTCACACCTTGGCCTGGACTTTATTTAGCAAGTGGCCTAAAAATTTTATCACTCGAGCTAAGTGAAAAAAGTGGCAAAAGTGGAGAAATTTTAAGCGTAGAAAAAGATCACGTTGTGGTTGCTTGCAATGGTGCGGCGGTCAAAATTTATGAGCTTCAAGAGCCAAGCAAAAAGCCAACAAACGCAAAAGCATATATAAATGGCAAGCGTCTTAGCGTTGGCGACAAGATAGAGTAATAATCAAATTTAATAGGAGAAAATATGAAAAATGCACTAAGTATAGCAGGTGTTGATCCAAGCGGTGGTGCTGGAGTTTTAGCTGATATAAAGGTCTTTATAGCACACGGCGTATATGCGATGGGAGCGATCACGGCAGTCACTGCTCAAAATACAAAGGGCATCTTTGGCATGCAGCTAGTTGAGACCAAGCTCATCGAGGATCAGATAAGAGCGATATTTGATGATATAAGAGTTGATGTGATAAAGATAGGCGTTGTCCCAAGCGTTGAGATCATAAAATGCGTCGCAAAAACGCTAAGAGAGATCAAAAATTTACCACCAGTCGTGCTTGATCCAGTGATGAGCTGTAAAAATGGCGATATCTGGCTAGAGGGCGCTGCAAAAGACGCAATCGTGGAGGAGCTTTTCCCACTTTCAAGCGTGATCACGCCAAATATCTTTGAAGCGCGCGAAATTTTAAAACGTGAGCTAAAGGGCGAGAGTGAGTTAAAAGAGGCTTGCAAGGAGCTTTTGAAATTTGGCACAAAGAGCGTCTATCTAAAATGTGGCGAGCTTGATGGCAAGTCGCTTGATATATTTTATGACGGCAGCGAGTATGAAATTTTTAGCGATGAGCGCATAAAAACGACCGCAACTCACGGCTCAGGCTGTTCGCTATCAAGTGCGATCGCATCAAATTTAGCAAATGGTCTTAGTCTAAAAGATAGCGTGAAAAACGCACATGACTATATCTTTAACGCTATCAAAAACGCAGTCATTATCGGCGGCGGACAAAATCCGGTAAATCACTTCTATAAATTTAAGGTGTGATTTGAAGGTTGAGTTTTTCCAAAGTCTGCCTTCGACGCAGAAATTTTTGATAGACGCCCTAAAAAACGGCGAGATAAAAGCTCCGTATATGGTCGTGGCGTACAACCAAACAAAAGGGGTCGGCAGCCGCGGCAACAGCTGGGAGGGGCTTGGCGGAAATTTATTTATGTCATTTTGCATAAGCGAAGATGAGCTGCCAAGCGACATACCTCCGCCATCGATCTCAATATATTTTTCTATGCTGATGCGTGAAGTCTTGAGCGAACTTGGTTCAAAATGCTGGCTAAAATGGCCAAATGATTTTTACGTAGATGATTGCAAAATAGGCGGTACTTTGACAAATAAAGTGGATGAAATTTACATCTGCGGCATGGGGATAAATTTAGCTAGCGCACCCGAAAATGCGGGCATTTTAGACATCAAAACTAGCGTATACGAGCTAGTTTGGGGCTTTGTTAGTATGCTTGATAAAAAGATTTTATGGAAGCCAATTTTTAGCAAATTTAGGATAGACTTTTGCAAGTCAAAAAGTTTTATTGCGCATATTGCAAATAAGGCTGTTTCGCTTCAAAATGCTGAAATTTGTGAAGATGGAGCGATATTATTAAACGGGGAAAAGGTATATTCTTTAAGATGAGCGAGGTAATAACAATAGCCAATCAAAAAGGCGGCGTTGGCAAGACCACAACGGCCGTAAATTTAGCCGCGTCACTGGCGGTAGCTGAAAAAAAAGTATTATTAATAGACATCGATCCACAAGCAAACGCGACGACTGGGCTTGGATTTAGCAGGAGCGACTATGAGTTTAATATCTATCACGTATTAACAGATAGAAAAAAGCTCTCGCAAATTGTATTAAAAACTGAGATACCAACGCTTTTTCTAGCTCCGTCAAACATAGGACTTGTCGGCATTGAGCAAGAATTTAACGACCAAAGCAAGGACTATAAACTAATACTTAAAAATAAAATTTCTGAAGTAATAAACGACTATGATTTTATCATCATTGATAGCCCTCCGGCACTAGGCAGTATCACGATAAATGCTCTTAGTGCAAGCGATAGCGTTATTATTCCGATTCAGTGCGAATTTTATGCACTTGAAGGTCTGGCTCAAATTTTAAATACGGTTAAGATTATTAAGAAAACAATAAATCCAAAGCTAAATATAAAGGGCTTTTTGCCGACTATGTTTAGCTCGCAAAATAATCTATCCAAAGAGACCATTGCAAATTTAAAACAGCATTTTGAAAACAAGCTCTTCAAAAGCAAAGACAGTAAGGATGAATTTGTGGTCGTTCCAAGAAATGTTAAACTTGCTGAAAGTCCAAGTTTTGGTAAGCCAGTGATACTTTATGATATAAAATCACCAGGCTCGATCGCGTATCAAAATTTGGCATATTGTATTTTAAACTAAAAAATAAGGAAAAAAATGGCTAAAAAAGGTGGATTAGGGCGCGGACTTAGCGCAATACTTGAAGATGTAGAGCAAGCCTACAGCAAAGAGATCGCAAATTTAAACGACTCTGAGATAGTCGAAGAGATAAATATAGATGAAATTTTACCAAACCCATACCAGCCAAGAACGCATTTTGACGAAGAAGCTTTAAAAGAGCTAAGTGCCAGCATCAAAAGGCACGGACTAATACAACCAATAATCGTCATCAAAAAAGATGATGGCTATATGCTAATAGCCGGTGAGCGAAGATACCGTGCTACAAAGATGCTTGGAGCAAGCAAGATAAAGGCGATCATCGCTGATATTAAGTCTCAAAATTTAAGAGAGCTTGCACTTATCGAAAATATCCAACGTGAAAATTTAAACCCAATCGAACTTGCAAAGTCATACAAAGAGCTCATAAACGAGTATAAGATCACGCAGGATGGTCTAGCAAATATCATTCATAAAAGCAGAACTCAGATAACAAATACGATGAGGCTTTTGCTTCTTGGCGACTATACGCAAAAACTTCTACAAGAAGACAAGCTCACGCAAGGCCATGCTAAAGTCATCGTAGGTCTTAACAGCGAAGAAGAAAGGATGGTTGTTGATACGATCATCGGTCAAAAACTAAGCGTCAGAGAGACAGAAGTTTTAGTAAAAAAGATAAAAAATAAAGAAGAAGTAAAAGAACCAAAGTCTCAAATTTCAGAGGAAATGAGTAAAAAATTATCAAATTTACAAGAAATTTTTAAAAATTTAAATATAAAGACAAAAGTAAAATCTAAAAATTTAATATTAGAATTTAATGAGATTTCGGAGATAGAGCAATTTATAGCTAAGCTAAAATAGAATTACAAATTTATTTTTATTTTTAGTAATTTATTGTAAAATCAGACTTTAATTTGAATATTAAATAAAACTTAATAACAAAATAAGGAGAGTGGATGTTAGAAATAGATGTGCCATTGATGCTTTTAACGGCTGTCGTTTTCTTTCTCTTGATCGCCATTTTAAATCCCTTGCTTTACAAGCCTATGCTCAAATTTATAGACGACAGAAATGCTTCTATAAAACATGATGAAGAGAGCACAAGTAAAAATGCAAGTGATCTAAGCGTTCATGAGAAAGAGATCGAAGAGATCATACAAAATGCAAGAGTAGAGGCTAATAAAATAAGACAAGAGGCCCTAAATTCGGCGAGAGAAGAGTCTTTAAAAGAGGTTAATGCTGTAAAAAGTAGCCTAGAGGCTGACTATAATGAATTTCTAAACGCCTTAAGCTCTCAAAAAGATAGCCTAAAAGCAGACCTATCGGCTAAACTACCAGAACTTAGAGCTGCTTTAAATGCTAAACTCTCTAAAATATAAAGGAAATTTATGAAGATAAAAATTTTATTTTTTATAGCTCTTCCATTTTTAGCATATGCGAGCGAGCATGGTGGAACAAACTATGATATAGTTGAGAGAACGCTAAACTTCTTACTTTTCTTTGGTATTTTGGTCTATTTTGCTGCTAAGCCACTTAGGGATCTTTATCAAAGTAGGATTGATGGGATCGCAAATAAGCTTGAGAGTATCCAAGAAAAACTTCGTGACTCTAAGGCTAAAAAAGATGATGCTCTAAAACGTGTCGAAGAAGCTAAACAAAATGCAAATGCACTAATTGAAACTGCGAAAAAAGAGGCTGTAAATTTAGTTGCTAAAGTTAAAAAAGAGACCCAAAATGATATCGCAAATATCGAAAAGGGTTACAAAGAGCAAAAAGAATTTGAAGAACGCAAGATGACAAAAGGCGTTGTAAATGAAATTTTGAGCGACATTTTCTCAAGCGATAGCCTAAAAGTCGATCAAAAAGAGCTTGTAAATATCATACTTAAAAAGGTTAGCTAATGAATGAAGTAGTAGCCAAAAAATATGTAAAAGCGATCCTGAGCGATGCAAAACCAGGTGAGCTAAGTGCATTTATAGAAAATTTAGTTGAGCTAGCTGCCGCTTTTGGAAATGATAAGTTTAAAAGCATCATAAGCTTGCCAACTTTAAAAGCAGCAAAAAAAGTTGAATTTATACTCTCTCTAGTGAAAAATTCAGATGCCAAATTTGCAAATTTTATAAAGCTTCTTGGTGCAAACAAAAGACTAGAACTTATCCCAGCAATTTTAAACGAGATGAAGATAGAGCAGTCTCTACTTGAAAATACATATCGCGGCGAGGTCATTGGAAATTTTGATCTAAGCGCTGATCAGTTAAAAGCTCTAGAAGAGAATTTTTCTAAGAAATTTAACTCTAAGATCAAGCTTGATGGTTCAAAAAGTGATTACAATGGCGTAAAAGTTGAGTTGGATAATTTAGGCGTCGAGGTGAATTTCTCTATCGATAGACTAAAAAGTCAAATGAGTGAATATATATTAAAAGCAATTTAAAAAGGAGTGAAAGCGTGAGTGCAAAAATTAAAGCTGACGAAATTAGCACGATAATCAAAGAGCGTATTGAAAATTTTGATTTAAGTGTTGATGTAGAAGAGACCGGTAAAGTCATCTCAGTCGCTGATGGCGTTGCTAACGTTTATGGTTTGAAAAACGTTATGGCTGGCGAGATGGTTGAATTTGAAAGCGGCGAAAAAGGTATGGCTCTTAACCTTGAAGAGAGCAGTGTTGGTATAGTTATCCTTGGAAAAACTAGCGGTATCACAGAAGGAAGCTCTGTAAAAAGACTTAAAAAACTTCTACGCGTTCCAGTTGGCGACGCATTGATCGGCCGTGTTGTAAATTCACTCGGTGAGCCAATCGATGCAAAAGGACCAATCGAAGCTACTGAATCTCGCTTCGTCGAAGAAAAAGCAAAAGGTATCATGGCTAGAAAAAGCGTTCATGAGCCACTTCAAACAGGTATCAAAGCGATCGACGCACTTGTGCCAATCGGCAGAGGCCAAAGAGAGCTAATCATTGGCGACCGCCAAACAGGAAAAACAACGGTTGCGATTGATACTATCATCAACCAAAAAGGTCAAGATGTTATTTGTATCTACGTAGCTATCGGTCAAAAACAATCAACCGTTGCTCAAGTCGTTAAAAAGCTTGAAGAGTATGGCGCTATGGACTATACGATAGTTGTAAATGCTGGTGCTGGCGATGCAGCTGCGCTTCAATACCTTGCTCCATATGCTGGCGTAACAATGGGTGAATATTTTAGAGATAATTCTCGCCATGCGTTAATCATCTATGATGACTTGTCAAAACACGCGGTTGCCTACCGTGAGATGTCTTTGATCCTAAGAAGACCACCAGGCCGTGAAGCTTATCCAGGCGACGTTTTCTATCTTCACTCAAGACTTCTAGAAAGAGCAAGTAAGCTAAATGACGCACTAGGTGCAGGATCTTTAACGGCTCTACCTATTATCGAGACACAAGCGGGCGACGTTTCAGCTTATATTCCAACAAACGTTATTTCTATTACAGATGGTCAAATTTTCCTTGAGAGTGACCTATTTAACTCAGGTATCCGCCCAGCGATTAACGTTGGTCTTTCTGTATCTCGTGTTGGCGGTGCAGCTCAGATCAAAGCTATCAAGCAAGTTTCTGGAACGCTAAGACTAGACCTTGCTCAGTACCGCGAACTACAAGCGTTTGCTCAGTTTGCAAGCGACCTTGACGAAAGCTCAAGAAAACAACTAGAGCGTGGTCAAAAGATGGTTGAAGTGCTAAAACAACCTCCATATTCTCCACTTCCAGTTGAAAATCAAGTGGTTATCATATTTGCTGGTGCTAAGGGCTATTTAGATGATGTTGCAACTACAAGTGTAACAAAATTTGAAGCTGAGTTATATCCATATATTGAGGCAAAGTATCCTGAAATTTTTGAGCAAATAAGAACTAAAAAGGTTCTTGATAAAGAAGTAGAAGAAAATTTACATAAAGCGTTGAAAGATTTTAAAGCGACTTTTGCCGCTAACTAGGGCTAAGATATGTCAAATTTAAAAGATATAAAACGAAAGATTAAGAGCGTCCAGAACACTCAAAAGACGACACGTGCGATGAAGCTTGTCTCAACAGCAAAGCTTCGAAAAGCCGAAGAGGCTGCACGCTATTCTAGAGTTTACGCACTTAAAATCAATGAGGTTTTATCAGAGATAGCTTATAAGATCAATCAATACGCTTCAGTCATGACTGAGAGTAAATTTTTTAACACAACAAAGAGTGTAGAAAAGGTTGATATTATATTTGTGACGGCTGATAAAGGACTTTGCGGCGGCTTTAATGTTCAGACTATAAAGACGGTTAGGCGTATGATCGACGAGCTAAAAGCCAAAAAGATTAAAGTTAGACTAAGAGCTGTTGGTAAAAAAGGCATAGAATTTTTCAATTTCCAAGGCGTTGAACTACTTGAGACTTATGTCGGAGCTAGCTCGTCACCTACATATGAAAAAGCTCAAAAGATCATAAAAGATGCCATTGATGATTTTATAAACGGTACAACCGATAAGGTCGTACTAATACACAATGGCTATAAAAATATGATTTCTCAAGAGATCAGAGTAAATGATATTGTGCCTATTGAGCCGTCTAAGATAGTTGCGGTTGAGACAAATTCTTTGATGGAATTTGAACCAGAAGACAACTATACTAAGATTATGGACGAGTTGCTTAACAAGTATTTTGAATATAGCATGTATTATTCTTTGGTTGATTCTTTGGCTGCTGAGCATAGTGCCAGAATGCAAGCTATGGATAATGCAACAAACAATGCTAAAGAGCGCGTAAAACAGTTAAATCTTGCTTACAATAAAGCAAGACAAGAGTCTATTACCACTGAGCTTATCGAGATCATCAGTGGTGTTGAATCAATGAAATAAAAGGAGTATGAATGAAGGGTGTTATTAGTCAAGTTATGGGCCCTGTGGTCGATGTTGACTTTAATGACTACTTGCCAAAGATCAATGAAGCTATCGAAGTTTTATTTGAGGTTGAGGGCAAGAAACATAAACTAATATTAGAAGTTGCTGCTCACCTAGGCGATAATAGGGTTAGAACTATTGCTATGGATATGAGTGAGGGCTTGACTCGTGGCCTTGAGGCTAAAGCACTTGGTACACCTATAAGTGTTCCGGTTGGCGAAAAAGTTTTGGGTAGAATTTTTAACGTAGTTGGCGATCTAATTGATGAGGGCGAGGGCATAAATTTTGATAAGCACTGGTCTATTCACCGCGATCCTCCTCCATTTGAAGAGCAAAGCACAAAAAGTGAAATTTTTGAAACTGGTATCAAGGTAGTTGACCTTTTAGCTCCTTATGCAAAAGGTGGCAAGGTAGGTCTATTTGGCGGTGCTGGTGTTGGTAAAACGGTTATTATTATGGAGCTTATCCACAACGTTGCGTTTAAACACAGCGGTTATTCTGTATTTGCAGGTGTTGGTGAGAGAACTCGTGAAGGAAATGACCTTTATCACGAAATGAAAGAAAGTAACGTTTTGGATAAAGTTGCCTTGTGCTACGGCCAAATGAACGAGCCACCGGGAGCAAGAAACCGTATCGCGCTAACTGGTCTTACAATGGCTGAATACTTCCGTGACGAGATGGGACTTGACGTTTTGATGTTTATCGATAACATCTTCCGTTTCTCTCAATCAGGTGCAGAGATGTCAGCTCTATTAGGACGTATTCCATCAGCTGTTGGTTACCAGCCAACTCTTGCAAGTGAGATGGGTAAATTCCAAGAGAGAATCACATCAACCAAAAAAGGTTCTATCACATCTGTTCAGGCTGTTTATGTTCCAGCTGACGACCTTACAGACCCAGCACCTGCTACTGTTTTTGCTCACCTTGATGCTACAACAGTTCTTAATAGATCTATTGCAGAAAAAGGTATTTATCCAGCTGTTGACCCGCTTGATTCTACTTCAAGAATGCTCGATCCTCAAATTTTAGGAGCAGATCACTATAAAGTGGCTCGCGGCGTTCAAGCTGTGCTTCAAAAATATAAAGACCTTCAAGATATCATCGCTATCCTTGGTATGGATGAGCTTAGCGAAGAAGATAAGCTAACGGTTGATAGAGCAAGAAAGATCGAGAGATTTTTATCTCAGCCATTCTTCGTTGCTGAAGTATTTACAGGTAGCCCTGGTAAATATGTAAGTCTTGACGAAAACATCGCTGGCTTTAAGGGAATTTTAGAAGGTAAATATGATCATTTGCCTGAAGCAGCATTTTATATGGTCGGAAATATAGATGAGGCTTTAGCTAAAGCTGAGAAACTTAAGGCTTAAATTTAAAAAGGAAGCATAATGGATAAATTGCATTTAGAGATCGTAACTCCTCAGGGTCAGATATTTAATGATGACGTGAGCAGTGTAGTGCTTCCAGGTAGTGAGGGTGAGTTTGGTGTTTTACCAAACCACGCTTCATTAATATCTCTTTTAAAAGCAGGTATTATAGATATTGAAGATAAAAATAAAAAGCATGATGTAGTTGCAATTAACTGGGGTTATGCAAAGATCGATGAAGGTAAGGTAGTTATACTAGCTGACGGTGCGGTCTATGTCTCTGGTGATAGTGAAAGCGAGCTTGCAAATTCATTGGAAGCTGCTAGAAAATTGATAGAGAGCATGAGCAGTGATACAAATGCTTTTGCGGCGACTATATCAAAAATGGAAAATGTAGTGAGAGCAAGATAAAGTGGGTGGTATAGATCTATTTTTAAATTATGTTCAAAGAAGTAGTTTTATTACAATCATTGTTTTGACGTGGCTATCAATATACTTTATAATTAGTTTTACGATTTTATTTTCAAGGATGGCTGGCATTGGTGCTTGGCAAAAGCGTGAGCAAAGTGCTCTTGAAGCACTTCTCATGGGTGCTAAAAATATCCCAAACGACTCATCTTTGAAGAAATGTGCAAATGGTAGAATTTCAAAAGAAAAATTAAATGTTTGTATAAGTATAGCTGAGAGAAATGCAACCAGTGGACTTACTTGGCTTAGCATAATAGCCTCTACTTCTCCATTTATCGGTCTATTTGGAACAGTTGTTTCTATCTTAGAGACATTTTCACAGCTAGGAAATGGGTCAAGCTCATCTCTTGGTGTTATTGCTCCAGCTATTTCAGAAGCACTAGTTGCTACTGGATGTGGAATTTTTGTTGCTATTCCAGCATATACATTTAACTTGCTTATAAAAAGAAAAGCTTATGAATTAATGAGCGTTATCGAGCGTCAAGCCGATGTTATGATGGCACTCAAAAAAGACGATGAGACGTTGTAGATGGCTTTTAAATTTACTGATGAAGCACCAGAGCTAAATATAACGCCTCTTGTCGATATTATGCTAGTTTTACTAGCTATCTTGATGGTTACTATGCCTACCATAACATATCAGGAGGATATTACACTCCCTGACGGTTCAAAGGCAAAGACTTCTATGTCTAAGCAGAAGGATCTTATAGTGTCCATTAACGCACAAAGACAAGTCAAGATAGATCAAAGTTTGATGAGTCTTGCTGAACTACCTGATAACATTGCACTTATGGGTGCAAAATATGACAAAACCGCGCCTATTTATATAAAGGCTGATAAAAATTTAAAATACGATGATGTTATGTTTGTATTAAAAACTTTAAAAGGTGCTGGTTTTAACAAAGTGGCTTTAGAGACAAACGGCTAAGATGTCAAACAAAGTTAAATTTCCAACGCTAAGTTCATTTTTTGTAGCGTTAAGCATTTATATTGCTATTATTCTTGTTTTGTTTATAAAGCTTACTTTTTTTACAGAACCAGCTAAAAAATACACTGATGACAAAGATGCTATTATGGATATTGTTATGGTTGATCGAGAAGTTGATCAAACCATAAAAGCTCCAAAACAAAAAGAAGAAGTTGTAAAAGAAACAAAACCAGAGCCTAAAAAAGAGTCTGAGGAAGATAAGCAAGAGACCACAAATAAACCAGTTGTACCAGACGAACCACTGCCAACCCCAAGCTTGCCAACTCCACCAAAAGAAGAGCCAAAACCAGAACCAAAGCCTGAAATTCCAAAGCCAAGTGAAGAGCCTAAGCCTGAACCAAAACCGGTAGAAAAACCAAAGCCAAAAGAGCCTACTATAAAAGATCTTTTTAGTGATATAGATCCTAATAAGCTTAAAAAAGATGAGGGTATAAAAAAGGTAGAAAACAAGGTACAAAGCCGCAAAAAAAGCGAGGATTCTAGCTCAAAAACTGCAAAAGAGGCTAGTGATATCATAAAAAGCCTAAAGATTGACCAAAATCCAACTGCCCCAAAATCGCAAATGACAGGTACTTATGACCCATTGATGGGTGCGATAACAAAGCAAATCCAAAGAAGATGGCAAAGCTATAAGGCCGACTCTACAAACCTTGCTAAGGTTAAGGTAATGATAGATCAAGCTGGAAATTTTAGCTATGAAATTTTAGAGCTATCATACAATGAAGAATTTAACGCAAAAGTAAAAGAGTGTCTGGAAAAGCTTACGACGGAGAAATTTCCTTTCAATTCGGACAAGAGCACTACTTTTAATTTAAATTTAGAAGATAAAATAAACTAAAAATTATAAATTTACGGAGTAAAGATGAAGAAAATTTTTCTTTTTTTATGCGTTGCTTTAGGGCTTTATGCTGCTGATGCAACCATATCTGTTGTAAATCAAGGTGTTGCTTTGCCAAAGATTGCTTTGCAAGATGCAACTACAGCTGTTAGTGATATAAATTTTAAAGAGAAATTCTTTAAAATCATGTTGGGTGACCTAAAAGTTAGTTCTGACTTTGAGGTTATCGAAGACCACGTACCTTCGACCTATGAGGGGACAGCAGCTACAAATACAATGAGCGATAAAGGCGTTGAGCTTATTTTGAGATATGCGCTTGAGGGCTCTATGAACTCACCTCTAACTTTAAGAGTAAAGTTAATAAATGCCAAAACAGCTACTACTAGATATGAGAAAGTCTACACCATGCCAGACGGTGCAAAATATCCATTTTTGGCACACAAAAGCATAGTTGAGCTAACAAATGAGCTAAATTTGCCACCAGTTGGTTGGATGGAGAAATTTATAATCCTAGCTAAGTATACTTCGGCTCGCCAAAGCTCTATTATTGTGGCTGACTATACTCTTACATATCAAAAAACGATAGTAAGTGGCGGTCTAAACATATTCCCAAAATGGGCCGGAGCTGATCAGAGTAAATTTTACTACACATCTTATGTGAACAACAAGCCGACTTTATTTAGATACGACCTAAATTCCGGCACAAAAACAAAGATAATTGACAGTGTTGGTATGCTTATAGCTTCAGATGTTAGCAAAGATGGAAGTAAAATTTTACTAACAATGGCTCCAAAAGATCAGCCAGATATTTTTATTTATAATACAGCAAATAAAAATTTAACTCAGATTACAAACTACCCAGGTATTGATGTAAATGGAAATTTTGTGGATAATGACAGCAGGATAGTTTTCGTCTCAGATAGACTCGGGTATCCGAATGTATTTGCGACTTCTGCAGTTTCTGGTGGAAGTGTTGAACAGATGGTTTTTCACGGTAAAAATAATAATTCTGTAAGTACATTTGAAAATTATGTTGTTTATTCAAGTAGGGAAGCAAGTGGTAGTTTTAATATATATTTGATTTCAACTCAAACAGATTTTATACGTCAGCTTACAGCGAACGGTAAAAATAACTATCCAAGATTTTCAAGCGATGGTCAAAGCGTTGTGTTTATAAAAGAACTTGGCGGTCAAAGCTCGCTTGGTGTTGTTAGATTAAATGAAAATAGAAGTTTCCAATTCCCACTAAAAGTAGGTAAAATTCAATCAATTGATTGGTAATATTTAAAAAAATATGATATAATTCGACCAAATTTTTCAAAAAGGATAAGGAATGAAAAAAGTAGTTCTAGCAAGTGTTGCAGTTGCAACTCTATTGTTGAGTGGTTGTAGCTCAAAAAACCCTGAAGTTGATATGAATGCAAATTCAAATCAGTCTATGGATTCAAATAGCATGAGTGATGCTGATAGATTAGCAGCTCTTATCGCTAACATTGAGAGCCAAGTTAAAAGTGTATATTTTGACTTTGATAAATTTAATATCAAAGGTGATCAGCAAGGTGTTGTTAGTGCAAACGCATCAGTATTTAATCAAGCTGACGCACAAGCTCTTTCTATAAAAGTAGAAGGCAACTGCGATGAGTGGGGTACTGATGAGTACAACTATGCTCTTGGTTTAAAACGTGCTAAAAGTGCTAAAGACGCTCTTGTAAGAAATGGCGTTAGTGCTGATAGAATCGCTGTAGTTAGCTTTGGCGAAAGCAACCCAGTTTGCACAGACAAAACAAAAGCTTGCGACGCTCAAAATAGACGTGCAGATTTTAAAGTACTTCCATAATTTATAAGTAATAATGAATAAAAAAATAATTATAGCGGCTCTTCTTGGGGTCGCTATTTCTATAACTACTTCAGCTCAAGAAATTTCAGTATTCGATGCAGGCAATATGGATAATGCAAATCCATATGGACTAACCGATAATGAAAAAGCTACCCTAAACAATAAGAGAAGTGTTCAAAATATTGAAGAAAATATGAATAATATTTCGGAGCAACTTCAAGGATTACAAAGCTTGATCGAGAGTATGAGTGCTAGGATGAATAAGCTTGAGCAAAGAGTGAATGAGTTAGAAACTAGAGTAAATGGCGGCATAAGTGATTCTGGTGTTAGTTTAACTTCATTAAAGGCTTACGTTGATGAGACTAGAGAGATCCAGGATAGAAACTATAAAAACATTACTGCTACCTTGAATAAACTAGGTGCAATAATGGATAAAAATGCTGCTCAACCAAAACAAAACTCAAATCCAAAACAACAAAATAAACCAACTTCAAATTTTAGCGGTAAAAGCGACAAAGATATCTTGTCTGATGGGATTAAACTTTTAAATTCTGGCAAAAGTGCAGAGGCTGCTGAATATTTTGAATACTTAAACAAAAAAGGCTATAAAACCGGTGCTTCAAACTACTACTTGGGTGAAGTCGCATATAGTCAAAAATCATACAGTACCGCTATACAATACTACAAAAAAAGCATACAAAGTGAAGACAAGGCTGACTACACGCCAAAACTTTTGTATCATACAGCTATAAGCTTTGATAAAATAGGTGACACGGAAAGTGCAAATAGATTTTATAAAGCTTTAAAAGTCGGCTATCCTGATAGTAAAGAAGCCAAAGCTTCTCCTAATAGAAATTAATTTTAATCTTTTTTAGATATAATCTCGCATTAATCAAAACTAAATTCCAAGGAGATTATTGTGAGTAAAGATCAAGTTATAACCATGTTTTATAAGTTAAAGGATGCCAATACTGGTGAAATTCTTGAGTCAAATATGCAAGAAGGTGGTCAAATTTCTTTTATAACAGGACGTGGCCATATTATTGAAAAGCTTGAGGAAGAAGTAAGTAAATTAAAATCAGGCGAAAGAGCTACTATAAATATTAAGGCTGCTGATGGTTGTGGTGAATACAATAGCGAAGCTATTCAGTCACTTCCAAAGGAACAATTTGCTGGTATAGACTTACACGAAGGTATGGAACTTTTTGGTCAAAATGAAGATGGTTCAAGTGTTCGTGTAATAGTTAAATCAATAGCTGATAATGAAGTAACAGTTGATTTTAACCACCCATATGCTGGCAAAGACTTGTTGTTTAATGTTGAAATTTTAGAAGTTAGAGAAGCAACCGAGGATGAAAAAACTACTGGTATGGTAGCTGGTGCTCATACTTGTGGTTGTGGTGGACATGATCATGAGCATGAGTGCTGCGGTGGCCATGGACATGGCGAAGGTGGTTGTGGTTGTGGTGGACATGATCACGATCACGATCACGATCATGAGCATGAGTGCTGCGGTGGCCATGGACATCACCACCATTAAGAGATCAAGATGAAGAAATTTGCTTTTATTTTTGCGGGTCAAGGCTCGCAAAATATTGGTATGGGAAAAGATTTTTATGAAAATTTTTCTGCAGCCACGTTGCTTTTAAATGATGCTTGCAATAACACAGGCATTGACTATAAAGAGCTTTTATTTACACAAAACGACAATCTGGATAAAACAGAATTTACTCAACCAGCTATTGTTTTAAATTCGCTGATGAGTTATTTAGCATTTTCTGATTTCATTAAAGCCAAGCCAGAGTTTAGTTTAGGCCATTCACTGGGTGAATTTACTGCTCTTGCAGTTAGTGGTGCATTTAGCTTTTTGGATGCTATTAGGCTTGTAAATTTACGTGGGAAATTTATGCAAGAAGCTTGCATGGGTAAAGATGCTGGCATGATGGTCGTGCTTGGTCTTAGTGACGAGGTTGTTGAGGAAATTTGCAAAAATGCACAGAATGAGGGCTTAAAAATTTACGCTGCAAACTACAACTGCGACGGCCAGATAGTAGTAGCTGGCGTGAGGGCCGATCTCGCAAGTTATGAGAGTAAATTTAAGGAGGCTGGAGCAAAAAGAGCCATGCTTTTAAATATGTCTGTAGCCAGTCACTGTCCAATACTTGAGCCTGCTAGCAATAGATTGGCTGGAGAGCTTGAAGGTATTTTGTCTACGGATTTTGCCCCAGTCGTCTCAAACGTAAATGCTAAAATTTATACCGATAAAAGTGAGGCATTGGTTTTGTTAAAAGAACAGCTAATAAAGCCTGTTTACTACAAACAAAGCATCAAAAATTACGAAAGCAAGGTTGATTGTTTTATCGAACTTGGTGCTGCAACACTAAAAGGTATAAATAAAAAAATTACCGATAAGCCAACTTATAGTGTCACTGATATGGCAAGCCTTGAAGAAGTTGTGAAAATTTTGGAGGAAAGATGATAGCGATACTTGGAGCAATGCAAGAGGAGATAATGCCTATTCTTGAGATGGTAGGTGAATATAAAACCACTCAGTATGCTAATAATAAATTCTATGAGGCAAATTATAAAGGTAAGGATTTAGTTATTGCTTATTCAAAGATAGGTAAAGTAAATGCTGCTATTACTGCAACTTTAATGATAGAGAAATTTAAAGCCTCAAGGCTACTTTTTACTGGTGTTGCTGGCTCGCTTGATGATAAGTTAAAAATAGGCGATATGCTTTATGCTACTAGTCTTGTTCAGCATGACCTTGATATCACTGCCTTTGGACATCCATATGGCTATGTGCCAGGAACTAGTGTATTTGTAAAAAGCGATGAGAGTTTAAATGAGCTCGCAAAAAAAATTGCTAGCAAAAAAGGCATGAGCTTAAACGGTGGTATTATTGCAACTGGTGATCAATTTATCTGTGATAATGAGAAAAAAAACTGGATTAAGAAGATATTTGACGCAAGCTCTACAGAGATGGAAGGTGCGAGTGTTGCATTAGTTTGTGAGACACTTGGCGTGCCATTTTTTATATTGAGAGCTATTAGCGATGGAGCTGGTGATGCGGCAGAGTTTGACTTTGATACATTCTTGCTAGACTCGGCAAATGTGAGTGCAAAATTTATACTTGAAATGGTAGAAAATCTATGATAGATCTTAGTAAGAGACTTCTAAGACAAGTTGGTCAGACAAATGCTAGATATAAGATGATAGAGGGTGGAGATAAGATATTGCTTGGCCTTAGTGGTGGTAAAGACAGCTTGGCTCTTGCTCATACTCTAAAGCATATTCAAAATGTCACTCCAGAGAAATTTGAGTTTAAAGCAGTAACACTAAGCTATGGCATGGGCGAAGACTACGCATATCTTACCAAACACTGCAATGAACATGGTATAGAGCATGAAGTAATAGATAGCTCGATATTTGAAATTTCAAAAGAAAAAATCCGTAAAAATTCTAGCTTTTGTAGCTTCTTTTCGCGGATGAGAAGAGGCTATCTTTATACTTATGCACTAAAACACGGCTTTAATAAACTTGCGATTGCTCATCATTTAGATGATGCTGCAGAGAGCTTTTTTATGAATTTTACTTACAATGGTGCTCTAAGAACGCTTGCTCCGAAATATACTGCAAAAAATGGTATCGTTGTGATTAGGCCATTTATATTTGTTAGAGAAAGACAACTTCGTGAAAATGCGATCAAAAATGAGCTTAGGGTTATTGGCGATGAGGCGTGTCCAGCGATGAGGTTTGATGTAAAGATGCCACATGCTAGATATGAAACAAAACAGCTTCTGGCAAATTTGGAAAAAGAAAATCCAAAGCTTTTTGTCTCACTCAAAGCAGCATTTGAAAATATCCACAGTGATACATTTTTTGGCCTTAATGAAGGTAGCGAAGCGTAAAACATCTCTTGTAAATTTGCTTGCTCTCTATAAAAGAGCAAGCTAAAAAATAAAAATTTACCAGTCTTATTTTTTAGTAAGTTTAATTTTTATCTTTTATATACATCTTAAAATTTGCTACAAATAAACCTAAAGCCCATCAAGTAAAATTTTATAAAGACGGTTGATTTCATCGTCATTTAGTTCGATTGTGCTTTTTGTATCAAATAAATTTTTAATTTTGCCGGTATTAAAGTCACTTCTATCAAGACAGTGCTTATGCGATGGCAAAAAGCCTCTAGTTAGGCAAAGCTCACTCTCTATCTCTTCGTCACAGATAAAGCATTCAAGTTCGCTATGAAGCCTACCCTCAAATTCTAAAATTTTAACATAGCTTTCTATTATAAGGCGTTTGGGATTTTGCAGTTGCATTTGTCTGGCGCAGCGGTCAAGCTCATTAAAGTAAATTTCATCAAGCTGCTCAACCTCTTTAAGATGGTCATAAACTAGACGCATAAACTGCTGCCAGATGATAAGCTTGTCACGCTCAAGTAGCCACTTAAATCCAAGATGAAGTATATTTCTAATCTTTGGTAGAAATTTTGCCTCTTGCTCAAGCTCAAAGTCGATCTTGTAGCCTGTCATGATGTTTGAGTGTCTAGCTCCAAAAAATCTATATGATTTAACGAGTAAATTTGGAGTTAACACAAAGACTAAAAGGTCTTCGTCTCTAACCTTTTGCACACGCAGGATATAGCCTTGCATCTAAGCAAAAAACTCCCTTATGCACTCTCGCATCACACTCACGTCTTTGATAAAATTTACCTCATTTCTAAAAGTGGCAGCACCGTCTATGCCTTTGCTGTATTGGTGCAAATGTTTTCTAAAAATACAAAGTCCATGTTCGCCGTAATGCTCTATCATTGCGTCAAAATGAGCTAGGATGATCTCTTGTTTTAGTGTTTTGTCGACACTGGTTTTTGTTTTTATCTCGTGAAATATCCAAGGATTGCCAATGCTTGCTCTGCCTATCATGAGCGCGTCACATTTTGTGGTGTTAAAAATTTCGTCTGCGTTTTGTGCGTTGATGTCGCCATTTGCGATGACTGGTATCTTAACGCTCGTCTTTACTCTAGCGATTGCCTCGTAATCAACCTTTGCAGTGTATCCACCAGCTCTAGTTCTACCATGTACTGCGATATAGTCTGCGCCAGCTTCTTCGCAAGCCTTTGCGATTTTCTCTTCGTTTTTGTCATTAAACCCAAGCCTAAATTTTACACTTAAACTTTGTTTGTTTGAAGCACTTTTTACAGCTTGGATTATATTTTGAAGCTTGTCTAGGTCATTAAGCAAGGCTGATCCTGCACCTTGCCTCACAACCTTTGGTACGGGACAACCACAGTTTAAATCAATGCCGTAAATTCCATCAAATTTATTGATTATCTGCACAGCTTTTTTTAAATTTTCCACATCGCTGCCAGCTATCTGAACTATGTACGGCTCTTCATTTGGGGATTTTTTGAGCATTTCTAGTGTTTTATCGCTACTTTCATAAACTAGAGCATTTGCACTAATCATCTCACTAACAGTCACATCGCAGCCAAATTTTTTAACCACGCTTCTTAATGGCAAGTCAGAAAAGCCAGCAAGCGGTGCTAAAAAAAGTGGCTTTTTACTAAAGTCTATCATTTAAAAAATAGCGAACTAGGTACCATTTTGCCATTATCTCGCAAGAATAGTAAAACTTTTATCTCTTTAAATTCATCAGGATCGCTACCCTCGATAGCTTCTCTTACTTTATCAAGCATTTGAAGCTCAAATAGTGCATATACGTAAGCTTCATCAGCATCAGCATGAATACTTTTTAACTTTTCAAAAATTCCTATAAACATATCTGGTTTGAGTTTATTTTTAAGTATTATCGCAGCTTTATCATACTGAGCTTTTGTCACTTTGGCATTGTTTAAAAGATCAAAAATTTCATCACTACTTAGATCTATCTCGTCGTTTACGAAACGAGTGATTATTAGCATTATATCTTCGCTAGAAAGCTCGGGATTTAACTTTTTGATCTCATTAAACTGTGCTGTTTTTATGAGTTTGTTAAACGCTGCTTTTTTAAGACTCTCGTTTGGTTCTGTATTTTTGAGCAAATCAATATAATAGGTAGGAAGCTGTTCGATTTTGTTTAGTTCATTTAAGATATTTAGCTTGCTATCTTTTGCTAGTCTAAATTTTTTTAAATCGACGATTTCATTGCCCTTGATGCTTTTGATAGTTTGTAATATATTGTTTATCTCAGCATCATCAACACCAATATCCTTTAGCTCGCCCCATGGTGATATAGAACGAGTAACCTGTGAGGCGATCTTATAGGTGTCAGTCTTGAAGTCTTTGTTGCTCTCAAAACCAAGAAGTACTTCTTTTGCTAAATCTTTATAAAGCTGACTATCTTTTTTGATCCATTTTTTATATCTATAAAACGTATATCCATGATAAGAGATATGAAGTAGTGCAAGTATAGCTAAAAGAGCTACTGGAAGAGATATCCAAATAGCTACCGGTAAGGTTATAGCTTGACCTAAAAATTCAAATGTGTAGTCTGAACTATTAAGAGAGTAGGTAAGTGCTGCGATAACTATAATGTAGATTATGCAATAGACGAGAAATTTTCTAGTTTTCATATTTTCTCCTTAGTTTTTTGCTGTTTTTTCTATTATTTCGCGACATGATATACAGTATCTTGCATGTGGTTTTACTTTTAGTCTAGGCATACTGATCTCTTCTTCGCACATATCACAAATTCCGTAAGTCTTATTTGCTATCTTCTCTAGTGCCTCATCGATCTCTGAGAGTTCTGCTCTTTGTTGTGTGGAGATAGTCTGCTCGATTAACTGATCAGTATTTACGGAAGCTATATCAAACTCATCGCTTACGCCACTATCTCTTAAGCCACTTACCTCAACTGATGAATCATAAATATTTTTTTTGATTTGTAGTTTTCTCTCTTCAAGTAATTTTTTAAAAAAATTTAGTTCGTTTTGAGTCATTTTTATAATTCCTTTATTTGTGGTATGGATGATTTGCGTTTATGCAAAGTGCTCTAAAAATTTGTTCAAAGAGTACGAGTTTAGCAACTTTATGTGCCATTGTCATTTTACTCAAGCTTATGACTTTTTGTGCCTTGCTTTTTAAATTTTGGCTAAGTCCATAAGCTCCACCTATGAAAAAATTAATTTGTGAATTTGATTTTAAAATCTGAGCAAATTCCTGGCTATCAAGCTGTGATCCATTTTCATCAAGCATTACGCAAAAACCTTTTAAGCTCGGCTCATAAATTTCATCATAAGCTCTTAGTGCCTCTTTTCTACCAGTACTTTGAGCCTTTGCTATTTTTTCATTAAATATAATTTTGTCATTTATTTTGGCAAATTTCGTACTCATTTTTATATATTCTTGTATCTCGTTTTCAAAATTATCGCGCGTTGATTTTTGAATACTAAAGACCGAAATTTCCAAGCTTAACCTTTAGTTTTTAGCTTTAATTCAAAACTATTTTCGCTCTGGCTTGTTGTCATTTCTTTTTGACATGTAGCTTTATTGTTTGTAAGAAATTTAACCATATCACTGATATATTTTTTATGCTCACTTCTTGGTACTATATCATCGATGAGTCCATGTTCTAGCAAAAACTCAGCTCTTTGAAATCCTTCTGGCAAATCAGCACCTATGGTTTGCTTGATGACCCTTTGTCCAGCAAAGCCTATTAATGCACCAGGTTCAGCAATGATCAGATCTCCAAGCCAAGCAAAAGAGGCACTGACGCCACCCATTGTTGGGTCTGTAAGCACAGAAATATATGGTAGTTTCGCCTCATCAAGTAGTTTTAAAGCCGCTGAAGTCTTTGACATCTGCATCAAAGAAAACGTGCTCTCTTGCATTCTAGCGCCACCTGAAGCACTCACCACAACTAAAGCTTGACGCTTAGTAATTGCACGTTTGATTGCCCTTACTATCTTTTCTCCCTCAACTGATGCTAGTGAGCCACCCATAAAGCTAAAGTCAAAAACAACTAGCTGAATTTCTTGGCCTTCGCATTTGCCCTCTCCACAAATGACTGAGCTTGTGCGTCCAGTTTTTTCTTTATTTTCTGTAATTCTTTTTTTGTATGATTTTTTATCGACAAAATTTAATGGATCAACTGGCTTTAAATTTGCATCAAATTCAATAAAGCTACCTTCGTCGCAAATCAAATTTATGCGGTCATCAGCTTTTAACCTCATATGATAGCCACATTTTGGGCATACATTAAAGCAAGCTTCAACTTCTTTGTAATACATCAGCGAGTGACAGTTGTCACATTTTACCCAGTGTGTAGGTGCCTCTTCGGGACGAGGTTGGGTTTTTCTTATTTTTGAAAAAATATCTGAGAAATTCATATTTTTACCCACTTATATTAAAAATTGTGGGATTATATCTAATGTTTACCTTGCTTTTTCTTATATGATTTAAAGTTGTGTATATGTAGGGACAAAAAGGGGCTGCCTAGCCCCTTATATTAATATTTTAGAAGCGTCTTCCGATAGTAAATTCAAAAGTATTTGTGTCATCACCTTCTTTAGGTTTAAGAGCTTTTGCAAATATTAGTTGAAGTGGTCCGATCGGAGTTATCCACTCGATACCTGTACCAACTGATGATCTTTTGATCTCATTTAAGCTATTTTCGCCTATCATGCCGTAGTCATAAAATAAGACTCCACGCATTTTGACGCGCTCTATTATAGGGAAGCTTATTTCAGCCGAGTTATTAAATGAAGTTTCGCCACCGTATTCGTAATAATCGCCATTGTATCTTACTTTTGGAGATACGGTTCTGCTCTCATATCCGCGCAAGCTTCTTATACCACCAAGATAAAGCCTTTCATTGATTGGGGTGTAGCCTCTTTCCCAAATTTTGCCAAAGCTTGCTTTGTATCTTAAGATGAGATCGTAGTCGATGTACTCTCTAAGGCCTAGATAGTAGTTGAAATTTGTGCGATTTTTAACAAAGTCCATATCACCGCCAAGTCCAGCTATCTCAAATGATGTGCTAGCTATGATACCACGTCTTGGTAGGTAGTAGTCATCAGTGCTATTATAAGTTAGGGCTGGTGTTACAGCACTTTTTATAGCTTTGCCTTGTCTGTAAATTTCTTTACCAGTTTTCTGATTTATATCTCGTAGTTCATTGTCTTTTAATTTAATTTTGCTTTGTTCGATGTTATAAGTAAGTGAAGCGCTTAAATTTCTAGTAAGTTTTCTACCAAGAGTTGTACTAAAGCCGTAGCTACGTTCCTCGTATGTTGTCCAGTCGTAGTCATTTGCATAAAGTACTCCGCCAAGACTATACTCTGAGTCAAAAATTCTTGGGTTTGTAAGGCTTATTTGGCCAGAAAGCTCATTGTCGCTTTTATCAACGCTTATTTGTCCTTGAAGTCCAGAACCAAAGATATTTGTGTCAGAAAGTGCCGCATTTAAGAGCAAGCCATCACTGCTACCATATCCGATGCCGCCGCTTATCGAGCCAGTTGAGGCTTCTTTTACTTGTACTTTTAGATCGACTGTGTTTTTATCAACTGGATCTTCTTCTATTTCAACATCATCAAAATAGCTTGTTCTTTTTAGTGCATCTTTTGAGTCTTGAAGATCGGTTCTGCTATATAAATTTCCTTCGGTTAGATATAGTTCACGTCTAACGACACGGTCAACAGTTCTATCATTTCCTGAAATTTGGACATTTCTTATATATACTTTTTCTCCAGGATCGACTTCATAGTCAATATCAACAGTTTTGTTTTCGTCAAATTTGTCAGTCTTCGGATAGACTTTTACAAATGCATAACCTTTATCGGCTACCATATCATCAAGCTTTTTCATGTCTTGGCGGAGTCTTGCTGAGTTCATCGTGTCGCCAGCTTCAAGTCTAAAGTCATCTATAATCTTTTTAGTATCAAGCTCTAGCTCTTCAGGTGCTGTAATACTTACATTTGAAACCTTGTAAGGTTCACCCTCATGAATATAATAAGTAAGATCGGCTGTGTAGTTGTCAAATGATGAATTTAGATAAGGCGATGAAACAGTCGCATCTAGATAGCCTTTTTGGAAATATTTATCTTGGATTCTTGCTGGGTCGTTTTCAAGCTCAAAAAGTTTAACTTTTCCATCGTTTCTACCCCAGAACCAGCCCATAAATTCTCTACTTTTATTTGCAACCACTGGCTCGATATCATCATAGTCAAATTCTTTCGCTCCGACTAAATTCACATTTTTGATTATCATATTTTCGCCACGATTTATGTTGAGTGTTATAAAAAGTGAGCTGTCGTTGTCTGCAACTGGTTGTTTTTCTACATCAACAACGGTATCAAAATAACCCTTTGACTCATAATACTGACGAATTCTCTCTTTTGTTTTTTCAATTGTAAGTTCGTCATACATATTGCCCGGTTTGATATTAATCAGTGATTCTATGGCGGTTTTGTCGTTTGTTACAACGCCTTTTAGATCGACTCTAGCAACACTTGGTTTTTCTTTTACAACTACTAAAAGATTACCATTGCCTGTATCTTCTATATAGATATCGTCAAAATAGTTTTGTTTGTATAAATTTGTAATCGCCTTATCGCTAGCTTTTGGAGTTAGGTCTTGACCGACTTTTAGCCCCATTATCTGGCTTGCTACCTCAGGTGAAAGGTGAATTAGACCTTTGAAATTTATTGACTGGATTGTTTGTGCGCTTAGGCCACTGAAAGCTAATGCTAATAAAAATAACTTCTTTTTCATTAAATTTAACCTAGAGTTTTAGTATAAATGCGTATAATATCATATTTTATTTTTAAATAATTTAAATTTTATAATCTTGAAGGTTTTTTATGAAAATAGGTATCATTGGACTCGGTCTTATGGGTGGTTCGCTCGGACTTGCATTAAAAGATGAAAAACTAATCTCTTGCGTTAGTGGATATGATAAGGATGAAAATAATAGCAAGAAAGCATTAGAGCTTGGTTTGGTGCATGAAATTTTAAGCATTGACGAGATGAAAAAGAAGTGTGACATCATTTTTTTGGCCGTACCAGTAGAGGCTATCGTATCAATAGTACAAAATTTAACAGATATTAGCGAAAATACGACCATTATTGATTTTGGCTCAACCAAGCAAAAGATTATTGAGGCAGTGCCAGAAAAAATTCGTAAAAATTTTATCCCAGCTCACCCGATGGCAGGTACCGAGTACTCTGGACCTGAAGCTGCCTTTAAGTCACTTTATACCGGAGCTACGGTAATAGTTTGCGACTTTGCCGAAAGTTCAGAAAAGCATGTCAAAAGAAGTGTTGAGCTATTTTCTCATCTTGGAATGAGGATTATTTTTATGAGTGCAAAGGAGCATGATCATCACGTGGGTCTTATCTCTCATCTGCCGCATGCTATTGCGTTTTCGCTTGCTAGTGGGATTTTAAAAGAGGAAGACAAAAGGCATATTGTAGCTCTTGGCGGGCCTACATTTAAGGGCATGATACGTGTTGCAAAGAGCTCACCTTTTATGTGGAGTGATATTTTTAAACAAAACAAAGACAATGTCATTGAAGCTATAGGCATATTTGAAAAAGAGTTAAATTTGTGTAAAGACCTCATCAAGGATGAACGCTGGGATGAGCTTTTTGATTGGATGAATGAAGCTAGAACAGTTAGAGAAATTTTATAGTTAACTAAAAATTTATTGATTTATATGTAGAATTTCGTAAATAAAATTTAAGGTAATAATGTATGAATAGACGTGGAATTGGTGGTTTTGGTGTTGTTGTGATTTTGCTGATTTTGATCATTGCTGGTGGTTTTGGATATGCTTTGATGTCCAAGGATTTTGAGCGAAATGAGCCGATAATTGGCATTGCTGATAAAGTTTACTGGAATCTCCGCTCTCCTATGAATATCAAATTTAAAGACGATAGTGGCATAAAATTTGTACGCATTAGCATAAATGATGGTAAAAATGATCTAAATTTATTAAATCAAATCATACAAAATCCTAGCACCGAACTTGATGTAAATTTGACTTTTCCAAAAACTAGCTTCTTTGCTCAAAAAGTTACTTATGAGATGAATATTGAAGCGGTTGATACGAGCAAATGGAGCTTTTTTACCGGTAATAAAGCTAGTAAAAAAGTCGAAGTAGTACTTGATACATCAAAGCCTGATCTTTACGTGCTTTCACAGTCTTATTCTATTTCAAAAGGCGGTAGTGCGGTTGTGGTATTTAGAGCGACTGACAATCAACTAAAAGAGGTCTATGTTCAGACAAATTTTGGTAAGAAATTTAAGGCAGTACCATTTTACAAAGAGGGCTTTTATGCAGCACTTGTTGCTTGGCCAGTTCAGGTTGAAAATTTTAGCGCAGAAGTCATTGCTAGAGACTTTGCAGGAAATGAGAGCAAGTCTCACGTGAGATATTTTTATGAAAATGTAAAATATAAAACTTCAACAATTGCATTAAACGATAAATTTTTAGATGGAAAGATAGTTGATCTAACAGATCAATATGCAAAAGATCCAAGCTCACTTTCAAGACTTGAAAAGATGAGATTTGTCAATGAAACGCTTAGAAATTCTAATGAAGAAAAGATTATGTCTCTGACTTCAAATCCTGGTGATGAGATGCTAACTGGCTTTAGTGTGACCCCATTTTATCCACTAAGAAATGGTAAAAAAGTAGCTGATTTTGCCGATCACCGCTACTATACATATAATAATGAGCAAGTAAGTGAGTCTTGGCACATGGGAATAGACTTTGCAAGCGTGGCGGCAGCTCCAATAATAGCTACCAATGCTGGTCGTGTTGTGCTTGCATCAGAAAATGGAATTTATGGATTAAATATCGTGATTGATCATGGATTTGGACTTTATTCACTTTATGGACACTGCTCAAGCTCTAGGGTAAAAGAGGGCGATATGGTCGCTGCTGGCGATCAGATAGGCACTACTGGAACTAGCGGCCTTGCGCTTGGAGATCACTTGCACTTTGGAATTTTAGTCCAAGGCGAAGAGGTGAGACCTCAGCAATGGATGGATAAAAAGTGGATAAAAGATAACGTGACTAGTGTCTTAGATGCCGCAAAGGCAATGATAGATAAGAACTAAAAATTTGCAAAATTGATTTTTTAGTGCTATTATAAGCGGATTAAAAAATAAGGAAAATTTTTGAAACAAACTACTATCGCAAGACGCGTTGAAACAGTTGGTATAGGACTGCATAAGGGTGAGCCGATAAGACTTATACTAGAACCTCTTGACGCAAATTCTGGCATTATTTTACACCGTGAAGATCTTGGTATTAGTTTTAAGGCTGAGCCTAAAAATGTGATAAATACGCAGATGGCAACCGTTGTTGGTAATGAAAAAGGTTTTATTAGCACTATTGAACATCTAATGGCAGCCATAAATGGATATGGCATTGATAATATTAGAATCTCTGTTGATGCAAATGAAATTCCAGTAATGGACGGTAGTGCGATAAGCTTTTGTATGCTGCTTGACGAGGCTGGAATAAGATATCTTGATGCTGGTAAAAAAGTTATACTTGTTCGCCGAGAGGTTGAGATAATGGAAGGTTCAAAATTTGTAAGAACTTCTCCTTCAAGAAATCCAAAATTTGACTATACGATTAAATTTGACCACCCAGTTATCGGTGAGCAAAGATATGTCTTTGAATTTGGTAAAAGTTCATTTGTAAAAAATATTGCTCGCGCTAGAACCTTTGGCTTTTTAAAAGATTTGCAGTATCTTCAATCTCAGAATCTAGCTCTTGGAGCTTCGCTTGATAATGCTGTGGCAATTGATGACACGCATATTTTAAATCCAGAAGGTCTTAGATTTGAAAATGAGTTTGTAAGGCATAAAATTTTAGATGCAGTAGGTGATTTGAGCTTACTTGGAGCACTTTTGCTTGGTGATTATACGGCATTTGCTGGAAGTCACGATTTAAACCACAAACTTACCCTTGCTCTAATGGCAGATGAGAGAAACTACGAGATCGCAACTCTAAATGGCGAACTTCTAAAAGAGTATCAAAAGGTATTTGCATAGAAAATATTGAAATTTTAATAGTCTCTTTATCGACTCCGCTTTTGGTCGGAGTCTATAAAGACGGTGTAAAATTTGATGAGATCGTAACTGACGAGCATGTCAGCGAAGCTCTGATAAAAATTCTTGAAAATCTATCCTCTAAATTTAATATCACAAAGATCATCTACGCAAATACGCCTGGAAGCTTCATGGGGCTAAAGGTGGCCTACGTCATCTTAAAAACTTTTTCTTTGGCAAAGGGCTGTGAGTTTTACGCAGTTAGCGGCTTTAGTCTAAATGGCGGCCAAGCGATCAGAGCAAATAAAAATTTAAGTTTTGTCTTAAAAAGTGGCGAAATTTCACTTGAAAAAGTTGAGCCAGTGAGATTTGTGTTGCCTTTAAATTTAGATGAATTAAAACTAAATTCAGATACACTTCCAAATTATATTATCCAAGCTGTTTAGGAGAAATTTTGAATATCTTAATCCCTGCTACGAGTGCAAATTTAGGTCCTGGTTTTGATGCTTTGGGACTTAGTTTGAAGCTTTTTAATAGCGTAAAGATCGAACCATCTAAATTTAGCTCGGTCTCGATAAATGGCGAGGGAAGCGATAGTGTAAATTTAAAGAGAAATAATATTTTTCTAAGTATTTTTAATGAAATTTTTCTCGAGCTAACCGGCAAAAATGAAAACTTTAGAGTCGTTTTTGAAAACAATATCCCATTTTCAAGAGGGCTTGGCAGTAGCTCAGCTGTAATCGTCGGCGCCATAGCTTCGGCTTATGAGATGGCTGGTTTTAAGGCCAGTAAAAGCGTTGTTTTAAATAAAGCGATCATTTATGAAACTCATCCAGATAATATCTCGCCAGCAGTTCACGGCGGATTTATCAGTGCGATCGTAAAAAATGGTAATGTCTACGCAAATAAAATAAATTTAAGTGATGAGATAAAAGCAGTCGTTGTTATCCCAAATAAACCAATGAGTACGGCTTCATCAAGGCAAATTTTGCCAAAAAACTACACCATGAAAGAATGTGTGAATAACTTATCTCGTGCTGCATTTTTAACATCATGTTTTTATGAAAAAAAGTATGATCTTTTGAGGATCGCAAGTGAGGATATGATGCATGAAGAGCGTAGAATGCATGCACTAAATGAGCTTTTTGAAGTGAGAAAAGTAGCTTATGAAAATGGTGCTTTAATGAGTACACTTTCTGGTTCAGGATCAAGTTTTTTAAACATCACTTACAAAGAGGATGCTAAAAATTTACAAGATGTTTTAAAGAGCAAATTTAACGATTTTAGAGTTGAGATTTTTTCATTTGATAACGATGGATACGAAATTACACAAAGCTAGAAACAAGTTTAAAAAGATATAATGAATAAAAATAATCCAGTAAGGACATGCGTCGCTTGCAGAGTTAAAATTTCTCAAAACTTGCTAAAAAGATACCGCTTGGTAAGTAAGAATTTAGAATTTGGCAAGGGAAATGGTCGCAGTTTTTATCTATGTAATGGCTGTTTGCAAAAAGACGACAAAATTTTAAAAAAAATAATTGATAAACAAACTAAAGGTGCTCTTGGACTTGACGCACCGAAGTTAAAGGAGATACTCTTAAATGAGCAATGTTAGGATTTCAGAGATCGCAAATGAGCTTGGATACCCAAGCAAAGAAATAGTAGAAAAAGCTCAAGAGCTAGGGCTAAAGGTCAAAACTCATGCAAATGCTGTTAGCCTTGAAGAAGCTGAGGCTATATATGAATACGTTCAAACTGGAGTAATACCAGATAAATTTAGAAAGAAAAAGAGTGAGCCAAAGGCGAAAAAAGAGCCTAAAAAAGAAAAAGAAAAAGAGTCAACTAAAAAAGAAGATAAATCTAAGACTGAGCCTAAAAAGGCAGCCACTAAGGTCGAGCAAAAGCCAGAGAAGCCAAAGGCTGAACCTAAAAAAGAGGTAGAAATTTCAGAGGAAAAACCTAAGGCTGAGCCTAAAAAAGAAGAGCCTGTGAAGGTTGAACAAAAGCCAGCCGAGGCACCAAAACCAAAAGAGAGCTTGGCTGATGTAACTCAAAAAAGGCGCGGTCTTGTAATAGTTAAAAAGAAAAAGGACTACGAAGCCCCAGTTGCTGTAAAAGAAGAGAAAAAAACAGAACCAGTGGTGGCAAATATAAGTGATTTTAAAAATATGTTTTCTGCAAATGATGAAAATTTAGCAAGAAAAAAGAAAAAAGAGAAAAAAGTAGTAGTCGTAAGCAAAAAAGATAGTGCCGAGAAAATGGATCTTCTTGGCGGAAGCGACTTTGGTGATATAGTGCTTGAAGATGAAGATGTGGTTGTTCTTCCTGATTTTAGTTTTAAAACCCCAGCACCAGCACCCGCACAAAAGACAAAACAGCCAAATGTTATGAGAACTACAGTCAATAACACAATAAATTCATTTGGTGAGGGCGGCATACAAAGAAGAGCTAGGAAAAAACATAAAAAGCCTGAAAATAAACAAAACAACGAAGCTGTGACATCCGTAAATATTCCAAAAGAAATTCGTGTTTATGAATTTGCTGAGAAGCTAAACAAACAGCCAAGCGAGGTCATAGGCAAGCTTTTTATGCTTGGTATGATGACAACAAAAAATGACTTTTTGGACGAAGATGCAATTGAAATTTTAGCCGATGAGTTTAATGTTGAGGTTAATATAATTGATGACCAAAAAGAATTTGACTATGTGGCAGCCTACGAAGAAGAGATAAAAGATGATGAAAATCTCCAGCCAAGAGCACCAGTCATAACCATCATGGGTCACGTTGATCATGGTAAAACCTCGCTACTTGACTATATCAGAAATTCTCGCGTAGCAGCTGGTGAGGCTGGCGGTATCACTCAGCACGTGGGTGCTTATATGGTAAATAAAAATGGCAAAAACATCACATTTATCGACACCCCAGGTCACGAAGCGTTCACAGCTATGCGCGCAAGAGGTGCTGGTGTAACTGATATAGTTATCATCGTTGTTGCGGCAGATGACGGCGTAAAACCACAAACAAAAGAGGCAGTTAGCCATGCAAAAGCTGCCGGTGTGCCAATAATCATCGCAATAAACAAAATGGACAAAGAAACGGCAAATCCAGATCTAGTAAAAACAGGTCTTGCCGAACTTGATGTCATGCCAACAGAGTGGGGTGGAAAGTATGAATTTGTGCCAATCTCTGCAAAAATGGGTACAGGTATAGATGATTTACTAGAGATCGTACTTTTACAAGCTGAGCTTTTGGAACTAAAAGCAAATCCAAAAGCAAACGCAAAAGCTACTGTTATTGAGAGCTCACTTCAAAAGGGTCGTGGCCCAGTAGCTACCATTATCGTTGAAAACGGTACATTAAATGTTGGTGACACTGTTGTTGCAGGCGTTGCGTATGGCAAGATAAGAAGCTTGCTTGATGATCAGGGCAGGCCATTAAAAGAGATAAAACCAGGTGAATGTGGTGTGATAGTAGGCCTTAGTGAGATAGCAGAGGCTGGCGAGACACTAATAGGCGTAAAAACTGATAAAGAGGCTCGTGAATACGCACAGAAAAAAGCTGAGTATATTCGTCAAAAAGAGCTTAGTAAGAGCACAAAAGTTAGTATTGATGAGCTTAGTGCCAAGATTGCTGAGGGTGAGCTAAAGACGCTTCCAGTTATTATTAAAGCTGATGTTGGTGGTTCACTTGAAGCTCTAAAAGCAAGCCTAGAAAAACTTGCAAATGATGAGATCAGAGTAAATGTCATCCACTCAGGCGTTGGCGGCATCACACAAAGCGACGTGGCACTCGCTAGTGCGAGCGAAGACTGCGTAATCCTTGGTTTCAATATAAGACCAACTGGCGATATAAAAGAAAAAGCAAAAGAGAGCGGTGTCGAGATAAAGACTTATAATGTTATTTATAATTTAATTGACGATGTGAAGGCGATTTTAGGTGGATTAATGTCACCGATCATCAGAGAAGAGCAGCTTGGTCAAGCTCAGGTTCGCCAAGTGATCCATGTACCAAAAGTTGGTGCTATTGCTGGATGTATCGTCACTGAAGGCACGATAAACAGAGGCGCAAAAATTCGCCTTATTAGAGAAGGTGTGGTTGTTTATGAGGGCTCGGTTAGCTCGCTCAAACGCTTCAAAGATGATGTCAAAGAGGTTGCTAAAGGCTATGAATGCGGCGTTGGTATCGAGAATTTCAACGACATCAGAGAAAATGACTACATCGAAAGCTTCAAAGAAGTTAAGGAGAAAGCTACTCTATGAACGCTAACGAAATAAAGCGTATGAGAACAGAGAGTGTGTTAAAAGAGCTCATTCCAGAGGCTCTAGCTACTCTTGAAGATAGCATTTTAAAGGGGCTTTGCGTCACTGATGTCGAATGTAAAAAGGGCAGATACGATGCCTTTGTTTATCTTGACAAAATGGCATTTGACGAGCGTGAACAAGAGTATATTTTGGGGCATTTAAAGCGAGTTTGTAGACATTTGCAAAACCACTGCATGGCAGCTGAGGGCTGGTATAGATGCCCAAATTTTCACTTTAAATTTGACGATAGATTAGAGTATCAAAACCATATGGATAAGTTGTTTGATAAAATTTCAAAGGATTTAAACAAAAATGGATAATTTAGACAAACTAGTGCGCGAATGCGGCGTTGAGCTTTACGACAGCGAGATCGCAAGTGAAAATGGCAGGGCTATTTTTAGAGTTTACATTACAAAAAATGGCGGAGTTAGCCTAGATGATTGCGAAAAAGTAAGCCGTCTGCTTTCACCTATTTTTGACGTGACACCACCAGTTAGTGGAGACTACAACCTAGAGGTTAGCTCGCCTGGTCTTGAAAGAAAACTTAGTAAGCCGTCTCATTTTAAAGCGAGTGTTGGCGAGCTTGTGAAAGTTCAAACCGAGGCTGATAAATTCAGAGGAAGACTCGTAAAAGCGAATGAAGAGAACATTGCAGTTGAAAATGAAGAGGGAATTTTTGAGATCAACATCAGTGAGATAAAAAAAGCAAAAACATATTTGGAGTGGTAAAATGCTAAGCGACATCGAGATAACTCATCAAACAAAGCTAGAACACATAAGTAAAGTTGCCGCAAGATTAGGCTTAAGTGAAGACGAGCTCGAGCTTTACGGAAAATTTAAGGCTAAAATTTCCCCTAGACTTGAGCCATCAAACTCAAAGCTCATCTTAGTCACCGCGACTAATCCAACCCCATACGGCGAAGGCAAAACGACTATGTCGATTGGTCTAGCTGACGCATTAAATTCACTTAATAAAAAGGTTTGTTTAGCACTTCGCGAGCCATCTCTTGGACCAGTTTTTGGCATAAAGGGTGGAGCAGCAGGTGGCGGCTACTCACAGCTTGCGCCGATGGAAGATCTAAATTTGCACTTTACTGGCGATTTTCATGCTATAACATCGGCAAATAATCTTATCTCGGCGATGATAGACAATAGTCTTTATCAAGAAAACCCACTCAAAATAGAGAAAATTTTATGGAAGCGCTGTATGGATATGAACGACCGCGCACTAAGATTTGTTACCGTGGGTCAGGGCGGCAGAACAGACGGCGTGCCAAGAGAAGATGGCTTTAACATCACTGCTGCAAGCGAGATCATGGCTGTGCTTTGTCTAGCTACGAGCCTCTCTGATCTAAAAGAGCGCGTGGCAAACATCATGGTCGCCTATGATAGCGACAAAAAGCCTATCTATGTACGTGATCTAGGCTGCGAAGACGCTGTTTGTATACTTTTAAAAGATGCGATCAAGCCAAATTTATTTCAAACACTTGAGCATACGCCTACGCTCGTGCATGGCGGTCCATTTGCAAACATCGCACACGGCTGCAACTCTGTTATCGCGACAAAAACAGCTCTAAATTTAGCAGACTATGTCATCACTGAAGCTGGCTTTGGCTCTGAGCTTGGTGCGGAGAAATTTTTAGATATAAAGTGCAGGATAGCAGACATTAAGCCAAGTGCTGTAGTGCTCGTAAGTACGATTAGATCGCTAAAATATAACGGCGAAGCAAATAAAGATGAGATCACAAAACCAGATATGAATGCCCTCAAAAAAGGTATCGAAAACCTTGGCGGACACATCGAAAATTTAAAAGGCAAATTCGGACAAAATGTAGTTGTGGCGCTTAATAAATTTGGATTTGACACTAATGAAGAGATAAATTTTGTAAAAGAATACTGCCGTGAGCTTGGCGTAGAAGTGGCGGTTTGTGAAAATTTCTTAAAAGGTGGCAAAGGTGCACTTGAGCTTGCTGAGCTAGTTTTAAAAGCGTGTGATAAACCAAGCAAGATAAATTTCACCTACGAGATGAGTGACGATACGAGAACTAAAATAGAAAAAGTTGCTAAGGAAATTTATGGATCTGGTGAGGTAGTCTTTGAAGAGGCTGCCCTTAAAAAGCTCGAGATGATAAAAGAGCTAAATTTGAGCCATTTGCCAGTTTGTATCGCAAAAACGCAGTACTCATTTAGCGACGATGCGAAGCTTTTGGGTAGAGCAAAGGGCTTTACATTTAGCGTAAAAGACCTCGATATTAGAACGGGAGCTGGCTTTATCGTCGCGGTTTGCGGTAAGATCATGCTGATGCCAGGCCTTCCAAAAGTACCAGCTGCTGTCAATATGAAGATAGACGCAGACGGTAAGATCGACGGTTTGTCGTAAATTTGGAGAAATATGAAATTTGTAAAAATACTCTTTTTAATAGTTTTAGGTGTTTTCTTTGTTGGATGTGGGGGAGTATATAAATATAATGTTGAGCCAACGCCGATACAAAAAGGCGTGTCTAAATACATTGTTAGTGATTTTAACCTAACATTGACAAATCAACCGACTAGATACGAGCGCAACACTAACTACAAAAATGAAAGTGAACTTCGTGATGAGTTTCTGGAATTTATAAACAAACATCTAAAAGAGCAGGGCATTTTGGGGGACGAAAATAGCTTCAAGATAAAAATACAAATGGACTATGAAAGATGGTTTAACTGGGGTGGTAAGGCGTTAAACAAGCCACACTTTCGCTATAGCGTGAAAATTTATGATAACGCTAATAGGCTTTTGGTCTCTTACGCTATACCACTCTCTACAACGAAATATAGCTATTTTAAAGAGATCGCTGTTTTGGCGGAGATTGCTGCATTTAGATGGGACGCGGAGGATGAGCCGACCGATATCGACTTGATCTCAAAAACTCTTGTTGATGAGATAAAAGACATAGGAAAATAAAAATAGTCTGCTAAGATGAATGACGAATTTTACATGGATCTTGCTTTAAGCGAGGCTTGGAAATTTCAGATCCTGACCTATCCAAATCCAGCCGTTGGATGTCTTATTCTTGATGAAAATGGTCAAATTTTATCTTGCAAGGCTCATGAAAAGGCTGGATATTTACACGCTGAACCCACAGCGATACTCTTTGCGCTTTGCAAAAAAAGTGAAAAATTTAAAGATGATTTCATAAAGGCGTATAACGCCAAATTTGCTTCTAATATAAAAGAGGGCGAATTTGGCCTTTTAGAGCCAAAATTTACTTACGAATTTATACTAAATAACCACTCAAATTTACTAAAAGATGCAAAAGCTTACGTCACTCTTGAGCCTTGCTCGCATCATGGCAAAACGCCACCTTGTGCAAATTTGCTAAAAGAGCTAGGTTTTAGAGAGGTAATAATAGGCAGTCATGATGAAAATAAGGTAGCAAGTGGTGGCGCAAATTTACTGCAAAGTGCTGGCATGAGGGTTAAATTTGGCGTTTTAAAAGGGCGTTGTGACAAGCTACTTGAGCCATTTTTGGCATATCAAAATGGTGGATTTAGTTTTTTAAAAATAGCTCTTAGTAAAAATGGCGTGGCAAGTGGTGGCATCATCACAAATGAGCTTAGCCGCAAGCATGTCCATAAACTTAGAAGCGTCATAGATACGCTAGTGATCGGTGGCAATACAGTGCGAACAGACCGGCCAAAGCTTGACAGCAGGTTGGTGGGCAGCGGTAAAAACCCAAACGTTATAATCTACTCAAGAAGTGATAAATTTGATGAAACGATACCGCTTTTTAGTGTGCCATATCGCAAAGTGAGCGTGCAAAAAGAGCTAAATTTAAAAGGGCTTACTATGTTTGAAGGTGCTGGTGAGTTTTTAAAACTTGCAAAAGATGGCAAACTAGCAAACGTAAAATGGCTACTTATCTATCAAAGCTCAAATTTTAAGGATGGTAAAAATTTAAGCCTTGATCTAAATCTAAAACCACTATTTAATGGAAATTTTGGAGATGATAGCTACACTTGGTATGAAATTTTAGATTAAATTTCTAAAATAACTCTCTTAACACCTGTAAAAATTTAAATTTACCAAATTACTTTTCTGGTCTTCTTGGCTTTTTAGTGAAAAACATGTATATCTTATTGTGATGTGAGAAATTAAAATTGGATGTTTAAAAATTTGTATTTAAAAAGAGAGATAAAATGGTGCGATCAGCGAGACTCGAACTCGCACACCTAACGGCACTACCCCCTCAAGATAGCGTGTCTACCAATTCCACCATGATCGCAAAAAAAAGAACAAAAGCCCCAAAAAGGGGCTAAATTTTAAGCTTTACGCTTAGCCAAGCATTGGGTTTGCGTAAAGAACGATAAGTGTAATAACAAGTGCGTAGATAACTTGTGCTTCGATCATCGCAAGTGCGATAAACATCGTAGTCATAAGTTTGCTACCAACACCTGGGTTTCTAGCTGTTCCGCTGATAGTCGCAGCAGCTGTGTTTCCCATACCTATAGCACCGCCAAGAGCTGCAAGGCCAAGGCCGATACCGCCAGCGATAACTGAATATGATTTGATCATCTCGCCATCAGCGCCAAATGCGAATGCAGCAAGACCAAGAATTAAAAACACGATCTTTTTCATCGTTGCTCCTTTAAAATTTTAAAGCTCTTTCGGATCTGCCCCCTACTTAAACTTTATGAGCTGTAATATTACAAAAACAAAACTTTGTTTCAAATAAAAACACTAAAAATTTAAATTGCCTATAAAAAATTCTTGGCTTAGAAAAATAAAAGTTTTTTTATGCTATCTTTGAAAAATTTAATTTATTCTTAATCTTAGGTAATCAATGATAAATGAAAAATTTTCAAAAATAGGCTTTGTTCTTGCGATGGCTGGTTCTGCCGTCGGTCTTGGTAATGCTTGGAAATTTCCTACAATGGTGGGAAACAACGGTGGCTCGGCATTTATAATTTTATATTTGCTCCTTACATTTGCTATCGCATTTGTGGCGTTTTTGGCGGAGCTTAGTATAGGAAAGCTCGGTGAAAGCGACGTCGTAAGCTCTATTTATAAACTTGCTCCAAAGCATAAAAAAGCGTGGTCGCTCTCTGGCTTTTTCATGATTGGTGCGATTTTGATAGCTTCGTTTTATATGGTAGTTATTGGCTGGATTTTAAAGTATATCTATCTTAGTTTTTCGCCACTTTTGGCCGATACAAAAGAAGCAGCAGCGCAGTTTAATACTCTTTTAGCAAATGACTTAACTAGTAGTGTGCTTTGCTTTAGCTTAGTCTTTTTAATGGTATTTTTTGCCGTTTCAAAAGGCGTAAAAAGTGGCATAGAAAAGCTAAATATTTGGATGATGCCAAGTCTTTTTGTTTTGCTTGTTTGTATGCTTTTTTACGCGCTTAGCATGGGCGATGGCTTTGTCAAGGCGGCTAAATTTTTATTTGTACCAAATTTTAGTGCAATCACGCCAGACGTGATTTTACAGGCTCTTGGACTTGCGTTTTTCTCGCTATCTATGGGCGTTGGCGTCATACCAACATACGCCGCAAATTTACCAGAGAGAACAAATTTAATAAAATCAACACTTTCTATCATTTTTATAAATATATTAATAGGCATTATGATGGGGCTTGTCGTATTTACATTTATATTTGCTTACGGGGCTGATAGCACGGCAAGTGGCCCGGGTCTTATCTTTATCTCGCTTGTCACGCTTTTTGCAAAGCTTGGCGTCGTTGGCAACGTCATGGCGGTTGCATTTTTTGTATCGCTTTTGTTTGCAGGTATCACGAGTGCAGTTTCGATGATCGAGCCCTTTGCTTATTATTTGGTTAGAAAATTTGAAATTTCACGCAAAGCAGCACTTCTTTATATAGGCGTTTTTGTCTATGTTTTGGGATTTTTTTGTATATTTTCATACTATTCTGATACGGCCAGTACATTTAGTATATTTGGCAAGCCAGTATTTGACGCACTCGACTTTCTTACATCAAATATTATGATGCCAATAGGTGCTATCATATTTAGCTTTTTTGTGGGCTACAAACTCAAAAAAGAGAGCTTGCATCTACTTTTTGGCGAATTTATGGGAAAAGCATTTTTTGAAATTTGGTATTTTGCTCTAAGATACATCGTACCAATCGCAATTTGCGCCATCATGATCTATCAAATAGCAGGTAAATGATGGATAGATTTAGTAAAGTTGGTTTTATACTTTCCATTATTGGAGCTGCTATCGGACTTGGTAACGCGTGGAAATTTCCATATATGGTCGGTAGTAACGGTGGTTCAGCGTTTATACTTATATATCTATTTTTTGCTTTTGTAGTTGGGCTTAGTATATTCTTTGCTGAGATGGCAATGGGAAAAATTTCTCGTCTTGACACGGTTGGAGCATTTAAGAGTCTAGCTATAAAAGGTGCAAACGTATGGAAATTTGCTGGCATTATAATGGTAACAGGGCTTTTGATAGCTTCTTTTTATACGCTTATCATTGGCTGGGTTTTAAAATACGTCATCCTAAGCCTTGGCGAGCTTCCTAAAGATATCACGCATTCAGAGGCGCTTTTTGTAAATTTTACTTCAAATGGCGCATGGGAGCAAATTTTATATTTTAGTATCGCCTTTTTTGCCTACTTTTTTATCTTGACAAAGGGTGTTAAAAGCGGCATAGAACGCATAAATGTCTATCTTATACCGGCTTTGTTTATTCTACTTTTACTGATGCTTGGCTATTCTTTTGGCATGAATGGGTTTGACGAGGCGGCTAAATTTTTACTAGTGCCTGACTTTTCAAAGATCGATCAAGGCGTTATCTTAAACGCTCTTGGGCTTGCCTTTTTTACAATGTGTATAGGCATAGGCTGTATCCTTACTTATTCATCAAGTCTTGGAGATGATACAAATTTATTTACATCGTCACTCTATGTTGTCTTTGCAAATATTATCATTAGTGTGATTATCGGACTTATTGTTTTTACTTTTACATTTGAATTTGGCTCAGAGCCGTCAAAGGGTGCAGGACTAGCATTTATCTCATTGCCAACACTATTTGCAAAGCTCGGTACGCTTGGAAATTTCTTGGCATTTACATTTTTTATATCGCTATTTTTTGCTGGCATCACCTCGGTTATTTCAATGGTTGAGCCATTTATCTTTTTCTTAAATAAAAGTTTTGGGCTTAGCAGAAACAAATCTATCATTATAGTTGGTTTCGTGGTTTATGTTTTAGGGGTTTTATGTGCATTAAGTGGCATCGGCGAGTTTAAAGAGAGTCTTACTGTTTTTGGCAAAGGCTTTTTTGATCTGCTTGATTATCTTAGCTCAAACATTATGCTTCCACTTGGTGGCATAGTATTTGCGATCTTTGTTGGATATTTTATGAAATTTGAGCTTTTAAAAGAACTTTTCTTGCCTTATATGGGCAAGAGCATCTTTAATGTTTGGTATTTTTTAATTAGATTTGTAGCACCAGTTTTGGTTTTAGTAGTGTTAATAAGGGAGATCTCATAATATGGCAAAAGAACAATTTTCTAAAATAGGTTATGTTTTAGCAGTCGCAGGATCGGCTGTTGGACTTGGTAATGCGTGGAAATTTCCATACATGGTCGGCGAAAATGGCGGTTCAGCGTTTATTATCTTATATCTTTTGATAACTTTTCTAGTAGGTGTACCTATCTTTATGGCGGAGCTTAGTATTGGCAAGCTTAGCGAGAGTGACAGCGTAAATGCATTTAGAAAACTCGCTCCTAAAAATAAAAATTTATGGCAGATAGTAGGAATTTTAGCTATGGTGACAGCAGCCATAATCTCATCTTACTATATAGTTATCATCGGCTGGGTCTTTAAGTACTTTACACTCTCATTTAGCGGTCTTCCAGCTGATATAGAGAGCTCAAAAGTGATATTTAACGAGTTGCTTACGCATGGCCTTGGCGAGCAGACACTTTACTTTGTTATAGCATTTGCAGCCTGCTTTTTTATCCTATCAAAAGGTGTAAAAAGTGGCATAGAAAAACTAAATGTTTGGATGATGCCAAGCCTATTTATCATGGTTTTGATCATGCTTTTTTACTCTATGACGATGAACGGCTTTGTAAAATCGGCTGAATTTTTGCTGATCCCTGATTTTAGTAAAATTTCATTTAATTCACTATTGCTAGCTCTTGGTCTTGCGTTTTGGACACTCTCACTTGGTATGGCAGCGATCATTACCTATTCAGCTAGCCTAAGCGATGATACAAACTTGGCTACTTCAACGCTAAGTATCGTCTTTATAAACATCGTTCTAGCCATCATGATGGGTCTTGTCATCTTTACATTTATATTTGAATTTGGTGCAGCACCGGCTCAAGGACCTGGTCTAGTCTTTATCTCACTGCCGACGCTATTTGCAAAGCTTGGAGCGATCGGTCAAATTTTAGCCGCGGCATTTTTTGCTGCACTTATCTTTGCTGGTATTACTTCAGCTATCTCTATCGTTGAGCCATTTGTCTTTTTCTTGATCAGAGAGTATGGCATGAGTAGAAGAAAAGCACTTTGTATAGTTTGTGCAGGGATATTTATATTAGGATTTTTATGCCTTTTATCAAATATAGAAAACGTCGGCGATAAACTTACACTTTTTGGCAAGAATTTCTTTGACTTCCTTGACTTTACCGCTTCAAATATCTTACTTCCAATTAGCGGTATCGGTGGCGCGATCTTTGTTGGGTACTTTATGAAAAGAGATGCGCTTTATGTGCTATTTAGTCCTTATATGAGCGATTTTGTGTTTAACGCGTGGTATTTTTTACTAAGATATGTAGCGCCAGTTTGTGTACTTATCATCATGGTAAATGAGTTATTGAAGGTTTTTAATGCATAAGGTTGAGAAATTTTTTGATAAAGCCGGCAACATAGTCGGCTATATTTGTATGTTTGTCATGGCTTTGATGATAATAGACGTCTTTTTTAACGTCGTAGCAAGATACTTTTTTTCTTACGGTAATGTCGCTTTTCAGGAGCTTGAGTGGCATTTTTTTGCCGTGATATTTTTGCTCGGCATGAGCTATGCGTTAAAAGAGGATTCGCATGTCAGAGTCGATATATTTTATGCTAAATTTTCACCAAAGAACAAAGCACTTGTAAACATGATAGGAACTTTTGTATTTATTATTCCATTTGCACTTTTGGTCTCAAATTTATCATTTGAATTTGTGAGCGATGCTTATACGTCAGCTGAAGCAAGCGCAGATCCAGGCGGTCTTACTCATAGATGGATCATAAAAGCACTTATTCCTTTTTCATTTTATCTACTTATATTTTTTGCAATTGGTTTTTTTATAAGAAATTTAAATCTTTACAAAAAAGCCAAAAAGGGGCAATAATGGCTGGCTTGATAATGTTTATAGCTGCACTTTTGATGCTTGGCATTGGCTTTCCTGTCGCATTTACCTTTGGCGCTGTGGCGATGATATTTGGCATGGTTGGCAGTTTGATCGAGGGCTTTAGCGATGGCAACGGACTAATTGGCAGTATTGAAGTCTTTAGAGATATGTTTAACTTCATGCCTTATAGAATTTTTTCTATCATGGAGAGTAGAATTTTTATAGCCGTTCCACTTTTTGTATTTATGGGTGTCGTGCTTCAAAAGTCAAAACTGGCCGAGAGATTACTTGAGAGCATGGGTATGCTTTTTGGAGAAATTCGTGGAGGAATTGCCATAAGTACTATTTTAGTTGGTGCGCTTCTTGCTGCCTCAACTGGTGTCGTAGGTGCTAGTGTCGTGGCTATGGGCGTAATAAGCCTACCTGTCATGCTAAAGTATAAATATGATCAGGCGCTAGGTTGTGGTACTATATGTGCGGCTGGCACACTTGGGCAGATCATTCCGCCATCTATTGTGCTTATCATTTTAGGTGACATCTTCTCTGTACCAGTTGGTGAACTTTTTCATCAGGCCATCACACCAGGACTTACACTGGTTGCAGTTTATATCATTTACATTTTGATAGTTGCCTATCTTAAACCAGAGACAGCACCTGTTGTAAAAGATGAAAGTGGTGTTAGTAAATTTAATCAAATTATAAAAGCACTAACCGCTATCTTCCCACCACTTTTGCTAGTTATTTGTGTATTGGGTTCGATTTTTGCAGGGGTTGCCACTCCTACTGAAAGCTCAGCTTTTGGTTGTGTTGGTGCTATTATATTAGCTATCTTTTATAAAACATTTTCTTTTTCTATGATAAAAGAGGCATTGGCAGAAAGCGTTAAAACCACAGCAATCGTCTTTGCTATACTTGTTGGCGCAACCGCTTTTTCTATGGTATTTAGCTATACAGGTGGCGACGAGATAGTTGAAAATTTCATGACAAATTTACCAGGCGAAAAGTGGGGCTTTATAATCTTTAGCATGGTTATTATCTTTGTGCTTGGATTTTTTATCGATTTTGTTGAAATTTCATATATTGTGCTTCCTATTTTAGTACCAATAGCTGCAAAACTTGGCATAAACCCTATCTATCTAGCGATCTTGGTTGCTATGAATTTACAAACTTCATTCTTAACACCACCATTTGGATTTAGCCTATTTTTCTTAAGATCAGTCGCACCATCAGAGATAAAGACCGCTTCTATCTACAAGGGTGTCGTGCCATACATTATCATTCAGATGATAGTGCTGGTTTTCTTTTGTATTTTTTTGATGGAGCTAAAACCAGCAATTGACGCAAGTCATGGCGGATTATTTAATTTCTTGCTTTCACTTTTTAAATGATATAAAAGTTTTTGGTTGTAAAATACCAGTAAATAAGCAAAAAATGGCTAATTTGAGTTTTGGCTCAAAGTTAGCCATTTTTTATGAGTTCTTTTAGCGAATTTATAAATTTAACGAGGTGAACGATGGCAAAGAAATTTATCGATGTTATGGATACGACCTTTAGAGATGGTTTTCAGTCAGTTTACGGTGCTAGAGTGCTGATGAATGACTTTTTACCTGCACTTGAAGCAGCAAAGGAAGCTGGTATTGAGCATTTTGAATTTGGTGGTGGGGCTAGGTTTCAAAGTCTTTATTTTTATCTAAATGAAGACGCTTTTGCTATGATGGATAAATTTAGAAGTATCGTAGGCCCCAAAGCAAATCTTCAAACTCTAAGCCGAGGCGTAAACACCGTTACTCTTGACACAGGTAGCCGCGAGCTAATAGACCTTCACGCAAAACTTTTTAAAAAACATGGAACCACTACTATCAGAAATTTTGATGCATTAAATGATGTTGAAAATTTAAAATATTCAGGCGAGAGAATCGCTCATCATGGCTTAAAGCATGAAGTCGTTGTTACGATGATGGACCTGCCAAATGGCTGTGTGGGGGCGCATGATGTTAAATTTTACGAGAAAATTTTACGAGAAATTTTAGATGCAGATATCCCGTATCATAGCGTTTGTTTTAAAGACGCAAGTGGTACAAGTAGCCCACAAAAGGTCTATGAGACTATAAAAATGGCTAGAAAGCTGCTACCAGAAAAGACTCATATCAGACTTCATACTCATGAAACCGCAGGCGTAAGTGTGGCTTGTTACTTTGCGGCACTTGAGGCCGGAGCTGACGGAATTGACCTTGCTGCAAGTCCGGTAAGTGGAGGTACCAGCCAGCCAGATATCTTGACTATGCTTCATGCAGTTAAGGGTAAAAACTATGATCTTGGCGGACTTGATGTGGAGAAAATTTTAAAATACGAAAGCGTTTTAAATGACTGTTTGAAAGAGTATTTTTTGCCACCTGAAGCCGTGCAAGTAAGCCCGCTCATACCATTTTCACCAATGCCAGGTGGTGCACTCACTGCAAATACGCAAATGATGAGAGATAACAACATTTTAGATAAATTTCCAGAAGTGATCCTTGCAATGCGTGAAGTGGTGCAAAAGGGTGGATACGGAACTTCTGTGACTCCGGTTAGTCAGTTTTATTTTCAGCAAGCCTTTAACAATGTGATGTTTGGCAAGTGGAAAAAGATCGCTGATGGATACGGCAAGATGGTGCTTGGTT
Source organism: Campylobacter sp. (assembly GCF_052169515.1). Taxonomy (GTDB): domain Bacteria; phylum Campylobacterota; class Campylobacteria; order Campylobacterales; family Campylobacteraceae; genus Campylobacter_A. The sequence continues at coordinate 46,838 of NZ_JBQNCH010000002.1, forward strand.
ACTTTGGTAAGACTCCAGTTACCCCTGATAAGGAGATCATAAGGCTTGCTAGCGAGCAACTAGGACTAAAACCAACTAAAAAACACGCCGTTGATATAGCTGATAAAGATGAAACAAAATCACTTGCTCACGTAAAAGAAATTCTAAAACAAAATAAGATCAAAGTTACTGATGAAAACGTCTTTATTGCAGCAGCTTGTAAAGAAAAAGGCATAGCCTTTTTAAAAGGTGAAGCAAAAGTAAATGTTAGAAAGATCGATCCAAACGCCAAGACAAATGAGTGCAAGCAAACTCAAAGCGGCAGATATAGCGTCGTTGTAAATGGTAGCAGATATAATGTCGAAGTAAGCGAAGGTTTTAACGATAGTGTACAGATAAAATCGATCACTGAAGTTGAAAATAAAAATGTAAAAAATGAAGCTCTTGGTGCTGGTAAAAATGATATTGTGGCAAATTTGCCAGGTGCGGTGCATAAAATTTTAGCAAAAGCAGGTGATAGTGTTAAAAAAGGGCAAGCTGTGGTCGTACTTGAAGCGATGAAAATGGAGATAGAGGTTAAAGCCCCAAGAGATGGTGTTATAGCATCTATTGAAGTGACTAAAGGTCAAAGTGTAGCCAATAATCAAGTGGTGGCTAAATTTAGATAAATTTGAGCTTTTAAAAAGAGAGTGTTAAGCGAAATTTGATTAACATTTTGATGACTTTTAGGTCAAAATTTATAAATAAAATAAAAATTTAAAAAGGAAATAGCATGATAAATAAACTAGACGAGCTAGGTCTAAAAGAGATCAAAAAGATAAATCACAATCTAAGCTACGACGAGCTTTTTGAACTTGAAAAAGCAAATAACGAGGGTAGAGTCTCAAGCAATGGCACATTTATGGTTGATACCGGGATTTTTACTGGAAGAAGCCCAAAAGACAAGTACTTTGTAAAGCAAGATCCAAGCCAAAAATACATCGCTTGGGGCAAGATCAACCAGCCTATCACAAAAGAGCTATTTGATAAGCTTCTTAAAAAAGCAAAAGAGCAACTAAGCGGTAAAGAAATTTTTATCCAAGATGCATTTTGTGGAGCTAGTAAAAAGAGTAAAAAATCAGTTCGTTTTGTCACAGAAGTAGCGTGGCAAGCGCACTTTGTAAAAAATATGTTTATCCGCCCAAGCGACGTAGAATTGGCTGAGTTTGAGCCTGATTTTGTAGTGTATAACGCTTGTAAAACAAAAAATGATGACTACAAGGCTGACGGGCTAAATTCAGACGTTTTTGTTATCTTCAATGTTGAGGAAAATGTTGCAGTAATCGGTGGCACATGGTACGGTGGCGAGATGAAAAAGGGTATTTTTTCTATGATGAACTACTGGCTGCCACTTGAAGGCAAGCTAAGCATGCACTGCTCTGCAAACGTAGGTGAGAAGGGTGATACGGCACTATTTTTTGGTCTATCTGGCACCGGCAAAACTACACTTTCAACTGATCCAAAACGTAAGCTAATAGGTGATGATGAGCATGGTTGGGACGATGATGGCGTCTTTAACTTTGAGGGTGGCTGCTATGCAAAATGTATAAACCTTGATCCAAGCAGCGAGCCAGAAATTTATGCAGCTATTAGACGTGATGCACTGCTTGAAAACGTTGTGGCCGATGAAAATGGTGTAGTTGATTATAAAGACGGCTCAAAGACTGAAAATACACGTGTTAGCTATCCGATCTACCATATCGACAACTACGAGCCAAGCTCAAGTGCTGGCCATCCAAAAAATATCATCTTTTTAAGTGCTGATGCTTTTGGCGTGCTTCCTCCGGTTGCGAAGCTTACAAAAGAGCAGGCGATGTATTATTTCCTAAGTGGCTACACAGCAAAAGTTGCTGGTACAGAGCGCGGTATTACTGAACCAGTCGCTACTTTTAGTGCTTGCTTTGGCGAGCCATTTATGCCACTTCACCCAACCGTCTATGCAAAACTGCTTGGCGAGAAGATCGATAAACACGGTGTTAATGTCTATCTTGTAAATACAGGCTGGAGCGGCGGTGCTTACGGCGTTGGCAAGCGTATGAGCATAAAAGCGACACGTGCTTGCATAAATGCGATCCTTGATGGCAGCATCACAAAATGCGAATTTGAAAATTTTGACAAATTTAACTTCGCCATTCCAAAAGAGCTTGACGGCGTCGAGACAAAACTGCTAAATCCAATAAATACATGGACACATCCGGCTGAGTATAACGCTTCACGTGATAAGCTCGCTAAAATGTTTGTTGAAAATTTCAAACGCTATGAAGATGTAAAAGAGGGCGTTGAGTACGCAAAAGCTGGTCCAAACGCTTAACTTTAGCAGCCTTGTGGAAATTTCTACAAGACTACTCTAATAAATTTCTTTAAAATAAATTTAGCCAAGAATTTTTGGCTAAATTTAATATCAAAATACTTTCTTGTCTAAGCCAAATTCTACGCCAGCTTTTGCTAGCTCAAATGTTGCATCTATAAATTTATATTCGCTACTTATAAATGGTAAAAAGATCGGTATCTCTGTGCAAGCTGCAATATATACATCAGCTTTTATGTTTGATAGCACATCGTAAAATACAGGCACATACTCTTCTAGCTTACCAGCTTTTACTCCCTTGTAGATGCAGTCCATTATGTTATCTTGTATCTCTTTGCTAAATTCTACGCTATTTAGTCCGCGCTCTTTTAAAATTTGATCATAAACACCAGCCTTTTTTGTGCCGCTAGTTGCGATTACGGCGATATCTTTAGCGTGCGGATATCTCTTTTGTAAGGCATCTACGGTAACTTTTGCTATGTGTAAAATTTTCACTCCAGCTTCTTTTTCTATGCCTGGTGCAAAGTAGTGGGCTGTGTTGCAAGCCATAAGCATTGCTTCACAGCCAGCATTTTTTAAAAGTTTGGCACTTTGAACTAGTTTTGGCAATGGGTCTTTGCCCTCGCCCATGATAAATTTTGTTCTATCTTCGATTTGAGCATATGAGTCGATCACGATGTGTAGGTGTTCTTGATCGCAAGTTGCGGGTGTTAGATCGATGATCTTTTTGTATAAATCGGCCGTAGCAAGTGGTCCCATGCCGCCTATGATACCTAGTGTCTTCATAACTCCTCCAAATTAAAATTTTTAATAATTATAATACTAGTTTCTATATTTAAAATAAAATTTAAAAATTTTAGCTTAGTAGGCCTAAAATAGGGCTTTTTTACTTTAAGGTTTGGTACAAATTTATTAAAGAGAGTGAGGGGCATGAATGCCCCTGTGATTATGAGTGGAAGTGGAATTCGTCTGGATGATCTAGTGCGTATCTAAATTTCTCCATATCGACTTTTTTATCCCATATTGATACAATCATGCAGCCAACCGCGTTACCACAAAGGTTACCTACGGCACGCATCTCTGACATAAATTTATCAACGCCAAGTAGCACGGCCACGGTTACGACCGGTATGCCAGTACTTGGAAGTGCGCTAAGTGTTCCAGCAAGTACAACAAAGCCTGATCCTGTAACACCCACAGCACCTTTACTCGTGATCATTAGCACGATTAGTATGCTTATGAAGTGCTCAAAGCTTAGAGGGATGTTGAAGGCTTGCGCTAGGAAGATAACGCTTAAGCTAAGGTAGATGTTGGTGCAGTCGAGGTTAAATGAATATCCAGTTGGGATGATAAGACCCACTGCGCCTCTATTTATACCAGCCGCTTCTAGCTTTTGCATAAGTGGCGCAAGAGCTGTTTCGCTAGAGCTTGTTGCAAAAACAACTAGGACCTCTTTGGAAATAAAACGCATAAATTTAAAGACATTAACCTTTGCAAAGTAACAGATGATACCAAGCACGACAAAGATAAAGAAGCAGCTCGCAACCGCCATAACAATCAGAAGCTCCATCATACCAAGAAGGGTTCCAATACCAAATTTGCCGATCAGGTAAGCCATTGCTGAAAATGCAGCTACTGGGCTAAATAACATAAGCCAAGTAAGAAGCTTTAAGACATAGTGTTGAACAAATTCAAGCGGTTTTAGGCAAGCTTGCTTTTTGTCATGAGGTAGTAGCGAAAGAATAACTGCAACAACTATTGCGATAAAAAGTACCTGAAGTGTGTTTGATTTTATAAATGGATCAAGCAGGTGCACGTAAGGGAATATGCCATCTACCGGTACAGCTCCTATTAAAAGATGAGCCGTATGTGCCAAAAAGCCACTGTTTGCGTCCATGTTTGCAGCTTGAGATGTAAATTTAGCTACGCTTGAAGCATCAAGTTGTGTGTAGTCTAGGTTCATGCCGTGTCCTGGACGAAGCACCTCGCCAAAAATGATACCAACAGCAAGTGCTAAGGTGCTTACTATCTCAAAATATATAAAAGCTTTTAGTCCGATAGAACCTAGGTCTTTTAAACTCTCAAGTCCAACGATACCAGAAACTATCGTTAAAAAGATGATAGGGCCGATTAAAATTTTAAGTGCTTTTATAAAATAGTCGATTCCTGGTTTGCTAGCTATACCAAGTTCAGGTGCGACCATGCCGACGATGACACCGCCAACTATACCGATCACAACCCAAATGGCGAGATTAGTAAATAGTCTCATAAAAAGATTTTTTTGCTCTTTTGTATTACTCATCAAATTCCCCTTTTATAGGCTCTCTTTAACCACTGCAGAGGCGATCTTATCTCCTTGCCTGATAGCATCAAGCACCTTTAAGCTCTCATCGTCAGCGCATTTTCCAAAGACTGTATGCACACCGTCTAGATGAGGTTGCTTGCTGTGGCAGATGAAAAACTGCGATCCGCCAGTATCACGACCTGCGTGAGCCATACTTAGGCTTCCGCGTTCGTGTTTTACCCCTTGTTTAACACACTCGCATTTTATCCTCCAGCCAGGACCGCCTGTGCCTGTGCCATTTGGGCAGCCGCCTTGGATAACAAAATTTGGTATAACTCTGTGAAAATTTAGGCCATTATAAAAGCCTGACTTTATCAAATGGACAAAATTTGCAACAGCCTGCGGCGCTTCCTCGGCAAAAAGTTCAAGTCTTATCTCGCCTTTGTCTGTCTCTAAAACTGCAAATTTATCTTTTTTAAGCTCGTCTAAATTTATACCATAAACTTTTAACTCATCAAAACGCATGTATCTCCTTTTTTACTCTATATTTGTATAAACTGCTTGAACGTCGTCATCGTCTTCTAACTTATCAAGAAGTTTCTCGACCTCAAGCATCTGCTCTTCGTCTAAATTTACAGCTTGGTTTGGCAAGTACTGAAGTGAAGCTTTTTTAACTACCAAATTTAACTTTTCTATACCCTCGTGTAGTGTGCCAAAATTTGCATAGTCGCCATAAATATATAGCGTCTCATCGTCAGCCTCGATATCGCTTAGGCCGTAGTCTATCAGCTCAAGCTCGATCTCTTCGATGTCTGCGCTTGGTTTTTCAAGCTCAAAAACACTCTTTCTTGTAAACATAAAGCTAAGGCTGCCACTTGGTAAAATTTCTCCGCCATTTTTACTAAAGATTGATTTTACGTTTGCAACTGTTCTAGTTGGATTATCAGTCGCACACTCGACGATGATCTGCACACCGTGAGCTGCTTTGCCGTCGTAAAAAATAGTTTTAATATCGGCACTATCTTTGCCATTTGCTCTTTTTATAGCAGCGTCGATGTTGTCTTTTGGCATATTTTCAGCTTTTGCTGCTGCGATTGCTGCACGAAGTTTAGGGTTCATATCTGGATCACATCCACCATCTTTTGCAGCTACTGTTATAGCTTTTGCAAGTTTTGGAAATACCTTACTCATCTTATCCCATCTAGCTTCCTTTGCAGCCCTTCGGTACTCAAATGCTCGTCCCATAAATATCCTTAAATAAATTTTTTACGGATTATAACTAAAAAAATTTTATACTTTTTTAAAACATTTTTAGTTTGCCTATTGGTGGTTATTAATTTATAAATTGCAAGATGATATTTGGTAAAAATTTAAGCTAGAGTTTTATAATGACGCACATGATACAAAATGCCCAAAAACAAGATGCAAAAAGCTGCATAAAACTACTAAATCTAGCAATGGAGGATATCGCTTTTAAACTAAGCGGATATGATGAGCCTAAAAAAAGTGATGAAATTTTAGAAAATTTCTTTAAAAGCGAAACAAATAGACTAAGCTATAAAAATGTCTATATCTGCAAGCGTGATGATGAGATTATCGCTGCCATGTGTGTCTATTTTGGTGGTGATGTGGCGATACTTGATAGAGAAATTTCTCAGCATTTAAAGGCGCTTGGCAAAGATTGTGAGGTAGAAAAAGAGTGTTTTGATGATGAGTTTTATATAGATAGCATCGCTGTTGATGAGAAATTTAGAGGGCAGGGACTAGCAAAAGAGCTTATAAGGCATTCATTTGTCGTAGCAAAAGAGCTGGGGCATAAAAAGGTTTCATTAATAGTAGACACAAATAAGCCAAAAGTTCGTAAATTTTACGAGAGTTTGGGCTTTAAATTTAATGTCAAAAAAATTGTAAATTTACATGAATATGACCATATGATAAAGGAGATAGTATGAAAACATTTGAGGTAAAAAATATACACTGCCAAAACTGCGCAAACACTATAAAAAACGCACTTGAAGATGACTTTGGAGAGATAAGTGTCGACCTTAGCAAAGAGCCAAAACAAGTAAGCGTAAACATAGATGATAGTGAGGTTGAAAAATTTAAAGCCGAAATAGCTAATTTAGGATTTGAAGTCATCAAAGAGCTTTGATATGTCTTTGAAAGTCAAACTAAATATAGCTGGAATGAGCTGTGTAAACTGCTCAAATGCTATCGAAAAGGTTTCAAAAAAGATAGATGGAGTGCTTGAGGCAAATGTAAATTTTGCAAATGCGAGCGGAGAATTTCTCCTAAAAGATGCAAGCGTGCGTGAAATTTTAGAGCAAAAGATAAAGAGACTTGGCTACTTTGTGGCAACTGATATCGATGAGTTTGAAGCCAAAAGAGATCAGCATATAACTACGATCAGAAATAAATTTATATTTGCATTTATCTCAAGTATCCTGATAATGGCGCTTGAGATGTTTGTAGCTCCTAGTACGCTAGTAAATTTAGGTATGTTGGTTCTGGCTTTTTTGGTCTTGGCTTTTAGTGGTAAGGACTTTTTTGCCCACGCCATAGAGGCTGTGAAAAATAAAAATTACGATATGAATGTACTCGTCGCTCTTGGAAGTGGCAGTGCCTTTTTGTATTCGCTTTTTGTGGTGCTTTTTGTAAATTTTCTCCCAAGCGACCTAAATCATATATATGTATCAGGCGTAGCGATGATAATAGCTTTTGTACTACTTGGCAAATACCTTGAGGAGCGCTCAAAGGCAAAAGCAGGGGATTATCTAAAGACTCTACTTAAAATTTCTCCAAAAACCGCATTTTTAGTCATGTCAGACGGACAGAGTAAAGAAGTAGGCGTAAGTGAGCTAAAAGTAGGAGATGTTGTCATCGTTAAAAATGGCTACAACGTCCCATGCGATGGCATGATAGTGCAAGGTGGAGCCGAGATCGATACTTCGATGCTTACAGGTGAGAGTTTGCCTATATATAAGGAGGTTGGCGACAACGTCTACGCCGGCACTTTAAACACAAATGGCTACATAAGCGTCAAAGTTACTAAAAATTCTTACGAGAGCCTGCTTTCACAAATTTTGAGTCTTTTAAATGATGCTAGTTCGAAAAAGATGCCTATAGGAAGACTGGCCGATAAGATAGCAAATATCTTTGTGCCAAGTGTTGTAGTGGTATCAGTGCTGACGTTTTTAGGTTGGATCATTTTTAGTGGAAATTTTGCCTATGCCATCTCTTGTGCGATCTGTGTGCTCATCATCTCATGCCCATGCGCTCTTGGGCTTGCCACCCCAATAGCAATAGTAAGCTCGCTCGCACGCGGGGCAAAAGCTGGAATTTTGGTAAAAAATCCAGAGGTTTTGGAGCTAATAAAAGATGCTAAATTTGTAGCATTTGATAAAACTGGCACACTTAGCAAAGGGCAAATCAGTGTAAAAAGTTCAAGCCTAAGTGAAAAAGATTTGGAGCTTGTGGCGTCAGCTGAAAATTTAAGCGAGCATCTCATCTCAAAGGCTATCGTTAGATATGCAAAGCAAAAATGCATAAATTTACAAAAGCTAAATGGTAAATTTCAAAATATCGTTGGGCAAGGTATAGTTTATGAAGATGAGAATAATCAGATAATAATAGGCAACGAAAAGCTGCTTTTATCAAAGGAGATTATATTAAATTTAGACGACAGTAAGTCTGTAAAAGAGGCTACCAATGATGGAAGTGGTGTCATACTTTGCGCTATAAATAAAAATTTTGTTGGCTTTTTAACACTTGCCGATGAGCTAAAAGATGAAGCGGTGAATGTCGTAAATGAGCTTACGAGGCTAAATTTACAAAGCGTGATACTTTCAGGCGATGATGAAAAGGTGGTTGCAAATATCGCTAATAAGCTAAATTTAAGCAAATACTACGCAAATATGCTACCAGAGGATAAATTTAACAAGATAAAAGAGCTTTCCAATCATGGCGGTGTCATCTTTGTAGGAGATGGTATAAATGATTCTCCTTCGCTTAAAGAAGCGAGCATTGGTATAGCTATGAACTCAGGCTCAGATATCGCAAAGGGTGCCGGAGATATCGTGCTTGTTAAAAATGATTTGCAAGGCGTGACTGGGCTTGTCAGACTAGCAAATGCTACTATGGCAAATATAAAAGAAAACTTATTTTGGGCGTTTATGTATAACGCTATTTGCATTCCGGTTGCAGCTGGTGTGTTTTATCCAGTCTTTGGACTACTTTTAAACCCAGTTTATGGCTCAATGGCGATGTGCTTTAGTTCGGTCACGGTGGTTTTAAACGCACTTAGACTTAGATATTTACGACTTAAGGATTAAATTTGAAATTTGGAGAACTTTATAGCGTCGTAGCAGCCGCACTTGCTGCAAATTTTAATAGCATTTTGGATGTTTCATCTTTTATGCGTATCAAAAAGACAAATGCGTGGATAACACAGACAAATAGTGAGGCAAATAAAAAAGGTAACGAGCTTTATGCTAAATTTATCAAAGATGAGAGCAGTGCAGCTTTATGTGATGATTTTGTCATTTTAAAGTCAAAATTTGAGGCGAGCTACTATTTTTCATCTGCAAAAGATGATCTAGCTCAGTTTTATAAGGCTATAAATTTTCAGCCAAAAATGGGTGAAGTTGATAGTATCTCAAATCAACTAATCTTAATAGCAAATATTTTAAAAAATGAGGCAACGATTGAGTCTATGAAACTTCTTGCAGCCTTTAGCGTCTCGTTTTTCTTACCTTTTGCCGAGCAACTTTCAAAAGACATTGAGCAAAATGCTGCTAGCAATTTCTATAAATCAATGGGTTATTTTTTGGAGGATTTTTGTTTGGTATTAAAGACTATTATTGGCAAGGCTTAGTTTTAAGCTTGTGCCATTTCTGTCATTTGAGTTTTAATGCTTAAAATATTATTTTGGATTGCTGATTGCTCTAAATTTAAGTAATGAAGCATTTGCATAGAGTCACGATCCTTTAGGCGTTGAATACCTAAAATTTGATGTGTAAGATCCATTTTTTGATCTTGTAATTTTACTAAATCTTTTTGTAACTGTGTGACATTGATTTCTAGAGTAGTTTTGGTATTCTCCCTTTGTTCTACATGCACTTCGTTACTTCTAACGATATCTTTTTTGCCATAGCTAGAAGATACCAATATGCTTGTTTTTGAGCTATTTGAAGAGATAGATGTAAAACCATCGTGATAAAAAATATTTGAGTTCATGTTCGCATCTATTTGCATATCACCCTCCTTTAGATATCTCGTTTGTATCTTAAAAACTATATCGGCAAATATCAAAGAAAACTAAAATAGTTTTTAAAAAGTTATGCAAAGAATTATATTTTAATAACCTTAAAGCCAAATTATATTTATAACTTTTTTGCAACTATAAAATATCTTTATGTGATATTTGATATATCAAAGCACTTATCTAAATGTAATTAAAATGCCCAGTTAAGCACTATTTTGTTAAAATCGCAAAAACTAATTAAAAGGCAAAGATATGAAAAAAGATGAAAATACACACAAAAAGATGTGGGAAGGTAGATTTAGCGAAGCTAGCTCAAAGTTGCTTGAGACTTTTAACGCTTCTATAAATTTTGATAAAAATCTTTTTGAAGAAGACATTGCTGGAAGCAAGGCTCACGCAAAGATGCTTGGAATTTGTGGCATCTTAAGGGAAGATGAGGCTAGGGCTATCATAAACGGACTTGATGTAGTTTTGGATGAGATAAGATCAGGCAAATTCGAGTTTAGAATAGAAGATGAAGATATACACATGGCAGTTGAGAAGCGTCTTAGTGAGCTTATAGGCAGTGAGCTTGGCGGCAGACTGCACACTGCAAGAAGTAGAAATGACCAAGTCGCACTCGATTTTAGACTGCACGTTTTAAGGAAAAATATAGAAATTTCAACACTTATAAAAGAGCTTATCGTCACACTTGTAAATTTAGCCAAAAACCACAAAGATACGCTCATGCCAGGCTATACGCACCTTCAGCATGCTCAACCAGTAAGCCTCAGCTATCATTTGTTAGCATATGCATTTATGTTTAAAAGAGATTTTGAGCGTTTTGTGAGCTCTTATGAACGAAACAACCTAAGCCCACTTGGCTCAGCCGCTCTTGCTGGCACACCGCATAAGATAGATAGAAGCGTGGTTGCAAGCGAGCTTGGCTTTGCAGGTTGTACACAAAATGCAATGGATAGCGTGAGCGACCGTGACTTTGCGCTGGAAATTTTATTTAACATTAGCGTTTTTATGACGCATGCTTCTAGACTTTGTGAGGAGCTTATACTTTGGAGCTCGCAAGAATTTGGCTTTGTAAGTATTAGTGACGCTTACAGCACAGGCAGCTCTATAATGCCACAGAAGAAAAACCCTGACGTTGCCGAACTCATCCGTGGCAAAACTGGACGTGTAAATGGAAATTTAGTGGCGCTTCTGACAACGATGAAAGGCTTGCCACTTGCTTATAATAAAGATATGCAGGAAGATAAAGAGGGCGTGTTTGATAGCGTTGCGACCATTTTAAGCTCGGCCACTATCCTAAATGAGATGATAAAAACAGCAAAATTTAATAAACAAAATATGCTAAAAGCGACAAAAACTGGGCATTTAAGTGCGACTGACTTGGCAGATTATTTAGTGCGCGAGAAAAATATCCCATTTAGGACAGCTCACTTTATAGTAGGTAAAGCTGTCGCAAAGGCTGAAAGTTTAGGGCTTGATTTGAGCGAGTTAAACGAAGAGCAGCTAAAAAGCGTTGATGATAATTTAGATGCAAAAGCCGTTAAATTTCTTGATTTGCATGCTTCAAAAGAGGCACGTTGTTCGCAGGGCGGAACTTCAAACAAAAGCGTAGATGAACAAATAGAAATTTTAGATGCATGGCTTAAATAAAAAGAACTATATTTTGTGAAAATTTATGGATTTTAATGGCTAAAATTTAAAACAAGAATGTCTAAAACTCGATCAATATGGGTTTTGAAGAGCTATTTGAGGCTATCAAAATTGCTGAGAAATAAACTAAATTTAGTTGTTTTATAGAGCTTTGTGGATTGTTTGCATTAAAATTTATAAAAAGTTATCTTTGTTTGAAATTTATGAATTAGATTAAAATTTAGACTCTATTCTGAGTCTAAATTTGTGAGTTATTAAAATGTGCTTTGTGGATCAGCTACGCCTTCGCTCCAGCCAAGCTTTGCCCCACCAAGTAGGTGAAAATGCAGATGCATAACTTCTTGACCGCCGTTTTCACCGCAGTTTGTGATGAGGCGGTATCCGCTCTTATCAACACCCATCAATGTAGCGACTTCTTGGATAAATTTTGTCATCTCGCCCATCAAAACCGGATCCATCTCTTGGATATTTTTGTAGTGTTTTTTTGGGATGATGAGGATGTGGATCGGTGCTTTTGGATTTATGTCGTTGAAAGCTAGAAATTTCTCGCTTTCAAGCACCTTGTTACAAGGAATTTCACCAGCTACGATCTTTTCAAATATGGTCATTTTAGCTCCTTTGAAATTTTGCAAAATTATATCAAAGTGTGCTTAAATTTCGTGCTTTTTATCTTGATTTTAACTCTTTTTCTATAAAATCGACTCAAAAACTTACAAAGGTAAAAAATTGCAAGATTTCGTTAATAAAATCAAAAATGAAATTTCAACGCTTGATGATTTGGAAAAAGTCAGAGTTGAAATTTTTGGCAAAAAGGGCATCTTAGCTCAAGGTTTTGCAAAGCTTAAAGAGCTTGGCGAGGATGAAAAAAAAGATTTTGCAGCAAATTTAAATAGGCAAAGAGACGAGCTTGGTGCATTAATAGAAGCAAGAAAGGCAGAGCTTAGCGAGCAAGAGATAGATGGCAAGATGAAAAAAGAAGCTGTCGACATTACGCTTTTTAATGAGCCTGTTGCCAGTGGTGCACTACACCCAGTTATGGCTACTATGGACAAGATAATAGAGTACTTTTTGACTCTAAATTTCTCGCTTGAGACCGGACCGCTTATCGAAGATGATTTTCATAACTTTGAAGCCCTAAATTTACCAAAATATCACCCAGCAAGAGATATGCAAGATACATTTTACTTAGATGATTTTAGGCTTTTAAGGACGCATACAAGCCCAGTTCAGGTGCGAACTATGCTAAATCAAAAGCCACCAATTCGTATGATAGCTCCTGGCACAGTCTTTAGACGTGATATGGACTTAACGCATACACCGATGTTTCACCAAGTAGAAGGTCTTGTGGTGGAAGATGCTGAAAAGGTGAGCTTTGCAAATTTAAAATCAATGCTTGAGGATTTTTTAAAACATATGTTTGGCGATGTGCAAGTGCGTTTTCGTCCTAGCTTTTTCCCATTTACGGAGCCTAGTGCGGAGGTTGATATTAGTTGTATATTTTGCCATGGCAAAGGTTGCAGGGTTTGTAAGCAAACTACTTGGCTTGAAGTGCTTGGATGCGGAGTCGTTGACCCAAATGTATTTAAAGCAGTTGGCTATAAAAATGTAAGTGGATATGCCTTTGGCCTTGGTGTTGAAAGGTTTGCGATGTTGCTTCATAGAGTGCCTGATTTGAGGTCACTTTTTGAGGGAGATTTAAGATTGTTGGAGCAGTTTAAATGATAATTTCAAAGCATTGGTTAAGTGAATGGATCGACCTTAGTGAGGTTAGCGGCGAAACACTTTTAAAAACACTAAATTCAATTGGCCTAGAGGTTGATAGTTATAAAGAGATAAATTTACCAAAGAGTATCGTAGTTGGCTACATAAAAAGTAGAGAAAAACATCCAGATGCTGATAAGCTAAGTGTTTGTCAGGTGGATGTTGGCGGAGAGACACTTCAGATCGTCTGCGGAGCTAAAAATGTTGAAGCTGGTCAGTTCGTGCCAGTCGCACTTATTGGTACGACTATGCCAAATGGTCTTGAGATTAAAAAAGCAAAGCTAAGAGGTGTTGAGTCAAGCGGCATGATCTGCTCTTCAAGCGAGCTTGGACTTCCAAAAATAAATGATGGAATTTTGCCACTAGATGAAAGTATTGGTAAGCTAAAACTTGGTACAAGCCTTAGCGAATTTGAGGTCTTTAGAGATACGATAATCGAAGTTGATGTCACAGCAAATAGAGGTGATTGCCAAAATTTACATGGCATTGCAAGAGAAATTTGCACAGCACTTGATCTAAGCATGAAAGAGAGTCATGAAAGCGAAGAAAGTGAAAATTTACTAGGCATCGGTAGGATCGCATCTGTCCGAGCAGAAGAGAAGGTAAATGGTTCGTTTTTATATAAGGCTTTTGAGTTAAAAAGTGGTTTAAATGAAAATTTATTAACTCGCATGCGTTTGGCTTTGATAGAGTGTCAAAAGACAAATTTAGTAGAGAGATTGCTTGAATATGCAACGTTTTGCACAGGTGTTTTATTTAGAGCTTATGATCATGCTAAGCTTGCAAATGATAGTGAAAAGATAGCTTTTGACATAAAAAATGGCGAAAATGGCGAATGTGTGATTTATTGCGGAGGTAAAAATTTAGGTGCCGCTGGAATATTTCAAAGTGACGAGGCAAGAGTTGGTGAAGATTCAAAAGTGATTTTGGTAGAGGCTAGCTACGTCAAGCCAGATGTTGTTTCAAAAGCTATTTTTGAAAATAAAAATTTACCAAAAGGCGATCAGGTCTATCGCTCGACACGTGGCAGTGAGCCAAATTTGGCTTATGGGGCGGATTATTTGTTTAAAAGACTTGCTGGCTTTAAAGATGGGCTAAATCTTTTTGCTGGTGCACAGCAGTTATTTTTAAATATTGAGCCAATAACCCTAAATATCTCTCTTGTTGAGCTTAAAAACATGATCGGACAAGAGATCGCCAGAAATGATGTAGTAAAAATTTTAAAGAAACTTGGCTTTGAGATCGGCATAAATGTCGAGCAAGAGAGCTTTAATGTAAAAGTGCCGTTATTTCGCCACGACATCATAAATTCTCATGATATTTGCGAAGAGATAGTAAGAATAATAGGTATCGATAATATCGCGTCAAAGCCGTTAAATTTCTCTGAGAAAAATAGGCTAAATAAGACATATTTTGATTATAAAAATGCTCTAAATTTAAGACACAGTGCTGCTGATAATGGATTTTTTGAAAGCGTGCATTATGTATTTGATAGCCAAGATGAGCTCAGTGAGCTAAATTTCAAGCCATGCAAGGTCAAGATATTAAATCCTATAAACAACGAGCTAAATACGCTTAGACCAACTCTTGCCAATCATCTCTTGAGCTCGAGTGAAAAAAATATCAAAAATTCTAAACGCTCAGTTAGATTATTTGAACTTGGAGAAGTTTTTGATGAAGACGCAAGTCAAGGTCTAAATTTAGGCTTTGTTGTATCTGGGCTTTTAAAAGAGCCGACATTGATAAATGGCGCAAAAGGTGAGGACGCAAATTTTTATGCTTTTGCTTCGATGGTGCAAAATGTCATAGGTAAATTTGAGCTCAAACCTTGCTGCGAAATTTCATATCTTAGCCCTTATGAGCAGGCTCATATCTATCAAAATAATGAAAAGATAGGCTATATCGGTAGAGTTGATGCGCGAGTCGAAGCAAAGAGAGATCTGCCAAGAACTTATATCTGCGAGATAGATTTTACCAAGCTTAAATTTGAACCTATTTTGGCTACTCCTTATTCTAAGTTTCAAAGCACCACAAGGGATCTTAGCCTTATTGTGCCTGAAAATTTTGAGGCTGGACGAATTTATGAGTGCATAAGAGGACTAAATTTAAAAGAGCTAAAAGAATTTTTACCGGTTGATATTTATAAAGATGCGAAGCTAAATGGCTCAATCAGTCTTAGTTTGAAATTTACATTTCAGGATATGGAAAAAACACTTGAAGATGATGATATAAACGCACTTATGGATAAAATTTTAAATGAGCTAAAAGATAAACTAAATATCGGAATAAGATGAAAATTTACCCATTAGACAAAAGTTTAAATTTAACCATAGATGATATTGCTGCGGATAAGTCCATTTCGCATAGATGTGCAATATTTTCGCTTTTAAGCGATAAGCCATCTCGCGTTAGAAACTACCTAAGAGCGGGTGATACGCTAAATACTTTAAAGATAGTCCAGCTCTTAGGTGCAAAGATCGAGGACAACGGCTCTGAGATAATGATCACTCCGCCACAAAAGATAAAGGAGCCAAGTGAAATTTTAGAGTGTGGTAACTCTGGTACGGCAATGAGGCTTTTTATGGGATTACTGGCCGCACAGGATGGATTTTTTGTGCTAAGCGGTGATAAATATTTAAATTCTCGTCCGATGGCAAGGATAGCAAAGCCTCTAAGCGATATGGGTGCAAAGATAGATGGTGCAAACAACGCAAACAACGCCCCACTTTGTATAAGAGGGACGAAATTTGAAAGATTTAGTTTTGATAGTAAGATCGCCTCAGCTCAGGTAAAAAGTGCGCTTTTGCTGGCGGCACTTTATTCAAATGGCTGCAAATTTAGCGAGCCAGAGCTAAGTAGAGATCATACTGAGCACATGCTTGCAGGCATGGGAGCTGATATAAAACGTGGCGACCTAGAGATTACATTAGAGCCGATGAGTTCGCCACTCGCACCACTTGATATAGACGTACCAAACGATCCAAGCTCGGCATTTTTCTTTGCGGTCGCAGCTCTAATCATCCCAAATTCGCATATTGTTTTAAAAAATATCTTGCTAAATAAAACTCGCATCGAAGCTTATAAGATTTTAGAAAAAATGGGCGCTGAGATAAAATTTCACAAAACCTCAAGCAAGTACGAAGATATTGGTGATATCGAGGTTAGATACTCGCCAAATTTAAAAGGCGTAGAGGTTAGCGAAAATATCTCGTGGCTCATCGACGAAGCCCCAGCTTTAGCTATTGCATTTGCCTGCGCCAAGGGCCAAAGCAAGCTAACAAATGCAAAAGAGCTTCGTGTAAAAGAGAGTGATAGGATAGCTGTCACGATAAATGCATTAAAGCAGTGCAGTGTCGATGCTAGTGAGCTTGAAGATGGTTTTATCATAAATGGCTCTGAGGCTAAATTTGCCACTATAGATAGCTACGGAGATCACAGGATCGCCATGAGCTTTGCCATACTTGGACTAAAATGTGGCATGCAGATAGAAAAGAGCGAATTTATCGCCACTTCATTTCCAAATTTTGCTGAAATTTTAAAGAAAATGGGAGCTAAAATTGAAAATTGAGCTTGCTAGTAGCTATGGATTTTGTTTTGGCGTGAAAAGGGCGATAAAGATAGCTGAAAATGCTGGAGATGCGGCAACTATAGGGCCACTCATTCACAACAATGAAGAGATAAATAGACTTGAGAAAAACTACAATGTAAAGACGCTTGATGGCATAAATGAGCTAAAGGATGAGAAAAAGGCGATCATCCGTACCCATGGCATCACTAAAAACGACCTAGCCGAGCTAAAAAAGACAGACATAAAAGTGATAGATGCTACTTGTCCATTTGTGACAAAGCCGCAGCAAATTTGTGAAAAAATGAGCGAAGAGGGTTATGATGTGGTTATCTATGGCGACGAACACCACCCTGAGGTAAAGGGCGTGAAGTCATACGCCAAGGGAAATGTCTATGTTGTGCTTGAAGAGAGCGAGCTAGAGGGTATTAAATTTAAGCAAAAGGTCGCTCTTGTTAGCCAAACGACTAGAAAAGTTGAGAAATTTATGCAGATCGCAAACTACCTCATGCTTCATGTAAAAGAGGTGCGAGTTTTTAACACTATCTGCAACGCGACATTTGAAAATCAAGAGGCTGCTAAAAATTTAGCAAAGCGTGCTGACGTGATGATAATCATCGGCGGAAAAAATAGCTCAAACACAAAACAACTCTACCTAATATCTAAAAATTTCTGCGAAGATAGCTACCTGATAGAAAGCGAAGAAGAGCTCGAAAGATCATGGTTTGATGGCAAAAAATTGTGTGGCATAAGTGCGGGTGCTAGCACACCTGACTGGATCATACAAAAAGTCGTTGATAGAATCAAAAAAGTATAAAATTTATAGTAGCTAAAGCCACAATTAACTATAATAAGCCGATTTGCCTCTACTGGCATAATAAAATTTAAAGGATCAAGATGGCTGTGAACAAAAGTGTTCAATTAGGAAAAGCAAAAGACGAAGATATCGAAGATATTGATTTTGCTGCGATGTTAGAGGAGTCTTTTAAAAAGACTGAAGAAGATAGTGACGCAAAGATCGTCAGTATCAATGGTGATGAGGTTTTAATCGATGTTGGCAAGAAGTCAGAAGGCATTTTGAATCTTTCTGAGATCACTGACGCAAACGGAAACCTGACGCATAAAGTTGGCGATACGATCAAAGTTGTTATAACTGGATCAAGAAATGGAAGACCTATAGTATCGCATAAAAAAGCACTTAGAAAAGAGAAAGTTAAAGCTTTCATCGAAGCTTACGATCCTGAAAATTCTGATGAAATCGAAGTAAAAGTAGTCGGAAAAAATAAAGGTGGTTTTATCACTCAAGACGCAAATGGCGTAGAATTTTTCTTGCCAAGAACACACAGCGGATTCAAAAATGCCGAAGGTGTAGTTGGAAAATCATATAAAGTAAGAGTTATAAAAGTAGATAAAGAAGAAAATAGTATCGTTGTCTCAAGAAAGAAAATTTTAGATGACGACCGCAAAAAACGCAAAGAAGCCCTATCAAGCATAGTAGAAAACGATAATGTTATAGAGGGTACAGTTAAGAAAATCACAACTTATGGTATGTTTGTTGATGTTGGTGGAGTCGATGGGCTTGTGCATTACAGCGAGATAAGCTACAAAGGCCCAGTAAATCCTAGCTCTTTATACAAAGAAGGCGATAAAGTTTTAGTTAAAGTTATTAGCTACGACAACGAAAAACGCCACCTATCTCTATCTATAAAGGCAGCTACTCCAGATCCTTGGGAAGAGATCATAAGCGACGGCCTTGAAGTTGGTGATACTATAAAAGTAACAGTTAGCAACATCGAGCCTTATGGTGCTTTTGTCGATCTTGGAAATGATATTGAAGGATTTTTACATATATCTGAAATTTCATGGGACAAAAATATCAAAAATCCAAAAGATCACATCAGTGAAGGCCAAGAGATCGATGTTGAGGTTATCGAAATAGACGCAAAAGGACACCGCTTAAGAGTGAGCCTTAAAAATTTACTTCCAAAGCCATTTGATGAATTTAAAGCTAAATTTAAAGAGGGCGACATAGTAAAAGGCGTTGTAACAACTATCACAAATTTTGGTGCATTTGTTAGAGTAGGCTGCGTTGAGGGCTTGCTGCACAATGAAGATGCATCTTGGGATAGAAACGACAAATGCAAAGATATGTTCAAAGCTGGCGACGAGCTTGAGGTAAAGATCATCAAAATCGACAGCGCTGAGCAAAAAATTTCTCTAAGCCTAAAAGATCTAAAACAAAGTCCAGTTCAAGCATTTGCTAATAAATTTAGTGTAGGCGACATCGTAAAAGGAACGATCCGTGACATTAAAGAGTTTGGCGTATTTGTTGAGCTTGGCGATAATGTCGATGCGCTAATCCGCAAAGAAGATCTAGGTAGTGTAGATGCTAGCACGTTAAAGATCGGCGATGAGATCGAGGCTGCTATAGCATTTATCGATGAGAAGAAAAATAGAATTCGCCTAAGCATACGCCGTTTGGCAAAACAAAAAGAGCGTGAAGTGTTAAATGAGATCAACGACAACGACGACAAAGTAACACTTGGCGACATTATAAAAGAACAATTACGCTAGTATAAATGGGCAGACGCACACTTTTATTAGTAGTTGTTCTGCTCTTTGTGATATTGGGTTTGGTTGGAATTTATCTTGTTAAATTTGCAAGCGTAAATTTCAGCCAGATCCCAGAAAACAATATAACAAACGAGCAAAATATAACCAAAAACACAGCCGGCAGTGAAAACTGGATCAACGAGCTGGCAACTATTAAGAAAAAAGATTACGTATTGCCTGTAAATGAAATTTTTATAGAATACAACCGACCTAAGATAGAAAAGCCAAAGATCACAGCATATGAACTTATGATAGATAAAAACGACATCTACTCCATGTTTTGCTTGATGCAGACTTTGCGAAATAGCGAGGTTGATTTCACTGTTGTAAAAGACGGCGCCAAGAGCCAGATCTTTTTAAATACTCAAGACTCAAAGTTGCTTCAAAATATCATACTGCAGCTAAGAGTTTACGACATCCACTCAAGTGTAAGAGAGGTAAAATTATGAAAACTATCATTGTTTGCGACGCGATACACCCAATAGGTTTTGAGCTTTTAAAAAAAGAGCAAGATATAAATATAATAGACGCAGTTAATACCCCTAAAGATGAGCTTTTAAAAATTTTAGGTGAGGCCGATGTGGCGATCACTAGAAGCTCGACTGAGGTAAATGAGGACTTTTTAAATTCTGGCAAAAAGCTAAAAGCTATCGTTAGAGCCGGTGTTGGCGTGGATAACGTTGATATAGAAGGCTGTTCAAGAAGAGGTATCATCGCTATGAACGTCCCAACTGCAAACACTATCGCAGCAGTCGAACTAACCATGGCTCACATGCTAGCAGCTGCAAGATCGCTCGAGTATGCTCACAACGACTTAAAGCTAGATAGAATTTGGAAGCGTGAGAAGTGGTACGGGGTTGAGCTGTTTAAGAAAAAGCTTGGCGTGATAGGCTTTGGAAATATTGGCTCAAGAGTGGCAGCACGCGCAAAAGCTTTTGGCATGGATATCATCGCATACGACCCATATATCGATCCATCTAAAGTCATTGATATGGGCGGCACTTACACTAAAAATTTTGATGACATTCTAGCATGTGACTTCATCACGATCCATACTCCAAAAACCAAAGAGACCACTGACATCATCGGTGCAAAAGAGATAGCTAAGATGAAAGATGGCGTAAGGCTTATAAACTGCGCTAGGGGCGGTCTTTATAATGAAGAAGCGCTTTATGAAGGGCTAAAAAGTGGTAAGGTAGCTTTTGCTGGCATCGATGTCTTTACAAAAGAGCCAGCGACAAGTCATCCGCTTCTTGATCTAGACAATGTAAGTGTTACTCCGCACCTTGGTGCAAATACCCTTGAGTCACAGCGCAACATCGCAGTTGAGGCAGTGGAGCAAGCTATCTCAGCGGCACGTGGCATAAGCTATCCAAACGCTCTAAATTTACCGATCAAAACAGAAGATCTACCGCCATTTGTTGAGCCTTATATCGAGCTTACTAGCAAGATGGCATTTCTTGCAGCACAGATCAATAAAAGCGCTATCAAGGCTATCCGCATAGAAACTCACGGTCAAATCAGCGAATATGCAAACTCACTGCTAACATTTGCCATAGTTGGTGCACTAAAAGAGAGTCTAGGTGATGCGATAAACTATGTAAATGCCAAATTTTTATGCGATGAAAAAGGCATAGTGACAGAAACCATTGCCGGTGGTGATAGCATTTTTAAAAATAAAATTACTGTTCGCATAACGACCGAAAAAGGCATCGCAACAGTTGGCGGCACGGTATTTGGTGAAAATCAGCAACGCATTGTGACAATCAACGGCTTTAAGACTGACTTCAAGCCAAAAGGTAAGATGATCATCTTTAAAAACCATGACGTACCAGGCGTTATCGCTCAGATCAGTAAAATTTTAGCTGACGAGAAGATAAACATCGCAGACTTCCGCCTTGGCAGGGACGAGCATGGCATGGCACTTGCTGTCATATTAGTTGATGAACATATAAAAACAGAAACGCTAGAGAGATTAAACGCGCTTGAAGCTTGCGTTTGGGCTCAATACGCAGTTATATAAATTTTGAAAGGATAAAAAATGGCTTCATATTCAATGGGTGATCTAAAAAAGGGATTAAAGATAGAAATCGACGGTGTTCCTTATAAAATCGTAGAATATCAACACGTAAAACCGGGCAAAGGTGCAGCTTTTGTTCGTGCAAGGATCAAATCTTTCATCGATGGAAAGGTGCTTGAAAAGACTTTTCACGCAGGTGATAAGTGCGAGCAACCACATCTTGAAGAAAAAGAGATGCAGTATCTTTATGATGATGGAGAGTTTTGTCAGTTTATGGATACAGCTACTTATGAGCAAGTTGCGATCAGCGATGAGGATGTGGGTGACGCTAAGAAATGGATGATTGACGGCATGATGGTTGAAATTTTATTTCACAATGGCAATGCGATCGGCGTTGAAGTACCTCAAGTAGTCGAGCTAAAGATAGTTGAGACTCCACCAAATTTCAAGGGCGATACACAAGGCGGCAAAAAGCCAGCTACTCTTGAGAGCGGCGCGGTAGTTCAAATACCATTTCACGTACTAGAAGGCGAGGTCATCCGTGTGGATACAGTTCGTGGCGAGTATATCGAGCGCGCAAATAAATAATCGCAAATTTGGCACGTTAAATTTATGAAAGAGAAATTTGACGAGCTTATTGCTCTGCTAAAGCCGCTATTTAAGGATAATGGCTTTAGCAAGAGCGCCTTAAATTTCTACAAAAACACTTCAAACTTTATCTACGTTATAAATTTTCAAAAAAGTAGCTGGAATGACTCTGCGCACACAAGATTTTATATAAATTGTGGCATTTATGGCTCACTTATAGAGGCTGCTCTTGGTAAAGAAGCACTTAGCAAGCCAAAAGAGTATGAGTGCCATTTTAGAGCCAGAGTACATGAAATTTCTCATACAGCTACTGCATACTACGAGCTAGAGCCAGATAGTGACGTGGCTAAAATTTATGAAAATTTAGCAAATGATCTTAGCTTTGTTTTTAAATTTTTCAAGCAAAATAGCTCGGAGGAAAATTTAATAGAATTAATGCTTGATAAAAATGGTCTTGCAGCGATAAATCAGTTCTATGAGTATCTTTTGATAAAAGAAAAAAGCGAAATTTTAGCCTCTCATGCTAAAAGGCTCTACACAAAGTATGGCAATGAAGAAAGATGGGTAAAATTTGAAAACCAAATAAATGAACTACTTAGAAAATACAAAAAAGATAAGATAAATTTTAAAGAGTAAATTTAGAGCAGAAAACGAGGCAATTGCTTGCCCCGCTAGTTAGCATTAAGCTGACTTTTCTTTAAGATATTTATTTATAAGAGTTGTGATCTCTTCACCGTGAGGAAATCTCGCTTCATCGTTTCCGATGCGATCTTTCTTAGAAAATATAACATCTCCATTAACCTCGACGATGAAATTTCCACCATCACCTATAGCTAGTTCAACTCTTGCATCACTAAAGTTCGTTTTTATTTCATCTTCTACACGAGAAGCTACCGGACGATAGTTTCAAGAGTTGCAGTAAATAATTTTTACTTGCATGCTCTGTCCTTTCTTGTGAAATAAGCCAAAATTATATAGAATTTTATTTAACAAACAGGCAATACTACTTCAAAGGAAAAGTCATGAAAAAAATAGCTGTGATTTTGGCTGACGGATTTGAGGAGATAGAGGCACTAACTTCTGTTGATGTTTTGCGTAGAGCTGGAGCGATAGCTTCTATTGTCGGGCTAAATGATGCAAATATCAAGGGATGTCACAATATATACGTAAAAGCCGATGTGACGCTTCGTGAAATGAGAGAGCTAGACTATGATGCGATCATCCTTCCTGGCGGACTCCCAGGAGCTAGCAACCTAGCAAATGACGCAAGACTTAAAGAAATTTTGCGAAATTTTGATAAAGGCAATAAGCTTATTTGTGCTATTTGTGCTGCTCCTATGGTGCTTGAGGGTGCTGGCGTACTCAAAGACCGTTTTGTTTGCTACCCAGGATTTGAAGAAAATGTAAGAAGCGACAAAAGAGGCTACGTGAGCGATAAAAACGTGCTAAAAGATCAAAACATCATCACAGGAAAGGGTCCTGCATTTTCAATGGAATTTGCGCTTTTTATAGTTAAAAATTTACTTGGCGATGAAGTCTATCTTAAAGTAAAGAATGATTTACTTTATAAATAGTTTATAAAAAAAATATAATTTTTTATTTAATTATTATATTTAAACTTAAGAATAAATTTTATTTAGTGTAATAGACTAAAACACCGCAGTGTTGTAATTTGTATCTTTTAAGGATATTTTTTAAAAATTTGTAATAAATTTTTGCTTTTTGACATCATTTTGACGAAAATTAGCTATTATCACACTAACCGAATAAATCGGTAATTTTTTTAAGGAACACTCCTGTGAATATTTATGTAGGAAATTTGTCGTATAGAACGACAGAGGCAGAATTGAAGGAAGCTTTTGCACAATTTGGTGAAGTAAAGCGAGCAAAAATAGTAAAAGATAGAGAAACTGACCGCTCAAAAGGCTTTGGCTTTGTTGAAATGGACGATGCAAATGAGGGACAAAGAGCCATAGATGCATTAAATGAAAAAGAGCTAGGCGGACGTACTTTAAGAGTAAATGAGGCTAGACCAAGGGATTAATGACTATTTGCCACCAGATGGTGGCATAGTCTCTCGTATCGCTCCTACACCAAGCGGATTTTTACATGCTGGTAACGCTTATAACTTCATCCTAACTTATCTTTTGGCACATTCAGTAAGTGGCATTTTACACTTACGTATTGATGACTATGACCTTAGTAGATACCGGCGCGAGTTCGTTCAAAATATCTTTGATGTTTTAGAATTTTTGGGGCTTGAATGCGATAAAGGGCCTACTTGCACGAGTGATTTTGAGCAAAATTTTAGCTTCAAAGTAAGAGCTAAAAGATATGAAGATGTACTTGAAAAACTAGATGAAATTTATATCTGTGAATGTTCAAGGACTACAAAGGGTGCCTATAAAAACGGCATTTACACCAAAATATGCAAAGATAAAAATCTTAAATTTATAAAAGATAAAACCACCATTAGGCTAAGCATTGATGAAAACGATGATCTTGGCAAAGCTGTATCAGCGCAAATGGGCGATTTTGTGATTTATAAAAAAGATTTTACGCCAGCTTACAACTTTGCAAGCGTGATAGATGACGAGGATATGGGCGTAAATTTGGTTATTAGAGGGGAAGATCTGCTGCCTTGCACACTAGCTCAAAGATACCTTGCAAAAAGGCTAAAATTTAACTTCTCAGAGGCTACTTTTATTCATCATAAGCTACTTTTAAAAGATGGCAAAAAGCTATCCAAAAGTTCAAAATCACCGCCCATCGATCTAAGATCTAATCCGCAAATTTATTACAAAATATTAGCAGATGATCTTGGGCTGGACATCAAATCAACAGATAAAATTGCAAATCTACTTTACGAGTTTAAGCTAAAAAATATAGCTAAAAATTTTTGGCAATAAGCTATTTAATCTTTGTCTCAAAAAATGCACTAAAAAGCGAGTTTATGCCTTGCTTTGTAAATTTATCCATTATTTTTTCAATAGCTGGTTTTTCTTGCCAGATAGGCTCATCTACCATGCTTAGGTGTGCTAGAGTATCTTGAGCGTCAAAGTAGTTACCAAGGCTATCAATTAGGCCCATTTTAAGGGCATTGTGAGCTAAAAAGACCCTTGCGTTTGCCCACTCGTCTTTTTTATTTACATCCAAATTTCTAGCTGCCGCAACGTCGCTTACAAAGAGCATATAAGCGTCATTTACAAGCCCTTGCAGGCTCTCACGCTCCTGCTTGCTCCAGCTCCTCATAAAGGTGCCAGCCTCTTTAAACTCGCCAGCCTTTACCACCTGCTCGCTCACGCCTAGATTTTTGGCTAAATTTTCGATGTTTGCCCCTTGCATGATGACGCCGATCGAGCCTATGAAAGCTCCTGGATTTGCGACAATAGTATCGGCATTTACGCCAGCGTAGTAGCTGCCACTTGCCATGTTGCCAGCTGCGTAAGCGAGCACTTTTTTGCTCTCCTTTAGCCTCTTGACCGCCATAGCAAGCTCTACACTGGGACTTAGTGAGCCGCCTGGGCTGTCGATGTAGAGTAGCACGCCTTTGATGTTGTTATCAA
Organism: Campylobacter sp.; assembly: GCF_052169515.1. GTDB lineage: Bacteria > Campylobacterota > Campylobacteria > Campylobacterales > Campylobacteraceae > Campylobacter_A. Next base: position 72,477 of record NZ_JBQNCH010000002.1, read on the forward strand.
GCCTTGCTTTTTCTAGCGACTCTAAGATCTCACTTGTGTCAAGTATTGTGCCGACGATGTCTATACGGGCTAAATTTGGCTCTTTTATCTTGCCACTTGGCGCAAATACGAAAAATAAAATAAGCAGAAATATGAGCGCCTTAAAGTAGTTGTTGATAAATTTAAAAATTCCAAAAATTCCTCTAAAAATAAGCCTTAAAATTTGCAAATTTTGCCTCCGATATATAGTTTTTTAGCTTCGTTTGTGTGAAGTATGAGCTGTAATATTAGCTCGCTGTCATCGCACTCTAGGTCGTTATAGACGGCAAGATCAGCCGCGCGTCCTGCTTTTATCTCGCCGTTATTTGTCCTAAGTGCCTTTGCGCCTCCATGTGTTGCAGCGACAAAAAGCCTAGTGGCAAGCTCGTTTAGATCAAGGCTAGCGTGGGTAAATAGAGCAGCTCTTAGTTCATGCCAAAAATTTAGGCTGATATTTGAGCTAAGGCCGTCTGTGCCGATGTTTAGACTGACGTTATTTTTGAAAATTTCTTTTAAATTTAGCGCCTTTTTGCCAAGTAGCCTGTTTGAAACGGCACAGTGTGTAACGCTGTGATGAGGCTTAAATTTGGCAAAATCACTCACATAAACGCAGTGCGTAAATAGCGTATTTATCTCACGAAACATCGCAAAATAGCCCTCCGAGCTATACATCGGCTTTGGATCCGGGCTAAATCTTAAAAGATGTTTTTTAAACCCTCCGGTGCCACGCTCCAACCACTGCTTTTCAGCCTTGCTCTCTAAAAAGTGCGTACTAACAAGCAAATCATCTTTTTTGGCGATCTCAAGGGTAGCTTTGGCGAGTCTCGGGTGCACAGAGTAGGGCGAGTGCAGTGAGATAGCTGGGGTGAAATTTTTACTTTTATAGCCCTTTGTCTTTTCAAATTTGGCTAAGAAATTTTGCAAATTTTGTTCGCACATCTGCTCGTTTGAGCCTAAAATTTCACTAAAAAGCACGACTTTTAGCGGGCTAGCGGCTAAAATTTCAAGATCCGAGCCAAAGCTAGATATCTCGCCAATGGTGCAAACTCCGCTTTTTAGTAGAGAATTTATAGCCCCGCTCATTGCTTTTTTGGCGTCCATTTTGGCTAGCTCGCCGCCTTTATCGATAATAGAGCCAAGCCACTTTATAAAGTCGCCATATTTTAGGGTGCTGACATTTGAACTAAACTCTAAATGAACGTGCGTATTTACGAAGGCCGGGGCGATCACGCTGTCACCAAAGTCGCAAATTTTCGCCTCTTTAAATTTCTTTTGCGCCTCTTTTTCGTTTAAAATTTCTAAAATTTTATCGTCCTCAATGACGACACAGAAATTTCTTAAAATTTTTGGATTTTCTCCGCCAGTGATAATCTTTTTTGCTTTTAGAATTTCCATTTTTGGCCTTAAATTTTTGTTATTGTAGCGAAAATTTAGGAACGAAAATGTATAATTTAGGCTATTTAATCAAAAAGGAGTGACATGGATAAGAAGCTAAAAATAATGGTTATCCAAGGCCCAAATATCAACATGCTTGGTGCTAGAGAGCCAGGAATTTACGGCGTTATGAAGATGGAGGACATCCACTCTCAAATGAAGATTGTCGCCGATCAAAATGACGTCGAGATCGAGTTTTTTCAAAGCAACCTTGAGGGCGAGCTAGTTGATAAGATCCAAGAGTGCTTGGGCGATTCTGATGGCATCATCATAAACCCAGCCGCTTACACTCACACATCAATAGCTATCCGTGATGCACTAAGTGCGGTCGCTTTACCGGTTATCGAGGTGCATATCAGCAACGTTTATAGAAGAGAAGAATTCCGCCACAAAAGCCTTATCGCGCCAGTTGCAGCAGGCCAGATCGTGGGCTTTGGACCAGTTGGCTATCATTTAGCAATGATAGGTATGCTTCAAATTTTTGAGCAGATAAAAGCAGTAAGAGCAAATCAAAACGCACAATGAATTTCATCTTAAAGGACGAAAACGCCGTATTTTATGAGTGTGGTTATAGCTGCGACAACGAGTTTTTGCTATGCCTTGATGGCGTGAAATACTTTTTCACGGACGCGAGGTATTACTTCGAGGCAAAAAGCTGCGTAAATGCTGGCGTGGTCGTTCTTTTAGCGCAGAGAAATTTAATAAGCGAGGTGCGGGCATTTTTAAGAAAGATGAAACCAAAAAGCCTCGTTTTTAACTCTGATGAGCTAAGCTTAAGCGAGTATAATGCGCTTAGCAAGGGTTTTAAGATAAATTTCAAGCCAAAGGCAAATTTCTCTAGGCTAAAGAGAATTTGCAAGAGCGAGGATGAGATAAAAATTTTAAAAAAGGCTAGCGAATTTGGAGCAAAATGCTTTGACGAATTTGCTAAATTTGTCCGTGAAAATGGCGAAGGGATGAGCGAAAAAGAGCTTCATTTTAACGCTTTGCTCATTTTTAGGCAAAAAAACGAGCTAGGTCTTAGCTTTGATCCGATCGTGGCGATAAATGAAAATGCCGCAAAGGCGCATGCGCTACCTGGGGATAAAATTTTAAAAAGAGGCGATTTGTTGCTACTTGACGCTGGGGTTAAATTTAAGCGTTACTGCTCTGATCGCACCAGAACTGCTTACTTTGATAAAAATTTTAACTTCTCAAAAGAGCAGAAATTTGCAAACGCCAAAATGCAAGAAATTTACGAGATCGTAAAGGAGGCTCAGGCTGCTGCGATAAAGGTCGCAAGAGCTGGCGTGAGGGCGTGTGAGATAGATCTTGCAGCAAGAAATGTGATAGCAAAGGCTGGATATGAAAAGGCCTTTTTTCACTCGACAGGACACGGCGTGGGCGTCGATATACACGAGCTTCCAGTCATCTCAGCAAGGAGTGAAACGCTCATAAAAGAGGGCATGGTCTTTAGTGTGGAGCCTGGAATTTATCTAGAAAATGAATTTGGCGTACGCATCGAGGACGTGGTAGTTGCAAGAGAAGGTGGGTGCGAAATTTTATGAGGCTAGCTGGAGCAAGAAAGATTGTAAAAAGCCGTTTTTGCCCTAGTTTTTTTCATAAAAGAGATGAGTTTAAGTACGAGGCGCTAGTTGGTATGGGTGGCAATATCGGCGATAGTGCAAAGAGGTTTGATAGATTTATAAGAGCGATTACAAGTGATAGCAGATTTTACGTGGTGGAAGTCTCGCCGATCCTTATAAATGCGGCGTTTGGCTACGAGGCACAGGCTGATTTTAGTAACGCTGTTATAAATTTACAAACATCTCTGGGGCCTAGAAATTTACTAAAAATTTTAAGGCATTATGAGAGTAAATTTAAGCGCGTGAGGACATTTAAAAATGCACCACGCACGCTTGATCTGGATATTTTGTATTTTAGTAAAAAAGTCTATAAGACGCCGCGCCTTATCGTTCCACATCCAGGGGCTGATAAGAGGCTTAGCGTGATCGTGCCACTAGGGCTTATGAGAGGTTAAAGGATATAAATGGCTACAAAATTTCATACTTTTGCAGGTGAGAGCACCATCGAGGCTTTGAAAAAGGCTCAAGAAGCGTGCGGCGAGAAGGCCATACTTGTTACAACAAAGCAAATTCAAGCCAAAACGATAAACAAAAAGCCACTTTATGAAATTTTAGTAAGTGTTGAAGAAGACGATGTTAAACAACCACCAAAGCCTAATGCAAAAGCCATAAACTACGAAAACGCTTACTCAAAATTTAGTAAAAACTATGAGCCTCCAAAACCAAAATTTGAGATAAAAGAGGAGCCCGCTAAATTTGAGGCAAAGACGACGTCGCCTGAGCCTTACGATCCAAATGAGAGCGTGCTTTTAAATATCTCGGCTGCTGCAAAAGAGATAAGTACAATTGCAAATGTCGATATGAACGAGATCAAAGAGCCAAATACAAATGGCATGAATAAAAAAATAGACGACGTAGCAAAGCAAGTAAGCGTGCTAAGTGAAAAGATAGGGCTCATAACCGACATGATCTGGGACGAAAAAGCTCCAAATCGCAATAATCTATCGATCCCGCCAGAATTTGCTAGTATCTACAAGCTCGCAAAACAAAGTGGTATGAAAGAAGAGCATTTAGAAGCGATCATGCAAACTACGCTTGAAAATTTGCCAGTTTCTATGAAGAGTAACCCAACTGCGGTAAAAAGGTACTTCTACTCGCTTTTGCGAAATATGCTACCTTGCAGAAAAGAGCTAAGCGACAAAAAACAGCGTATCATGATGCTAGTTGGCCCAACTGGAGTTGGTAAGACGACGACTCTTGCAAAGCTCGCGGCTCGTTTTGCTTACGGTAACGAAAAGCGTTACAAAACAGGCATCATCACTCTTGATACGTACCGTATCGGAGCGGTTGAGCAACTATTTCAATATGCAAAGATGATGAAGCTACCGATCCTTGACGTGATAGAGGTCGAGGACTTTAAAAATGCCATAAAACAGCTTAACTACTGTGATGTTATCCTGATAGACACGACAGGAAATTCGCAATACGACAAAGAAAAACTTGAAAGGCTTGATAAATTTTTAAAGCACAGTGGTGCAAAGATTGATGTAAATTTAGTCCTTTCAGCTGGCTCAAAAGTCGAAGACCTTATGGAAATTTATAATGGATTTTCATTTTTAGATATCGACACGCTCATAATCACAAAATTTGATGAAACAAAAATTTTTGGTAACGTCTTTTCACTGATATACGAGACAAACACGCCTGTTAGCTACTTTAGCGTGGGGCAAGAGGTGCCTGATGATCTGGTCGAGGCGAAGAGCGAATTTTTAGTGGAGTGCGTATTTGATGGCTTTATAAAGCAAAGGGCTGGCGATGAATAACCAAGCACAAAAACTACAAAATTTAGTCCAGTCTCAAAATAAGAGCAAAAATACACATTTTATAGCGATTACGAGTGGCAAGGGCGGTGTTGGTAAGAGCACGATAAGTGCAAATTTGGCAAATGTTTTGTCGCAAAATGGCTATAAAGTAGGGCTATTTGATGCTGATATTGGCCTTGCAAATTTAGATGTCATTTTAAACGTCAAAATGGGTAAAAACCTGCTTCACGTGTTAAAAGGTGAGTGCAATTTAAAAGATATCTTGATACCTATAAATAAAAATTTGATCCTCATCCCTGGTGAAAGTGGTGATGAAATTTTGAAATTTAACAATCAATTTTTATTTGAAAGATTTTTAGACGAGGCGAGCGAGCTTGATGAGCTAGACTTTTTGATCATAGATACTGGTGCTGGAATAGGCGGCAGTACGCAGCTCTTTTTAGAAGCAGCCGATGAGGTCGTGGTGGTGACTGTGCCAGATCCTGCAGCGATAACCGATGCGTACGCTGTTATAAAGATCGTTTCAAGGTTTAAAAGTAGTGAGCTTTTATTGTTAAATATGGTAAAAAATGAGGCTGAGGCGACTAGAATTTATGAAAATATAAAGCGAGTGGCTAACGCAAATATCGGACCCAGCTTAAATTTAGATCTTGTAGGCTACGTAGCTTCTGATAGAAGTGTAGCAAGGAGCATAAAGCAAAGGACGCTCTTTACAGATGACGCTCCATATGCTGATCCTAGTGTACAGATCAAGCAGATAGCTTCGAATTTGCTTTATAGGTTGGAACGAAAAGTGCTTAAAGATGAGCAAAGCAGGAGCTTTGGGGGCTTCTTTAAGCGTTTGATAGAACAATTTTAATGGAGATTGAGCTTTGCGTGCAGAAAATTTTATAGCATTTTTTACGGTTTGTGGTTTTTTTGTGGGTATAGTTTTTACCTTGCTAAAGGTGAGTGAGCCTGTCGAAATGCTTATTTATACGCTAGTTATCACCTTGTTTTTTTACCTTATAATTCACATTGTTATCATGAATTACATTGATGTAAAAAGAGCTTTGAATAAAATTTTTGATAAGCAAAGGCACGAGGAGATCGCAGACTATCTCATCTCTGAGCTAAATACTAGGGAAAAACGTATGGAAAATATCATGGTAAAAATGGCCACTGAAAATTTTGATTCTGGTAAGCGAAATGCACGAACTAAAGCAAAAGCAGCTTAACGCTTATAAAAATACGATAAAAAAAGAACAAGACGAGATTGTCTTAAAATACATGCCAGCATTGCGTGCAATGGCATTTAGGCTAAAAGAGCGTTTGCCATCAAGTATAGATGCAAATGATCTGATAAGTATTGGCGTTGAAGAGATGATAAAGCTTAGTAGGAAGTATGACAAAGAGCAAAATGACTCTTTTTGGGGGTATGGTAAGAAGAGAATTTATGGATCTATGCTTGATTATCTAAGGACGCTTGATGTTGTTAGTAGGAGTGATAGAAAGTTAGTAAAGAGTATAAATAGTGAGATAGATAACTATTTCAATGAGCATGAAGAAGAACCAAGTGATGAGTATTTGGCTGATAAGTTAAATGAAGATATTGAAAAGATAAGAGATGCAAGAGGTGTTAGCGGTATCATAACTATTTTGCCAATAGACGAGCAAATGGAGCTAATTGGTCAAAGCGATGTCGAAAAGAGCATTGAAAGAGAAGATCTTATTCTAAAAATAGAAGAAGCTTTAAAAGATTTTGACGAAAGAGATCAGATGTTGGTTCAGCTTTATTATTATGAAGAGCTAAATTTAAAAGAGATAAGCCAGATCATGAATATCAGCGAGAGTAGAATTTCACAAATTCATAAACGTTTGCTTGATCGTATCAGGCGTAGTTTGGGGGTTTAATGGCTGATATTTTAAGTCAAGAAGAGATAGACGCGCTACTTGAAGTTGTCGATGAAGACGGCGATACGAGTAACATCGAGGTTGAAGAGAGATCGCAGGGCGAACAAAAGCAGATCATTATTTATGATTTTAAGCGTCCAAACCGTGTTAGTAAAGAGCAACTTCGCGCGATAAAAGGCATCCATGATAAGCTTGCTAGAAATTTAGCTAGTCAAATTTCTAGTGTGATGAGAAGTATTGTCGAGATCAGACTTCACAGTGTTGATCAAATGACTTATGGCGAATTTCTGATGAGCTTGCCAAGCCCAACTAGCTTTAACGTCTTTTCCATAAAGCCACTTGATGGAAACTGTGTTTTAGAGATAAATCCAAGTATTGCCTTTCCGATGATAGATCGTTTGCTTGGCGGAACTGGTGAAAATTTCGAGGCAAATAGAGAGCTAACCGACATTGAAGTAAATTTGCTTGATGCGGTGCTTAGAATGATCATGCAGCGTCTAAAAGAGAGCTGGTCGATGATAACTGATATGTACCCAAATGTGGAAGCCAAAGAGAGCAGTCCAAACGTCGTGCAGATTGTATCTCAAAATGAGATTGTCATTATGGTCGTTATGGAGATCATAGTTGGTGGCTCAAGCGGTATGATAAATTTATGCTATCCAGTTATCTACCTTGAACCGATACTCTCACGCCTTGCAAACAGAGACATTATGCTTGGTGAAACAAGTGCAAAAAAAAGTAGAAACAAAGAGTTAAAAACACTTATCGGACGGGCAGAAATTTTATATGAAGCTATACTTGGCAAATCGATCATTAGCGTAAATGAGTTTTTAAATTTAAAAGAAGGCGATATTTTAAGGCTTGATAGAGGAGCTGATGATAAGGCGATTGTTTGTATCGATAAAAAAGAAGTTTTCTTGGCTGAGGTCGGACTTCATAGATTTAGAAAATCTATAAAAATTGAGCAGTTAATACGCTCCGATAAAGATGAGATCAAAAACATCCTAGAAAAATATGAAGAAGAGAGAAAAGCAAAACTAATGGCCTATGAAGCCAACGAACGCAATATGGAAGAAGAAGAGAGTGACGAAGATGATGAATGATTTTTTTAATATATTTTCTAATGAAATAAAAGCTACTATCGAAGGGCTTACAGGTAGAGCTCCAGAAGTTGGTGAGAGAAACGAATTTGATGCACCAACACAAAACGGCATAAAGCCTCCAGCGGTAATGGCTAGCGTTGCTTTAAGCGGAGATATTAATGCTAAAGCAGAGGTTGTATGCACGCCAGTATTAATAAGCGCTGTCAGCGAATGGATGATGGGTGAAGAAGAAATTTCTAGAAATGAAAATTTAGGAAATGATGAGCTTGACGCAGCTAAGGAGATATTTTCAAACCTTTTTAGTGCCTTTAGCACATCTTTGGGTGCTCAAAAGGGTATGCCAAAGATAAATTTTGAAGTAGTAAATGTAAATTTTTTAGATGAAAATTCTTCGCTTGATTTTAGTGTTTATGAAAAACTATTTTTATTTAATGTCAAAATCGAAGATTTAAGTGAGCATATTGGTTTTGCTTGCGACCATTCTCTGATGAAATTTTTTGATCCTACAAAGGTCGAAGCGCCAGCTGCACCTGTAAACACTCCTCATGCAGCTAAGGGTGAATTTAGTGCTGAAGAGATGAGAAATATCGGGCTTATAATGGACGTTAGACTGCCTATTCGTGTTCGTATCGGCTCAAAAAGAATGCTCTTAAAAGATGTTCTTAGTATGGATATTGGTTCTGTTATTGAGCTAAATCAGCTAGCAAATGATCCGCTTGAAATTTTAATCGGCGATAAGGTTATAGCACTTGGCGAAGTGGTGATAATAGACGGAAACTTTGGCATCCAGATCACGCAGATAGGCACAAAACGCGAGAGGCTTCAGCAGTTAAAATAATGAACAATGAACAACTGGTTAATGATCTTTTAAAATTTCCAAGTGTCTTAAAATATAAAAATAAGAATGTAACCTTCTTTGGCTCGGCTAGATTTGAGGAAAATAATTTTTACTGCAAAAAGGCTTACGAGCTAGCCTACAAGCTAAATGAGCTAGGATATGCTATCTTGACCGGAGGCGGAGATGGCATAATGAGAGCTGCAAACAAGGGTGCATTTGATAGCGCAAAGTCTCCAAGTGTCGCACTAAACGTAAGGCTACCGTTTGAACAAAATACAAATCCTTACGTTACTGCAAAATATCTTTTTTCGAATTTAAGCCCAAGAAAATTTGCACTCACCGATAGTTCAGTCGCATTTGTCGTCTTTCCTGGCGGTTTTGGTACGCTTGATGAACTATTTGAAATTTTAGTACTCGCTCAAGTTGGTAGTAAAAAAGTGAAAATTTTTCTTTTTGGAAGCGAGTTTTGGCAAGGGCTTGATGAGTTTATAAAAAATACGCTAGTTAGCCAAAAAACGATAAAAAAAGAAGATATAAATTTATACAAGATCACCGATGATCTAGAGCTTATCGCAAACGAAATTTTGACTATTTAAAAATAAGATATAAAATATCCGCTTTAATTTTAATAGAGGTAAAATCATGAAAATAATGGTTGCAATGAGTGGTGGTGTAGATAGCATGATGACGGCTAAATTTTTGCAGGAAGCTGGACATGAGGTGCAAGGCTGCTATATGATGCTCCATCAAAAGCCAGGATATCACGAAGAAAACATAAGAAAAGTAAAAAAGGTAGGCGAATATCTCGGCATAAAAGTGCATATATTGGATTTACAAGATAAATTTAATGAGTTTGTCTATGATCCTTTTGTGAGACTTTATAAAGAAGGAAAAACACCAAATCCTTGCGCTTTGTGTAACAAATTTATAAAGCTTGGCGTTCTACTTGATTTTGCAAAGGCAAATGGCTGTGAGAAACTTGCTACTGGACATTATGTGCAGGTCGTTGATGGCTTTATAACCTGTGCCAAGGATCCTAGCAAGGATCAGAGCTACTTTTTGGCTCAAGTGCCAAAAGAGGTCTTAAAGGATGTCATTTTCCCACTTGGGGATAAATTTAAGAAAGATATCAAAGAGCTCGCAAAAGGCGTAAAGGTGCTTGAAGAATTTGCCACTCAAGCTGAAAGTAGTGAAATTTGCTTCGTTGAGAACACTTACATTGAAGTTTTAAATAAGCATTACAATACAAATTTACCAGGTAATGTGGTTGATAAAGATGGCAAAATAATAGGTCGCCACCAAGGCTACATGCACTATACCATCGGCAAACGCCGCGGGTTTGAGGTTTACGGTGCTCATGAGCCACATTTTGTTATAAAAATAAATGCCGATAAAAATGAGATCGTTGTTGGAACAAAAGACGACTTGGCTCAAAAGGTAGTTGAGCTTGAAAATGTAAATTTATTTATAGATAAAGATAAATTTGAGTGTGAAATTAAGATAAGATATCGAAGCCCAAAGTTAGATGCTTTTGTCGAGGTTGATGAAGATACTAAAACTGCAAAGCTAACTCTAAATCAAAATGCACTTGGTGTGGCACAAGGCCAGCTATGTGTGATGTATGATGGTGATAAGGTTATTGCAAGTGGTTTTATAAAAGGCTGAAATTGGTCTTTTATAAAATATAATTTTATAAAATTTGCTATATGTTGTATGATTTTTTATAAATTAAGCTAGAATTTATTGACAAAATATATCTTTTCGTCTATAATACGAGCTCTTTTCAAGTGTTCCGGATTAGCTCAGCGGTAGAGTAGGTGACTGTTAATCACTTGGTCGCTGGTTCGAACCCAGCATCCGGAGCCATTTATCTTCAAAAATCCTTTTAAAATCCCGATTTTAACGATATTTTAAGAACTTTAAGTTTTCTTATTTTTTGCATTTTTCCCCTTTATTTCCCCTCAGTTTTATTTAATATTTTGAAATTTTCTATTTTGCTCTAATGTGTTTTTATGTATATTATTTTTTGTTTTTAAAAAGTTGTAGAGTAAAAACATAAAATGTTTTTACTCTAATTCACTACAAATTGCTCTAAAGAGCTATATTTTATAAAGAATTTCTAAAAATACCTCATTCTGTGATGAAAAAATATCCCAATTAGTATAATTAGTAGTAAAAGCAAAAAGGATATTTATGCTTGATAGCAATGAGTTTTTAAATACAGTACTACAAAGTCTAGAAAGACAATTTCCATCTGTGCAAGCTCTAGATCGAAAGCAAACGGCCAAGGCGATTGGAATCGGACTTTCAACATTAGACTTGCGTATCAAAGATGGTAGGAATTTGCCTAGATATATAAAAATAGGTGATGCTAAAAATTCAAGGATAGTTTTTCCCTTACTTTCAATAGCTGAGTTTTTAACAAATCAAAGACAAAAGGTTTTATGATGAAGCAAAACAAAAAGAACAGACTCACTATAAGACTTGATGATAATGAACTTAATCAAGTGAATCTAAATGCTTCAATATCTGGGCTAAATAAATCATCCTATGTAAGATACGTTTTAATAAATGCTAAGCCACCTATTCATAAATTTGACAAGGCAATGATAATTCAAGTGGCAAAAATAGGCAATAACATAAACCAAATTGCAAAGCATATAAATATAGATAAAGTCATAGACGGTGTTGTTTTAAAACAAATAATTGATGTCAATAAAAAATTAGACGACTTAATGCTGCAAAAGCAAAATCCAAGAAGTTAAGTATGTTAGTAAAATTCTTTAAAACTAAAAACGGTGGTAGTGTTGCTGGTATCAACTATCTTTTAAATCATCGGGTAAAAGACAAGACAGCGTTTGTTTTAAAAGGTAGCGAAGTGATTACTAGGAAGATAGTATCTAATATTACTAAAAAACAAAAACTTTGTATTGGTTGTTTGAGCTTTGAAGAAGTTGATATTGATTTAGATACCAAACAAAAGATTATAGATGAATTTGAAACACTGCTACTCGGAAGATACAAAGAGAGATTTAATATCCTTTGGGTTCAACATATCGATAAAGGTCGACTTGAGCTAAATTTTACCATACCAAAAATTGATTTAGAAAGTGGAATGGCTTTTAATCCATATTATGACAAAACAGATAGAGCTTTAATAGACGCTTGGCAAAACCTTACAAATTTCAAATTTAACTTTAGTGATCCAAAAGACCCAGCTAAAGCTCACATACTTCAAGGATCAAGAAAAGAGATTGGCGTCATCAAAGACTATATTGAGCTAGAAAAAATACTGACCGAAAAATTTATAAATCAAGAATTTACTTGTAGAGATGACATTTTAAAAGCTTTAAAGGATAGCAGGATAGAGGTAACTAGAATTAGCAAAGACTACATATCGGTCAAATTACCTGGTACTAAAAAAGCTAGAAGATTCAAGGGAGATATATTTAGTGAAGAATTTGGAAATATTAAAAGCATGGAGCAACTCCGAAATAAAACTGAAGCGAGAGCAGCAGAATTTAGAAGCAGAACAGATGAGCAAACAGATAAGGGAGTTTCAAAAGAAAGTTTTATATTTACAAGGCAGCTTGAAACAAAAGAACCAAGAGATTTTAGAATTATCAAATTCAAACAAAACATCTCAAAACGAGATCAAGAGCTTGCAAGACTCGAAAGAGGACTTGACAAACAAATACAAAAACGCGATAAATGGCTTGAAATCCAGGTTGGTAGAGTACCGAAGCGAAGCAAAGTTTTTCGAAGCCATGTCATGGATGCTGATTGGCGTACTAATAATACTAGTATTGATATACATATGGATCCCATATCTACAAAAGATCTGGCTTTAGCAAATAAATCAGCAAATGATAGCATATATAGAACAAAATACAAATGGCGAGCAACAAATCATAAACACACTATTTTTAACGAAAGGATTTTTGATAATGACTCTACTAGAGCAAACATTATTGACACAATTAGAAGAAAAAGAGAAGCAAGAGCAAGATACTATGATTCTATTAAAGCAGCTATTAATGGAATACGATTCGTTAAACGACAAATTAGCCAAATTGCAAACGCAATTAACAAACAACACAAACTCTTTATCTCAAGAATTAGAGAATGTACAAATACAATTAACAAACTTACAGAAAGAATCCGAGAATCAGACATTTATTCAAGAGAAATATGTGACACAACTAGAGAATTTGAAGAAGTCGCTAGAAAGCATGTATTAAGTCGTATTCCCGAAGATATAAAAATAGACGCAAGTAAGATAAAAAGGAAGGATATTAAAGATATCTGGGCTGGCGGTGATATGGGAATGGGTTAATTGCCCCGATACTACCTGTGTGACATAACCTGTCGCTACCATATGCTAAATTTCCGTCGTATTTAAATCAAAGGAACAAAAATGCTAAGATATATTATAGGTGGAGTAGCGTTGGCAGCTACCGGATACGGACTTAAAAAATACATTGATAAATTTGATACGCACTTATCTCTAGGTGATCAAATTCAAAGCGACGCCAAAGATTCAGATATAAAAGACAAGCACGAAATGAATTTTAAAAGCTTTACCGACGATAATTCTTTAGTTGGCAAAGCTATGGACAAAGGTTATAAATTTAATGAAACCATTAATCGTCTTTTCATATCTTTAAAAATCTTGCAAGAAAAACTATCTGGTATAGAAAATTTACCAGAGCTAAAATCTGCTTACGCGTCTATCAGCGGCGAGAAGATTTTAAAATTTAATGAGATAGACGGTAAAAATTTTAACGATTTTTTATATCTATTTATAGATACCAAAGAGGACTTGCAAATTTTATGCGACCTAAATTTGATGATTAATTACGCGCTGCAATACATGATAGAAAGCAATATATCTAAACTAGACGCATCTCATAACAAGAGAGTGAGTGACTATGATAAATTTAGTGAAGAACAGCAAGAAATAGTCATCAAGTTGATTGAACTAAACAACCGTCTAGTAAAAGCGCTACGAGAGTTAAGAATGGCTACGCACATGAAGGAGATCGCAACTATTTTTAAAGATACGGCAACTGCATATAAAAGATATTATGATAAGAAATTTTTTAAGGAGGAAATTTATGAATAAGTTAGCGCTAGTAGCTGTTATCGGCGCAGGAGTTTACGGGGCTAAAAAGTATCTACAAAACTACGAAAATAGACAAAGATTTTTATATATGCTAGACGATTCGGTAAGCTTTATAAAAAAGCTCGTAAAAAAAGGCTTCGAAAAAGATGACGTGGGTAATTTTTCGGTAGAGATCAGAGAGATATTTTACGCTTTTGAAGCGGAAAAAAGTAAAAGCTTTGAAATATTTTTCGAATTTCAAAAAGCATTATCCGAGATAAAAGACGTAAAAGCAAACGTATCGCCGCTTAGAACGGCGCCTTTTAAAGAGGATTATTTATACTTTAATGCAAGCGAGGAGAATTTAGAGCTTTTAAAGGATTTTACGCGCACTTTATCGCAAGCGAACGAGCTTGTAAATTTTACCGTTATTAACGAAATAGCGACGTTAAACGACGATTTTAGCTCGTTAAAAGATACTCAAATGCAGTTTTTGTCGGAGCTTATAAATTTAAATAATCTAGTAGTAAACGCTATTTCTTGCGCAACTTTAACAAGTAACGGCGAAGAGATAAACGAACAAGCCAAAAGAGCCTTTCAAAGGCTAAAAATTAAACTAGGATAAGGAGCTAAAATGTGGAGAACGGTTTTAGATTTATCGTTTGGATATGCTATGTATAAAATCATTAAATTTTTAGCGTTGAATCTTTATTTGCCAGCGGTGAAAGAGGGCGTAAAGCAGGCTTATAAAAAGGTAAATTCGGACGACTTGAATTAAGTCGGTTTTTGTTTAAAATGGGCTAAAATAGCAAAATCTCAAAAAAGGAGAAGGCATGGAAGATCAAATTAAAATAAACAATAATACGTCAGATATAAGCAGTGTTAACTATCTAAATATTGATTTAAAATCAATAGAAAATGAATTTGAAATCTTAGATAAAAACTCGGAATTTAGGGCACACCAAATACAACTAAATGAGCATCTTGAAAATGCCTTGAGCGAGTTTGAGGAATTAAAATCCAAATTGCCAAAAGAACAAACCATAACACTTCTCGAATTGTGCAAGGACAATGTTTTAGATACTATTACCTCACAATTTGGGTTGGCTAGCTTATTTATAGATGCTCGTGACGGAGGTAGTGTAACTACGACTCATAATTTTGAGAAAGGCATAACTTCAAATCAATCAGACGCAAGTAAATATCAAGAATTTAAAAAAGTACAGGAGCTAAAAGGCGAGGATTGGCAAAAATATCGTAGCCAGCACTATGATAAGCACAAGAATTATAAGGCGATGCTTGATAATACGGAGCAGATTGTAGTAGATGGATATACTGGCAAAAAAATACCAAAATCATACACTGACGTAGAGCATATAGTATCCGTCAAAGAAATAGAGTCGAATGCTTCAAATCATCTCTATCTTAGCGTGGAACAAAGAGCAGAAATAGCATCAAGCGATAAGAATCTAATTTATGCCGATCGTGGCGTTAATCGCTCAAAGAGAGATAGCAATTTAAAGGAATGGCTTGAAGATGGCAATAGCGAGTATACCTCAAAAGTGGATAAGGGGGTAGCAACACAAAAATATAATAATGCGAAAAGAAATGAAAACAAAAAAAGAACAATCGAAGCTTTAAAGAAAAATTCAAAAGAGCTTTTACAAACAGGTGGAAAAGATGCAATTAAAATGGCAGCTTACTCAGCTCTCGGTGTTATATTGAAAGATTTGATGCGAGGAATTATGATAGAACTTCGCTTGACTTTAGAAAAAAGAGGAAACGAAAATTTAAAAGAAATATTTAGTCGTTTTAAAGATAGAGTAAGTAACATTTTAGTCGAATTGAAATCAAAATATAAAGACATATTTGCGGGTTCAATTGAGGCTGGTATTACTGCCTTTTTATCAAATATCGTAGTATTTGCTATAAATTTATTTGCGACTACTCTTAAAAGATTTGTAGCAATAATACGTGCAGGATTTGTTTCGCTAGTTCAAGCTACCAAAATTTTAGCAAATCCACCATCTGATATGCCAAAAGATGAAATAAACTATCAAGCTCTTAAAGTTTTAACTGCTGGACTAATCGGGGCACTATCTCTTGGGCTAACGGAAGGCATAGAAAAACTTTTATTGTCAGTACCTATTCTTACTCCGATTATGAGTTTCCCTTTGCCTTTTGGGGATCAAACAGTTGGTGATGCAATAGCCGTAACACTTAGTGCAATGTGTGGTGGGCTATTAACCACTGTTGCTTTATATTTTATGGATAAGGCGCAAACTAAAGCAAAAGAAAGTAAAATCCAAATTCAACTTATGACTAAAAGTGGAGAGATAGTCCATATGAAAGCCGCTCAAACTTGGTTTGTGCTTGGTGAAGCGTATGAGGAGTTTTCTAACGATATTAAACAAAGTCACGCTAGGCTTGAACAAGCCAAGCTGGAAATCGACCAAAGTGCGAAACAAGCAAGCGAGTCTGTGGAAAATTTTTCTAAAACTATAGCAGATTTTAGATCCAAATTAAAACAAATTACAAAGGAGTAGTGATGACCGAATTAGCAAAAAATGAAATACTCTCTGTCGAAATTTTAGAAAGTATGCCTCAAAGTGAACTAGAAAAACTAGCAAGAAAAAAAGCCAAAGAGATATTTTCAAATATCATTAAAATCAATAAAAAAATTGAGGAGGCTAAAAAATTATCGACCGAGGCAAGTGAGCTTGACACTGGTGGATCAGATATAAAAAATATTATTTCTTTTGGCATCGCGGGCGAGAGCAGAGAAGATAAGATAGCTAATGGGTTAAAAATAACAATCGAAGGTCAAATAAAACAAAATGAAGCAATTTTTGAACTGTCAAATATTATTAAGGAGTCAATTCACTTTACTCAGCTAACAGGTAAATTTTCAATTTATCTCCAACAGGCAATGTTGTTTCTATTTAAAAACGGATTAGAAGATGCAAATGGCAACATTACAAAGCTTAGTGGTGAAAGTGCAAAGGCATTTTGTGATATTTTGGATGCAGCCGATAAATTTGCCGCAAGTCAAGCAAGACTTGATGACAAGATAGATCAAATTTACTCTTGCTTAGATAAAAAGCATCAGGTGGACGAAGAACAAGGCCAAGCTATACAAAGTAATGCCAATAAGATAAGAGAGCTATTTTTGCATATGGATGAAAAGGGTCGGCTAGATCAAGAACAAGAAAAGCTAATAGCTCAAAATGCTAAAGCCATAATGGCTAATACCGAAATTTTACGAGAACTCCAATCAAAAAAAGATACTAAAGTTTATATCATAGCTATTGTTGCATTATTGCTATCGTCGGTTGGTATTGTTTTGCATTTTTTCAAATTATGATGAAAAATCTATTGGTACTATCAAAATTTATTCAAGGAGCTAAAAATGGGTAACGTAAATACGTACATTAAAGAGAACGCATATATGATTTCAAAAAGTTGGATTGAAAGAGATAATAGAGAGCTTGATAATGAGCTTGTTGAAATGACTTCCGGTTTTTTTGGTAAGCTCGCAAATAAAGTTGTAAACAAACTAAGCGATACAGCTAATAGCCAAGTACTAGTAGCTCCTTTTGATAAAAAATATCTTGATAATGCCTCTAAGGCTTTTAAATGTGATGACTTTAGCTCTATACTAGCTATTTTTGATCATACATTGGCTGGCTCGTGCGAAGAAGGTCTTTTATTTACTGGTACTAAGATGATACAAAAGGTCATACTAACTGATCCAGTTGTTTTTGTATACGATGAAATGCAAAGTGCAGAGTGGGGACAAAAATATAAAACGGATAAAAATGGTAATTCCAAGCTTGATTATGAGTATGTCGAAATAAAATTTAAAGACCCAGAAAAAGAAAATGTTATTATAAAAGGCCTGCACGATTGCGACTATATATTTTTAGAAGAATTTATTAATAAAATTTTACAGCATGAAAATTTTAAGGATGAAAATCAGCTAAAAATAATAGCCGACATGCCTGATCCTTTAAAAGTTGCATATTTAAAGATCATTGTGAATGCAGCATTATCAAATGACAACGAAATAGACGAAAAAGAGCTTGCGGAAATATTTTTGCTTATGGATAGGGTTGGACTTGAGGCCGGCAAAGAGCCTAGATTCGAAGTTAGAGCTTATATGTCTGATGTGTCATCTGAAAATTTAACAGATATAAAAGAACTTTTAGAAGATATAAAAGCAAATTCTGACGGATCACAGTTTAAATCGATTATGATATCACTGGTAAAAGATATAGCAAATATTCATTTTATAGGTATAGATGATTTTAATAAGGCTGACGCAAAAGATGTAAAATTTATACAAGATAATAAGAGTTTATTTGGTTTAAATGATAGTGACATTGGACTGGCCTTTGATACCATTAAGCAAGACTACAGTATACTCTACAACAATTTTGACGACGATAAGATAAAAACTCTAATAAAAGACTTATCGGCAAAAGCTACAAGCGTCGGTGTTCCTCTTGGTGCGGTATATATATCCGGTTCCGTATTTGGATTAAGCGCTGCAGGCATGACCTCTGGACTTGCGGCTCTTGGTATGGGTGGCATTCTTGGATTATCTTCTATGGTTACAGGCCTTGGTTTTGCGATGTTAATTGGTGTGGGGGCATATCAAGGAGTTAGATATTTGACTGGTGCAAATCAAGTTAGTAATTATAAACAAAGAGAACTTATGCTCCATGAGGCTATTAAACAAACCCAAAAAAGTATTTGTAACGTAATAGAGGATATAAATTACATAGTATTAAAATTAAATGACGTAAGGCAATCAGATGCAAACAAAAATCAAAAAATTCAACAGCTTGAAAAAATGGTGAAGCAGTTTGTTAGCGCAGCCAAGAGTATGACAAGTAAACAAGATACTTATGAGAATAGCGTCAATAAGTTGCAATGCCCTGACGTGTTGGATGTTTCTAGGTTAAAAAAATTAACTAGTGATCCAACTAAAGAATTTATGTTTGAATTAATAATAAATAACTATAAGGAAGTAGAAGTAGATAAAAACGACAAAAAAGAGAAAATAGTAAAAATTAAAGATAATATAGATACTCAAACATTGGAGAAAATGGCTGATATTTTTAGTGGTATTGGTTATTTTGATGTAGGCAATATTTTAAAGGGTAAGGCACAGGACGGGCTCGATAAATTTACCGACTTTGCTAAAGGTATTTTAAAGTGAAAGAAAAACACTTAGTCGATGAAGCAAATGCCGTAATAGTCCAAAAACATCAGGTTTCAACCGTTACCAACAAATTAAATGAAATAAATAATAACCTAGATGATATAAAAAAATCACAAAGCGAGAGCGATGTTTTGCTTGATGAGCTAATGGGTCAAATGCAGGAATTACTAGAGAATGCCAGTAGGAATAATGAGATAGATGTAAACTTGGACGCGGTAGAAAAAGAACTAGAACATGAGCCTGTTTATGATCAGGTTACCATAATAGACTCTTTGGAACAAATTGATTTTAA
The DNA here is from genome assembly GCF_052169515.1 of Campylobacter sp. Taxonomy (GTDB): domain Bacteria; phylum Campylobacterota; class Campylobacteria; order Campylobacterales; family Campylobacteraceae; genus Campylobacter_A. The sequence goes on from NZ_JBQNCH010000002.1 coordinate 91,774, forward strand.
TAAAAATATGTCTTGGCTTGATTATTTAAATTCCGTAGATGAATATGCTAAAAAGTATAATCTAAATTTATCAGATGACCCGTTTAGAAATTTAATGTCCAAAAGTCAGATTCTAGAACTTCAAAAGAGAATCAAAGAAGACTTTGCCTATAAAAACGCTAACTGCGATAAATATGACTATATGATAGCTGGTACTTGCGGCGTCATAGGCGGAATAATAGACGTATTGCTTGTTGGGAAGCCTGGCGAAAGTGATTTAGGAGATTTTGTAGATAAAAAAGCAAATGATATAACTATGAAATTTGCTGAGATGCTGGGGTTTGATAAGGATAAGATAATAAAAGATTACGAGAAAAATGTAGCAACCAATGTGGCCAAAGGAAAGGAGTTCTTGGATTTTGAAAGTTATTACAAAAAGAGAGTAATTCAATTTCTTGAGAGTAAATTTAAGATTAATTATGATCAGACTGATTCGTCGCAAGTCGGAGGAGCAGTAAAAGATCTGCTTAAGAATAATCATCATGTTAAAAGCCTGGGTCATGCTCCAGACCTAATAGGACTGTTTTTTTCAATACTAAATCAATTTACAGATACATCAAGTTTTGTAAGCAATGGACAGCTTATAACAATCAAAACCGAGACATTCGAGCTTCAAGGTAGTAATTTTATATCTAAGATTTTTTGTGGTTTTTGTAATTGGATTGGTCACCTACTTTCGGACTGGATAGGCTCAAATAGCTCAATAGCAAAAGGGAATAGAGGTAGTGGAATACCAATTCCTTTTTATGAATTATTTTTATTATTTGACTTTGGTCAATTTCGATATAAGCCTAACGATAAAAAGAATAAAGAAGTTTTATTAAGTTTTGCCGAAGTATGTACGGTTGTTTTCCAAAAAGGCTACGACTTAAGACATGGCATGGCTATGGCAATACCGGTTTTAATAACTGAGCTACTTATAAGAGTCATGTATGTCTTGAAAGCAAGGTTTTACCATGAAAAAGGCTGGAAGGAATGTATACCAAGTGCTAATATTCCGGAGCTTAGACGTATGCTACTAGTCGGACATGGAACCCTTTGTATGATAGATGGCGTGGATGCATATATTCGAAGCGACGGTGTAAATATGGTGGAATTTTTACTAAGAACAAATTTAATTGGGTGGGTTAGGTTTGGATATTTAGGATTAAAGGAGGTAAATGCCTGGTATAATTCAGGCGAGATAGATCCTGAAAAAGTAGATGAATATATAGAAAAAGAACTCTATCTTATGGTGAGGAATGATTAAAATGCACAATATCCTCATCCTATACAACCCATACTACCAAGAGGGTGTCATCGAGCGACACCTTAAGATCCTAATCTTCAAAGGCAAAGTAGCCTTCGGCAAGATAAAAAGTAAGCGGCGAGATATGATAAACTCTCACGAAACCGAACTTGAGCAAATTTACGAGAGCTTAAATTTAAGCAATCAAGGCCCTAAAGTGCCAAATCTGGCTCCCCAGGGCCTTGAGGGCGATAAATATCTACAACTATTCTTGACCGACTACTCAAATTTGTTCGTCGCAAAGGTTATTGCCGTAACCGATGAAGATATGAGCGAGATAGCGCCTGAGTATTATAAAGAAAAAAGACTCGATGTAGAAAAGTGGTTTATCATAAGCGATATTAGAGAGCTAGTTAGAAACGACTTTGAGTGCGTTAGAGACGATTACTTGGCAAATTTTACCGTAAGCGGCCATACTTACGCAGTATACGGCAATGCTTATGTTTATCCTCTGATTATAAAGATGAAGCAAGAGACGAGGTATTTTGAGGATGAGGGCAAATTTTATCCTGACGCGTATAAAAGCGCCGAGTTTTTAGAGATAAAACGAAATTTGATCCGTTACTGCTTCGGACGAAGTTTAATAAATCTAATGCACCCGGATAGCATAGAAAATATCATCTCCGCAGAGATAGAGTATCTGAGTAACATCGCCAACCCGCTTTATGATTTTAGCTCCGTCGTTGTCAAATACTCAAAAACTATGGAGCAAGAAATTTATGCTTTCGTTAAAGTTCTCATGGATAAGCTTGCAAAGATAAAGCCGTCTATATTAAATATCCCATACGAAGTGCAAGGCACGAGCTTTACGGTAAGCGATATATTTGAAAACAAGCCAAATTTGGGTACATATAAATTTCTTTTTAAAAACCGCCTTATCCAGGATGTCCTCGAAGGAAATCTACTACAAAGCTACGTGACTAGAACCCTGCCAAAGGTAATAACCGATCTTCAAGATTTGCGAAACGAAACCGTTCATGCCAAAGCCCCTAACCATACCGACGTAACTAAGCTAAGAGCAAAGATAATAGGCGTGGCTCGTGAGAGCGTACTAGCTAAGGTGGTCAAGGCTAGGGTTGAAGCGGGAAATATGAAACATCAAGGGTTGTAAAATAAAGTATCGCTTTACTATTTGACACAACCTGTCAAACCGAAATTCTATAATCTTCTAAATTTTTAAAGGAGACGAGATGACGACGCAGGATATTGCCTTAATAAGGGAAGCATTATATAGAGCCAAAGATTTGGATCTAATAAGGGATATTTTAGAATTTGCTAACGAAATATCTAAGTTAAAATTGGAAGAAACTGAAGAAAATAGCAAAAAACTTAAAAACATAGATGAGTCTATAATATCTAAGTGTGAGTCTTTAAAGGAACAGCTTAGATTAATTTATTTGCCAAAATTATTAAACGATTTGCCAGATGAACTAAGTGAAAGCCAAGAGGTAGATGTTTTACAAAGTATCTTTGATGATTTTGATTTAGAAGAGAGTCTGAAAAAAGTTTGTTCTAAATTATATCGCTTGTCCAAAAGTATAGGTAAACAATTATCTATTGTTAAGCCGTTTTGCGACCATCCAGGCACAGCTTTAAATGAGTTAAAAGTTGATGCACTACATTTGGCTAGCAGTACTGAAAGTTACGAAAGAAAGATTCAAGATATAGAAAAAAAGCTAGAAAAAGATGAAAAAATAGATATGGTTTGTTTTAATGATTTAGAAAAATATGGACTAAAATTTGAGGATGGTTGGGCCGTAGATAAAAATGGAAAAAAGGTTGCACAAGCACAAAATTTCATACTACCTATAAATTATTGCGAAAATTCTTATTTAAAACTTTTGTATGGATATGAAACATTACTTATGGATGAACAAGGAAATGTTTTTAAACAACGACCCCATGCCATAAATATGGAAGAAACTCTAGATAAATTCTTCGAATATAGTAAGAAATTAAAAGATTCTTATGAAGATGCGACAATAATGCTACCAAAATATGATGATATTGAAATTTATGACAATATTATAGTGGTACGTAAATACGACAAATATGGAGTATTGGATAAAAACGGTAATAAAATAATACCAATTAAACTTACAAAAATATATAGCATACGTGATACGAAAAATTTTATTGTCAAAAGAGACGGAAAGGCTGGAATTATAGATGACAATGGGAAATTTATTTTAGATATAGAGTTTGATAATATTGTTGAATCGCGTTTTGACTACGATAAATATGTTATAGCTCTAGTAAAAGGAGATAGCGTAACTTTTGTGGATAAAAATTTAAATGAAATAAAAGAGCATAATTTTTATCTTTACGATAGCCGCATATATGAAAAATATAGCTACCAAGATGAAAATTCAAATAAAGTAGTATTAGATGATTTATATATCTATAAACAAAAAGGGAATTTGTATATCGTAAAAGAGAGATCCAAGCATAATGAAATCGTTATGAATAATAAGGGAGAGATTTTAAAAAATATAGATCGTGGGGAGATTGAATTTTTTGGAGAAAATTTTTATATACAAAAAGACAATGATTTATCTATTTTTAACGATAAAGGCGAAATTTTAAAGAGCTTAAGATGTGACTATTGTTATTTAAGATGTGATAGTGATTTGGAAAATGAAATTTTAGAAATTTCGCTAGGCTTTAAGCACGGTGTAGTAATGCCAAACTTAAATGCTTTAGAAGCAATTTACGATAAACTGGATTACGTAGGAAACTTTGGATTTAGTGCTAAACTCGGTAAAAAAAGATATTTGATAAATAATAATTTGGAAATTATATCGGAACACGATTTTGATAGCATAAGATTAATGTGGTGGGATAATGTATTACTAGCAGGCGATAGTAGCTATCATCCATTTAGAGGAAAATGCTATTTACTCGACTTTAACGGCAAAATTCTACCGCAATCGTATTATTTTGAGATACCAAAAGACTATCTAAAAGGATAAAAATGCATTCTCACGATAAGATAGCATTTAGACTAGCTCAAATTTTGATAAAACTAAATGACAGAGCAAGACTCAGCATAGATGAGCTGGCAGAAGAGTTTAACGTAAATAAAAGAACTATTTTGAGAGATTTTGAGAGACTTAGCGTCTTGCCAATAGGAAAAGAAAACGGTAAGTATTTCCTAGAGGACTACGCTCTTGGTAAACTAGGCTTTAAAGATATAAAAGCTTTTGCCGCATTAATCGGCGCAAGATCGCTATTTTTAGAGCTAGACGATAGATTTATAAGCGATATTTTAAACGAAAAGCTAAACAAAGCCTACCTAATCAAAAACCAAGGGTTTGAAAGTATACAAATTTCAAGAGACGACTTTGAATCCGTAAGCGCCGCAGTCATCAAAAACCGTATCGTAGAGTGCGAATACAACGGTAAAGAGCGCAAACTAAACCCGTATAAACTAATAAACAATAGCGGTATATGGTATCTGCTAGCAGACGACGAAGGCAAACTAAAAAACTTCACTCTCTCTAAAATAAAACGCATAAAGATAAAGGGTGATACCTTCTCTGCAAACGCCGAGTTTTTAAAACGTATCGAAAAAAACGACACCAACTGGTTTTCGGATGATAAATTTAAGGTTACGCTTGAAATCAAAAACGAAGCTATGGAGTATTTTAAGAGAAAAGAGTTTTTGCCAAATTACGAAGTAGTGCAAGAGGGTGAGAATAAAATCATTATAAGCACGGAAGTAGCTTACGACGACGAGATATTGCGGGTTGTAAAATACTGGCTACCATTTATAAAGATAGTCGAGCCTTTAAATTTGAAGAATAAATTTGAAAATTTGCTTAGGGATTATTTGAAATGACATAACCTGTCGCAGATATTTTATAAAATCTCCTAAAATAGTCTTAATTTAGGAGATGAGCTATGAAAGAAAATCTGACAAATAAAAATTCGAAAAACGCTAGCGAATTCAAAAGTACCGGCGAAGATCTAAATTTAGATCTGTCTATCACTAAATACGAAATGGCTAGAGGCGTTCTTTTTAATCTAGTTTATTCCTTGGGGCGTAAATTGAACGAAGCCGACGTTTCGGTAGTATCTCTGGACGCAAACGCCAAACAATACATGCAAGACATTTGTCTTTTGCTAGATAAGCAAGCGGAGGATTGGAGAAAGTTTTATTACGCCCAATGGATAGAAGACTTTACGAGCGTAATCAAAGATGTCAATAAAATTTTACACATATACGTTAAATATTTTAATGAATGCGACCTTCAAGAGGCTGCCGCGGCGCACGACGTATGCAAAAGATTAGTATCGATAAATATGTTAAGCGATGATAAATTCGATAGAAATGCTAAACTAAACTTGATGATCTGTTTTAGGCGACTAAGCTATATTTTAAATCTAGATATCGTTTAGTGACTATATTTATAAGATTTTTAGCATTCCGTAATTGACTTTAAAAGGGTTTTAGGGATTATCCCTAACGAGGTGTTTTTGTCTGACTTGTCAGACAAAAAGTATCCTCGCCCAGATGGAATAAAAGATGACTTTTTGATAGATGATATCATATGTATGCGAATAGTGAGCTGGTTATGGATTGTATTTTTAATCAATTTAAGGCAGTATTAAAAAATAGTTTAAGAATTTTACAATGAAATAAAAAGAACCTTGTGTAGTTTTGATGTCATAATATGACGATTTTTAATATGTTAAAAATTTTTAATATTTTTAACAAGTTGTTGCTAATATGTTAAAAATATTAAAAATTTTACAAATTACCAGCCATTAGCAAGTTATAAAATTAAGCCTCGTTTTAGGATTTCAAATAGCCTTAAATTTACGAAGTAATTTATACGACCGAGCTTTACACATTTAAAGGCATCTAATTTTTCGCAAATTTTAAGATATTTAGAAGCGGTTTGCCTGGAGATTTTTAGTTTTTTCTCGACCGATTCTATTTTTGTATACGGGTATGAAAAAAGCAACTCAACAAAATCTTTACTATATACACCTCGCTCTTTTTCCTGCAAGAGCTCGCTAAATTCTCTTATAGCATCGTCTATTTCTTTTATGAGCGTTACGGATGCCTCTGCAGTACGCTCTATGCCGTTTAGCATATACTCTATCCACTCACTCCACTCGCCATTTTTACTTACGTTTTCTAAAAGTTCATAGTATTTGGATTTGTTTTTTATGATATAGGCGCTTAGATATAAGATCGGCAAATCAAGAAGCTTTTTGTGCGTTAGATATAAGACGTTTATGATGCGTCCAGTTCTGCCGTTTCCGTCGTAAAACGGATGTATGGTTTCAAACTGATAGTGGATAACGGCTAGTCTAATTAGCGGATCAAGATCGTCCAGGTCGTCGTTTACGTACTTTTCTAAATTTGCCATCAATCTATTTATATCGTCTATGTGTTGCGGTGGTATATGCTTTATCTCGCCTGTGGCAGGATTTTTAAGCATAGTTCCGCTTTGGGTGCGAAAGCCAGCGTTGTTGCGTTGCAGTCGTTTTTGAATTTCTAGTACATGACGAGTTAAGAATAGATTATCCTTTTTTATAAGCGAGTAGCCTTTTTTTAAGGCGATTTCATAGTTCATTACCTCTTTTGCGCTTTGTGCGATCTTGGTTTCGTCTATCTGCGCTAAAAATAGCTCATCGTGCGTCGTGATAATATTTTCGATCGCGCTTGAGTCTTTTGCCTCCTGCAAAACGAGAGAATTTATCAAAATATCATGGTTTGGTATGGTTTTTATAAAGCCATTTAGCTCGCCTAGTTTTCTTGAAGCTCTATTTAGCGTTTTATAAATTTGCTCAGTAGGCTTAAAATCCAGCGGAAGCTCTTGGGGTATAAATTCTCTTTTTTGGGTCATTGTGTTTGCCTATATAATGTATACGATTTAAATCTATGGTTTTACTTTTTAAATGGTAAGTAACAGAATTAAACATCTTAATCCGTTTATAGTTGTTGGATTATACAACTTTTTCTGCAAATAAGCCACAAATTATGCTTTATATAGTTTCTTTACCATCTCTTTACCACTATCAGGCATCAGTTTAGCATATCTTAGGGTGTGATTGATGTCTGAGTGGTTCATGAGCTTTTTGATCGTTAGTATCGGAGTGCCAGCTATGGCTAGATGAGAGGCGAACGTGTGCCTTAGCGTATGTATTACGACTCTATTTGCACTATCTTCTGGCGCAAGGCCATCATTAAAGAGCTTGTTTAATAGATGCTGCAAAACGTTTTGGAGAGTAGCGTAGGGTTTATCAACAAGAGCGTCATTTGGTGAAATTTTCGTGTAAATTTTATTTATCAACACCAATGCTTCATTGCTTAAAAATCCCGTATATCTTTTATTTTCTGGATTTTTGCTTTTAAAGTCGGTTATGTTTACGCTCATATTTGAAAGTGATATATCTTTTTTCTTTATATTCAATATGCCATCAAGCCTGGCTCCTGTGCATAAAGCAAGTTCTACGAATAACTCTAACGCAAAATCTCCTTTGCGGACTAGCTCTTTGCGCAAAAGCTCGATTTCTATAAGTTCTAAAAATCTCTCTCGTTTATTATCTGGTTTTTTGATCTCTATATCAAATGGACTAAGATGAGATATAAGCTTTTGTTTTATAGCGTAGTTAAAAATCGTTCTTATTATACCCATGATAGCATTTGTACGCGATTGCGATAGTTTGCGACCGGTTCTGCTAGACACCGTTTCTTTTATATTTTTAAAGTGCTCTTGTATCATCTCGGAGCTTATCAGGCTTGTAGTGAGACTTCCGAATTTATCTTTATGATACTGCTCGTACATGCAGATTTGCTCCTTAACATTTTCCGTTTTATCTGGCGTTTGTTCGAGCCTATAATCAAAAAATACTTTTGCTATGTCATTAAATTTTAAACCACATTTAATAAGCTGTTTCTTCGTTATACTATCCGGTAGCTCGCCGTTTCTCTTTTTGGTGTCGTATTCTTTCTTTTTATTATAGGCGTAGGTTACGTTTACGCCTTCTGATTTTGAGCCTACTTTTATATCTTTACCGTCTAATCTTACGTAAAAAATCATATCGTTATTTTCGGGAATATAAATTCTAACTCCCGGATATTTATTTGTATTTGCAAATTTATTATAAGACATTAAAGCCATTTAAGGTTTCTCCTTTTACTTAAAAAGTGGCGAAGCATTTTTCCCCTTTATTTCCCCTCTGTTTTTAAAAAAATACATAATATTTTAGAATAACTTAGAACAAGCTTAATCAATAAAATTGCCTATTTTAGGTATTTTTGTAGTATTTTATAGGTATATAAAATACTTTAAGAAATATTATTATACGAACCCAGCATCCGGAGCCATTTCTTTTAAAAATATTTATTTCCTTGATCATTTTTATTAATATTAAAAAATTATAATATTTTTTATTTTTCTATTTTTGCCTTGATATAGATCTCATAAAATAATTTGCATTTTTTTAAAAGCTACCAATCAAAATAAACTTTTCACTTAGTTTATCTTTTTTGCATTATTTTTGAAATAGTATAAAAATATATTGACATTTTTGATTCGCTTGTTATACTTCTGTCATAAAAGTTTTAGTATTATTTTATAAGTAATACATAAAAAAGCTTTGTAATGATAAATTTAAACAAAATAGCCGAAATAAAAACAGGCTTAGTATTAAGCAGAAAAAAGGTTGAGGCGCATAGTTCGTCCGAGCACTCGTATAAAATCGTATCGCTAAAGTCGTTTGCAGAAGATACATATTACGACGACGCTTTTGCTGATGAATTTATATCGAGCGAGCAAATAAACGAAGATTATAAAGTGAGCCGTGGCGATGTTTTGTTGCGCCTTAGAGAGCCAAATTTCGCCGTTTATATAGACAAAGACTATGACGATCTTATCTACACACATCTTTGATGGTTCGCATAAGGGTTAAAAGCGATAAATTTGATCCGCGTTTTGTGGCGCATTATTTAAACAGCAGCGCCGTTAAAAGAGCCCTTGCACCAGATATTTCAGGCACTGCCATAGCGATGATAAGCGTTGCTAGTATAAATAATCTAAAAGTACCGCTTATAAATTTGCAAACTCAAAACAAGATAGTAAAATACCTAAATTTAGTGCGTCAAGAGAGCGAAATTTTACAAAATTTAGTAGCTCAAAAGCAAAAATACAACAAAAGCATATTTGAAAATTTGATAAAAAAAGAGGAGAACTAAGATGCAAAAGACCACACAAGAGACCATAAACAACGTCGTTTGGAAAGCCTGTGATACGTTTCGCGGCACGATGGACGGAAGCGACTATAAAGACTATGTTTTAACTATGCTTTTTGTTAAGTATCTATCTGATTTTTACAAAGAAAAGCTCGAAATGCTTAGAGCCGAGTATGGCGAGAAGAGCGAGAGGATCGAAGCAAAGCTAAAGAAAGAGAAATTTAAGCTTGATGAGAGCTGCACGTTTGAGTATCTTTTGGCGCACAAAGAGGCGGTAAATTTAGGCGAGATAATGAACAAAACGCTAGAAAAGATCGAAGAGGACAACAAAGACAAGCTTGAAGGCATCTTTAGAAGCATAGATTTTAACAACAAAAACAAGCTTGGCGACACAAAAGAGAGAAACGCCATCTTACAAAATTTACTCGAGGATTTTAGCGACGCTAGGCTAGACCTTCGCCCCTCCATGCTAGAGGGCAACGACATAATCGGCGACGCATACGAGTATCTCATAGCTCACTTTGCAAGCGACGCGGGCAAAAAAGGCGGAGAGTTTTATACGCCAAGCGAGGTTTCGACGCTTCTTGCGAGATTAGTCGAGCCAAAAGATGGCGACATGATCTACGATCCTACTTGTGGCTCCGGCTCACTTCTTATCAAGGCTTCAAAAGAGGTCGGTAGCAAAAATTTCCGCCTTTACGGACAGGAAAAAAACGGCCAAACTCACGCACTTTGCAAGATGAATATGTTTTTACACGAGATAAACGATGCCGTCATCGAGTGGGGCGACACGATCAGAAATCCGCTTCATCTGCAAGATAATCTTATCAAAACATTTGATATAGTCGTGGCAAATCCCCCGTTTAGCCTAGATAAATGGGGCGCTGATTTTGCTGGGAACGATCCTTTTATGAGATTTAGTAGCTATGCTTTGCCGCCAAAGAGCAAGGGTGATTACGCATTTGTCGTGCATATGATAAAAAGTCTAAATAAAAACGGCAAAATGGGCGTCGTACTTCCGCACGGTGTGCTATTTCGCGGATCTAGCGAGGGCAAGATACGCCAAAAGCTGATCGAAGAAAATTTACTTGACGCCGTTATCGGTCTACCGGCAAATCTTTTCTACGGCACGAGCATACCTGCTTGCATACTCGTTTTTAAGAAAAACCGCGCAAATGAAGACGTGCTATTTATCGACGCTAGCAAAGAATTTGAAAAGGGCAAAAACCAAAACTCGCTAACCGAGCAAAATATCGAAAAGATAGTCACAACCTATAAAAACAGAAGCGAGATAGAAAAATACTCCCACCTAGCAAGCCTTAGCGAGATAAAAGAAAACGACTGCAACCTAAACATCCCTCGCTACGTCGATACTTTTGAAGAAGAAGAGGCTGTGGATATCGAGGCGACAAAGGCTGAGATTTTGCACCTTGAAAGCGAGCTAAAAAGCGTTCAAAACAAGATGAGCGAGTATCTTGCGGAGCTTGGGTTATGAGCGAATTTAAAAATTTACCGAGCGGGTGGAAGGTCATGAGGCTTGGGGAAATTTGCAATGTTAAACAAGGATTGCAAATCCCTATATCGAAAAGATTTTGTGAAAATGCAAAAAATAGATACTTTTATATAACAAATGAATTTCTAAAAGAAAATTCGGAAGTTAAGTATTATATTGAAAACCCGCCAGAGGGTACCATTTGTTTTTGTGATGATATATTGATGACAAGAACTGGTAATACTGGTAGAATTGTTACAAATGTTTCTGGTGTTTTTCATAATAATTTTTTTAAAATTATATACGATAGACAAATTATTAAAAAAGAATATTTTGTTTTTTTGCTTACTGGACCAAAAATACAAAACTAAATTTTAAAAAGAGCTGGGAGCTCAACAATACCAGACTTAAATCATGGTGATTTTTTAAGTATAAAAATTTCAATTCCGCCATTAGACGAGCAAGAAAAGATAGCGGAAATTTTATCTACTTGGGATGAGGCTATAAATTTAACTATAAATTTGATAGAAAACAAAAAACAGTTTAAAAAAGCTCTTATGCAAAATTTACTTACAGCCAAAGTCCGCTTTCCCGAGTTTCAAGACGAGTGGGAAGAAATAAAGCTTGGTAATTTAGGAAAATCATATAATGGCTTAATCGGTAAAGTTGCAGAAGATTTTCAAAATGGAAACTCAAATTTTATAACGTATAAAAATATCTTCGACAACCCTAAAATAGATATCAATATTTTTGAAAAAGTAAAAATTATGGAAGACGAAGAACAAAATTTGGTTAAATTCGGAGATATATTTTTTACAATCTCATCTGAAACTCCAAACGAAGTCGGGATAAGCTCTGTTTTATTGAGAGAATGTGGCATTCTATATTTAAATAGTTTTTGTTTCGGTTTTAGATTAAGCAATTTTGAAATTTTAACTCCGTGTTTTGCCGTATTTTATTTTAGAAGTGATTGTTTTAGAAAGCAGATATTTAAATTGGCACAAGGAAGCACAAGATTTAATATATCAAAAATCGAGGTATTAAATTTAACTATTAAACTTCCAAATTTTAAAGAGCAACAAAAAATCGCAGAGGTTTTAACGGCTTGCGATGATGAGATAAATTTACTAAATTTAAAGCTAGAAAATTTGAAAAAACAAAAACAAGGCTTGATGCAAAAACTACTAAGCGGAAAGGTGAGGATATGAGTAGTGTATTAAAGGCTTATGTATATGATGTAAAACCAAATAATCTATTTGCAAAACCATTTAAAGAAATTTTAAAAGATCTTTCCTCGGTATTGGATGATGTTGGAGGCAATGGAAATATTAGGATACTAGATACATACAAAGACAAGGAAACTTCAATTTGGTTTGATTCTTTTGATTATGAAAAAGATTTTTCAAAAGATAATGTATTGCAAGGTAGTGTTTGTTTTTTATTAGCAAAAGATATGGATTTCTCTATTATAGAAGACAAAGAAAAAGAGGAGTTAGGAAGTTATACTGGTAACTCTAAAATCAGACCTAAAATTCCTAGCCATTGTATATATTTGCCAAGCCAAGACATTCTTATTGTTGAAAGTAATACCAATGCAGCTACTATTGGCACAATTAAAAGAGGAATAGCTAATGCTTTAATAGAATATAAAGGAGATTTATTATTTTCTCCCAAACTAAAAGAAAATATAATCGAAATTTTGTATCTGTTTCTTGAAAAAATAGAGTCTATTGATTTATGTGATTTGAAATTGCATAAATATTTGTCAAATCCTGAAGATAGTGATGGTGAATTACTAAGCATTATAACAAACCCAAATTCTCAATTCAAGGCTACATTGCAAATAAAACAAAATGATTCTACTATTAAAAGTAAAGTTGTGGATTATTTTCGTGAAATTTTAGAAGGCAAGGTTGAACAAGAATTGTCGAATATAAAAATAAAATACAAAAATGAAAAAAATGAAAAAGAAACAGCAAATTTATACGATAACTTGGTATTTTTAAATATAGAAAAAGAGCATTATTATGATGATATATCTGGATTAGAGGAAAATGAGCGTATCGGATATTCAAAAAGTATATATAAGGCATTAATTGAAGAATTTACCTCAAAGGCTTTGTAAGATGTTTAAAACAATTTTTATGACGTTTGTTGTTTTGATTTTACTATTTTTGGGAATAAGTGTTGATTCTTTTTATTTTATTTTTAAAAGTCTATTATTTAATAAAGATTTGTTTAGTTTATTTTCTACTTTGATAGCTGGCTTGTTCGGTTTTGTAGTAGCCATAGTTCCTCTAGCAATACATATTTTTAATCAAAATACAGATTTTATAAATAAGCTCACAAAACAAGATAGCTTGAATTTTTACATAAAACCGTTGTTTTATAGATTTATATCTTTTCTAAAAAGTATGTTTTGCTTATTTGTTTTTATACTATTTATTCTAATCATTAGAGATGTTGCCTCATCTGATGTTTTTAAAGAAATCGAGAAAATGGTTTGGTGCATTACTGCAAAAAGGGTATTAATAGTTGCGCTTTTTATAACATATATTTTTCTTATTAAAGTATTTTTATTTGAAATATATACCATTATAAAAGACTTGCGAAGTTTGATTCAAATATTTTTTAAAATCAAAAAAGAAAACCAAAAGGACACCAAATGACCCCCGATACTTCAGAAAATAAAATCCAGCGAAACAGCATAGATTTACTTCAGAATTTAGGCTATAAATTTATAAGCAGAGAAGAAAATTTAAAGCTTCGCGGCGGTAAATCTAGCGAGGTTTTGTTTAGGGAAATTTTAACCCAAAAGCTTGGCGAGATAAACGACTACGAGTATAAGGGCAAGCGATATAAATTTAGCCAAAGCAGTATATTAAAAGCAGTCGATGAGCTAGCGGGAGTTTCACTAAACGAAGGGCTAATGATCGCAAACGAAAAGATCACGAATTTACTCTTGCTCGGCACTAGTATCGAGGAAAATTTAGAAGACGGCACAAAGAGGAGCTTCTCTTTTAAATTTATAGACTTTGAAAATTTGCAAAATAACGACTTTTACGTAACGGAAGAATTTGAAGTAAGCAGGGTAAATCAAGGCGAAGCGCAAAAACACAGAAGGCCTGATCTCGTGCTTTTTATAAACGGCATACCAATAGTCGTAATCGAGCTTAAAAAATCAAGCGTGAGCCTAGAAAACGGCATAAAACAGCTAGAAAAAGAGCAGGGCAAAGAGGAAATAGCGCATCTTTTTAAATACATCCAACTAACTATCGCCGCAAACGGCAGCGAGGCAAGATACGGCACAACGGGAACGCCATTTAAATTTTATAGCGTGTGGAAAGAGCAAGATAACACAAATGAGAGCCTAAATGGCGCGATAAAAGATAGAAAGATAAGCGCGCTTGATACTACGCTCTTTTCGCTGTTGTCTAAAAATAGGCTACTAAGGCTAATTAGGCACTATATATTATTTGATAAAAGGATGAAGAAAGTTTGTCGCTATCAGCAGTTTTTTGCTATCGAAGAGACGCTAAAAAGGGTGGCGACAAAAAAAGAGGGCGCAAGAGTGGGCGGACTAATCTGGCACACGCAAGGAAGCGGCAAGTCGCTAACGATGGTAATGCTAACAAAGCTTTTAAAGCAAATTTATCCAAACTCAAAGATCATCGTCGTAACCGATAGGATAGATTTAGATGAGCAGATACACGAAACATTTAAAAACACGGATATAAAAGCGGGGCGAGCAAGTAGCGGAAGCGATCTGATAGAAAAGCTACAAAGCGGGGTTAGCGTGATAACTACGCTCGTGCATAAATTTGAAAAAGTGCAAAACCAAAAGGTGGTGATAAGAGATAGCGATATATTTGTGCTAGTGGATGAGAGCCACCGCACGCAAGGCGGCGATCTGCATAAGGCGATGAAAAAGGCGTTGCCTCTTGCTTGCTATATAGGATTTACCGGAACGCCGCTTTTAAAGCGCGAGAAAAATAGCTTTGCTAAATTTGGCGGAGAAATTCATAGATATACGATAGACGACGCCGTAAAAGACGGAGCCGTCTTGCCACTACTTTATGAAGGGCGATACGTGGGTCAAAAGGTGCTAGATGCTGATGGGCTAACAAGGAAATTTGATCTAATATCAAAAGAGCTTGGCGATGAGGCTAAGAGGGACTTGCAGCAAAAATGGGCGAGGTTTGAGTGTGTGGCTTCAAGCGAACAAAGGCTAGAGCTCATAGCGGTTGATATAAATGAGCATTTTAAAAAGACGTTAAAGATGACAAATAGCGGTTTTAAGGCGATGTTAGCAACGCAAAGAAAATACGACGCCATAAAATATCATAAGATATTTGAGGAATTTGGAGAGATAAAAAGTGCCTATGTGATATCAAGCAACGAGCATGAGGAGCTTGAAGGCGGGCATAAAGAGTATGTCGCAAAAGCGTGGCAAGAGACTATAAAAGACTACGGCAGCGAGGAGGCGTATCTAAAATACGTAAAAGACGAATTTATTTACGGCGACGAGATAGATCTGCTTATTGTCGTGGATAAGCTTTTGACGGGATTTGACGCGCCAAGGGCAAGTACGCTTTATATAGATAAACAGCTAAAAGAGCATAATTTGCTCCAAGCAATAGCTAGAGTAAATAGGCTTTATGACGGAAAAGATTATGGCTACATTATTGATT
>NZ_JBQNCH010000003.1:0-104443 GCF_052169515.1 Campylobacter sp.
TCGCGGAGTAGAGCAGTGGTAGCTCGTCGGGCTCATAACCCGAAGGTCGGCGGTTCAAATCCGTCCTCCGCAACCAAATTCATTTATAAAATAGCCAAAATTTATCTACTTCTTATTAAAATAAGAAAAAATAAAGAAAGCCAAAATGCAACTTTTTGACACAATAAATTTGCTATCCATCATATTGCCGGTATTTTTTAGCTTTGCGCTACCTATTATAGTATTTATTGTGCTGGTAAATTTGATGACGAAATTTATTAGGCGAAAGCTCTCTCAAAAAACTTATACTAAATTTGATCAAAAAATATAGCTGACACACTTACTGCAAAAGAGATAGCGAAGAAATTTAACAAAAATGCAAAAGATGTAAATGCGGCTTTACTAAATTTGGGCTTTATAAAAAAATGTGACAATGGCTACAACGTGACAGATATTGGCAAATACTATGGTGGTATGCAAAATTACTACATGGGTAGGGCGAGCGTTAGGTGGGATGAGAGGATAGCTTATAACGAAATTTTTATAGATGAGATCACAATAAGTGGCGAAAAAGCTCTTAAAAAAGAGAAAAAAGAAGACTTTAGAGAGAAATTTAAGGCTGAGTACCGAACAAATGACGGCCACTACGTAAGAAGCAGAGCAGAGCTAGTAATCGCAAACTGGCTTTTTGCTGAAGGTGTAGCATATGCTTATGAAAAAAGAGTGCCGATAAAAGAGGATATATATTGTGATTTTTGCATACCAAAAGGCAAGGTCTATATCGAGTTTTGGGGCTTGGAAGATGATGAGGTGTATCTAAAAAGAAAAGAGAAAAAGATAGGGTTTTATAAAAAATACAATCTAAATTTAATAGAGATAGATAACGACACGATCGGTAATTTAGATGACTATATGCCAAAAGAGCTTTTGAAATTTGGTGTGAGTTTAAATTTATAGAAAAAAGGGGCGAGCGCCCCTGTGATTATTTTAGCGTTTGGATGTATTCTGCTACTGCTTTTATGTCGTCATCGCTCATTGGAGTAGCGATAGGTTTCATCATAGCGCCAAGACCAAATTTATTTGCTCCTGTTTTGTAGCCCTTTATTGATTCTTCGATAGCTGCAGCGTCAAGTGATGTCAAAGCTGGAACTTTGTTATTGAAAACTTTTTCAGCTTTAGCACCATGACAGGCAATACATTTTTTGTAGATAGCAGCACCATCTGCAGCAAAAGCAGCAGTCGAAAGTAGAGCTGCAACTCCAGAAACGATTAGTAATTTTTTCATTTTTTTATCCTTTTTAGAAAAGTGTAGACATTATAATACAAAAAGGTAAATTTACAAGAGGCTAGTTAAAATATTTTGGTTATAATCACCAAATGAATAAAAATATAGCCACTAAAGCACTTTTTCTAGACCGCGACGGCGTCATAAATGAGGACGCTGGATATGTTTGCGAGATCAAAGACTTTAAATTTATTGATGGCATTTTTGATGCATTGAGAGAATTTAGCGATGCTGGCTATAAACTCTTTGTCGTGACAAACCAATCAGGCATCGGTAGAGGCTACTATACACAAGAACAGTTTGAAACTTTAACTGAATTTATGCTTGAAACTTTTAAAAAAGAGCAAATTTTTATCACAAAAGTCTATTTTTGTCCGCACGCTCCGGAGGTTAATTGTCTCTGCAGAAAGCCTAATCCAAAAATGATACTTGATGCTTGCAATGAGTTTAATATAGATCTTAAAAACTCACTCATGATAGGCGATAAGCCAAGCGATGTCGAGGCTGGCAAAAGGGCAGGTGTTGGTAGAAATTTCTTGCTCGATGGGATAAATTTTAAAGATGTAAGAGATGTTTTAAATAAGCTAAAAAAGGAAAAATCACTATGAATTTAAATGGAAAAAAGATAGTTATAACTGGTGGCGCTGGATTTATCGGCTCAGCCTTAGCGCATTATTTTGATGAAAATTTTAAAGATGCTCACGTGCTTGTCGTGGATAAATTTAGAAACGACGAGACATTTAGCAACGGCAACCTAAAAAGTTTTGGCCATTTTAAAAATTTACTTGGATTTAGGGGTGAAATTTATGCTAGCGACATCAACGATGAGAGTACGCTTGAGAAGATAAAAAATTTTCGCCCAGACGTCATCTACCACGAGGCAGCGATCTCAGATACGACCGTAAAAGAGCAGGACGAGCTAATAAAAACAAATGTAAACGCTTTTATAAATTTGCTTGATATATGCGAGAGTTTAGGCGCAAAGATGATCTATGCAAGCTCTGGAGCGACTTATGGCAACGCAAAGAGCCCACAAACCGTCGGTGAGTGTGAAGCGCCAAATAACGTCTATGGTTTTAGCAAACTAAGTATGGATAATATAAATAAAATTTACGCAAAGCGTGGCGTGAGCGTGGTTGGACTAAGATATTTTAACGTCTTTGGTAAGGGTGAGTTTTTTAAAAATAAAACTGCTTCAATGGTGCTTCAGTTTGGCTTGCAAATTTTAGCTGGTAAGGCCCCAAAACTCTTTGAGGGCAGCGACCAGATCAAAAGAGACTTTGTTTACATAAAAGATATCATTGATGCAAACATAAAAGCGCTTGACGCGCCAAGTGGTGTCTATAACGCAGCTACTGGCAAGGCTAGAAGCTTTCAAGATATCGCTGACATCTTGCAGCGTGAGATCGGTGTAAATTTAGGCAACGAATATATCAAAAACCCATTTGTGGGCTCATATCAGTTTCACACTGAAGCAGATATAAAACCAGCTCGTGAGGCATTTGGCTTTAGTGCTACGTGGAGCCTGGAAGAGGCGATAAAAGACTATTTGCCAGAGATAAAGAGAATTTATAAGGAAGAGATAAATGGCTAAGAGAGTGAAAATTTTAGTCGTTGGCGATCTCATGCTGGACCACTATATCTGGGGCAGCTGCGACCGCATCTCTCCTGAAGCGCCAGTGCAAGTAGTAAAGATAAATAACGAAACCTACACGCTTGGTGGTGCTGGCAACGTGGTGAGAAATTTGCTTTCCCTTGGCGCAAATGTGAGTGTGGCTAGCGTTTTGGGCGATGATGAGGCTGGTAAAAAGATAAAAGAAAGACTTGCTGAGCTAAACGTAAAAGATGAGCTCATACTCACCGAAAAAGGGCGTGAAAGCTCGATAAAAAGTCGTATAATGGCATCTCACCAGCAAGTTGTAAGGATCGATAAAGAGAGTGTTGTCAAGATAAATTTAGAAGATGAGCTCATATTAAAAGTCAAAGAAAACCTTGCAAATTTTAAGGCTGTCTTACTAAGCGACTACGGCAAGGGCGTGCTTAGCGAAAAAGTCTGCCAAGAGATCATAGACGAGTGCGTGAGACTAAATATCCCAGTACTTATCGACCCAAAGGGCAGCGACTACTCAAAGTACAAAAACGCGACCCTTTTAACGCCAAATAAAAAAGAGGCGAGCGAGGCTACAAATTTAAAGATAAAAGACAAGGCTGAGCTTGAAAAGGCGATAAAACAGCTAAAAGACGATCTAAATTTGACCTATTCACTCATCACGATTTCAGAAGAAGGCATCGCGCTATATGATGATAGGTTACACATCTTTGCCGCCAAAGCAAAAGAGGTCTTTGATGTCACAGGTGCCGGGGATACGGTGCTGGCTACACTTGGCTATATGCTGGCAAATGGGGCTGACATAAAAGAGGCGATCAAGATAGCAAACCTCGCAGCAGCCGTCGTCGTGGCAAAGATCGGCAGTGCAACGGCTAGCTTTAGTGAGATCGAGCAGCTACTAAATAGCTCATTTGGGGCAAATTTCGAGCACAAGATAAAGAGCCTTGATGAGCTAGAGGAAATTTTGAGCCAAAAGGGCAAGAAAAAGGTCGTTTTTACAAATGGCTGCTTTGATATCTTGCATGCAGGACACGTAAAATATCTAGCTCACGCAAGGGAGCTTGGCGATCTTTTGGTCGTTGGGCTAAACTCAGACGCTTCAGTTAAGAGGCTAAAAGGCGAGGCTAGGCCTATAAACTCACAAGATGATAGAGCCTGCGTGCTAAGTGGGCTTGGATTTGTTGACTATGTCGTGATTTTTGACGAGGATACTCCTTTAAATTTGATAACAAAGATAAAGCCTGACGTGCTTGTAAAAGGGGCTGATTATAAAGACAAAGAGGTCATTGGCAGCGAGATCGTAAAAGAGGTCAGGCTCATCGACTTTGTCGAGGGCAAAAGTACGACAGGGATAATAAAAAGGATAAAAGATGCTAAAAACGATGATAAAAAATGAGCTAGAGGCTCACCAAAAGACCTTTAGTGAGCACGTAAATTTACTTGGTAGCTTGGAGCATGCTTGCCAGATGGTGGCTAATGCACTAAAAAATGGTAAAAAGGTGCTAATATGTGGCAACGGCGGCTCTGCAGCGGATGCTCAGCACTTTGCGGCTGAGCTAACTGGCAGATACAAAAGTGAGCGTCAAGCGCTCCCAGGCATCGCGCTAACTACCGATACTTCGGCTCTTACTGCTATTGGCAACGACTATGGCTTTGACTATGTCTTTTCACGTCAGCTTGAGGCTTTAGCTCGTCCTGGCGACTTACTCGTAGCAATCTCAACAAGCGGAAATAGTAAAAACGTCCTTGAAGCTATAAAAAGTGCCAAGAAAATGGGCGTAACAGTGCTTGGACTTAGTGGCAAAGGAGGCGGAGCGATGAATGAGGGCTGCGATCTAAATTTGATCGTTAGCTCAAGCGACACTGCAAGAATACAGGAGTCGCACATATTTTTCATTCACACGATCTGCCAGGCCGTAGATGAGGCTTTTAGGGGTTAATATGCAAGAAGCGATGGATAAATTTTTAAAAGAGCCTAACCAACGAAATGAGGTAAATTTGATATCGGCTTTAAAAAAGGCCACATTTTTTGCTCCAGTACTTTTAAACCAGGTACTTGCAAAGCCTGATGGTGGCGTCGTTTATGAGGAAGAGGGCTCAAACATCAAATTTATTTTGCTTGAAGATGAGGGCGAAAAGCTTAGCTATTTTCCAGCATTTACTAGCAAAGAAGCTATGAAACTCTGGCGAAACGACAGCGAGCAAGAGAGTATAGAAATAGGGCTAAAAGAGTATCTTGCGATGCTAAAAGAGAGTAGCTATGCTGGAGTCGTGATAGATGCCTTTAGCTACGATTTTATTCTTAAAAAAGATCAGATAGAAAAAATTTTGAACTAAATTTTGATTAATTATAAAAGAAATTTTTATTTTATTATAGTGATCTTTTGCACTGCACAAATTTGCTATTTAGCAAGTTTTTATCAATTATTGGCTAAAATCAGCCAAGCTAAATTTAAGGAAAAAAATGAAAGACAATCTACTTGAATTAACCCAAGATATCGCGTCTGTTGATATCGAAGAGTCTATAAAAACTAGCTATCTTGACTACTCCATGAGTGTCATTGTGGGACGTGCTTTGCCTGATGCTAGAGACGGACTAAAGCCAGTTCACAGAAGAATTTTATATGCTATGGACAATCTTGGCGTTGGTAGCAGAAGTGCCTACATGAAGTCAGCTCGTATCGTTGGTGAGGTTATCGGTAAGTACCACCCACATGGTGATACAGCAGTTTATGACGCTCTTGTTCGTATGGCTCAGAAATTTTCTATGCGTTATCCAGTTGTTGACGGGCAAGGAAACTTTGGCTCTATTGATGGTGACAGCGCAGCTGCGATGCGTTATACTGAAGCTAGAATGACTATGCTTACCGAGGAGCTTTTAAAAGATATCGACAAAGACACGGTTGATTTTGTGCCAAACTACGATGATAGAGAGGTTGAACCAGATGTACTTCCAAGCCGTGTGCCAAATTTATTATTAAACGGCTCAAGCGGTATCGCTGTTGGTATGGCGACAAACATCCCACCACATAGTCTTGATGAGTTAATAGATGGTCTTTTGTTTCTTCTTGAAAATAAAGAAGCCACTCTTGAAGAGATAATGCAATTTATCAAAGGTCCAGACTTCCCAACTGGCGGTATCATCTTTGGTAAAAAGGGCATCATAGAGGCCTACCGCACAGGTCGTGGCAGGGTCAAACTAAGAGCTAAAACTCACATAGAAAAAAAGCCAAACAAAGACGTTATTGTCATAGATGAGCTTCCGTATCAAACAAATAAAGCTAGACTCATCGAGCAGATCGCTGAGCTAGTAAAAGATAAGCAGATAGAGGGCATTAGCGAGGTTAGAGATGAGTCTGATAAGGATGGCATCCGCGTAGTTATCGAACTAAAGCGCGACGCTATGAGCGATATTGTGCTAAACAACCTCTTTAAATCAACTACGATGGAGAGCACTTTTGGTGTTATTATGCTTGCTATTAATAACAAAGAGCCAAAGGTATTTAATCTTATTGAACTACTTAAGCTATTTTTAAATCATAGAAAAACAGTAATCATTAGAAGAACGATATTTGAGCTTGAAAAAGCACGTGCAAGAGCCCACATCTTAGAGGGTCTAAAGATCGCACTTGATAATATTGACGAAGTAATCGAGCTTATTAGAAATAGTGCCGATACAGCCGTTGCTAGAGAAGGTTTGATGAGTAAATTTAACCTCTCAGAACTTCAAGCAAACGCTATCCTTGATATGCGTCTAAGCAAGCTTACAGGCCTAGAGAGAGAAAAACTAGAGGCTGAGCTAGCCGAGCTTATGGCTGAGATCGCAAGACTTGATGAAATTTTAAAGAGTGAGACACTGCTTGAAAATTTGATCAAAGAAGAGCTTTTAGAGATCAAAAATAAATTTAAAGTACCAAGAGTGACTGAGATCGTTGATGACTACGATGACATCGATATTGAAGACCTCATACCAAATGAAAATATGGTTGTAACCATAACACACCGTGGCTACATTAAGCGTGTACCAAGCAAGCAGTATGAGAAGCAAAAACGTGGTGGCAAAGGCAAAGTAGCGGTCACTACATATGATGATGACTTTATAGAGAGTTTCTTTACTTCGAATACTCACGATACGCTCATGTTTGTGACAGACCGCGGGCAGCTATACTGGCTAAAGGTCTACAAAATCCCAGAGGGAAGCCGCACGGCAAAGGGCAAAGCAGTTGTAAATTTGATCCAGTTGCAGCCTGATGAGAAGATAAAAGCAATCATCCCAACGACTGACTTTGACGAGAACAAATCGCTAGCATTCTTTACTAAAAACGGTATCGTAAAACGCACAAATTTAAGCGAGTTTAAAAACATCCGCTCAGTTGGCGTAAGAGCGATCAGTCTTGATGAGAATGACGAGCTAGTAACTGCGCTCATCGCTCAAACATATGATGATATGCCTATTAGTGACCCTGAAAATGAGCTAAGCGTTGAGACTGAAGTACTTGAGATAGAAGAGATACAAAACGAGATCGACGAAGATAATACAAATGCTGAGGATGATACAAATTCAAGCGATGAGACAATGCTATTTGTAGTGACTAAAAAAGGTATGTGTCTTAAATTTAAGATCAGCAAGGTTCGTCAAATGGGAAGGACTGCTCGTGGCGTAACTGGTATCAAATTTAAAGAGCCAGGCGACGAGGTAGTGGGTGCTGCTGTTATCGAAAGCAATGATCAAGAAATTTTAAGCATATCTCAAAAAGGTATCGGCAAACGCACAACCGCTGACGAGTACCGCTTGACAAACCGCGGTGGCAAAGGCGTAATTTGCATGAAGCTAACAAACAGAACGGGCGATCTAATAGGTGTTGTGATGGTTGATGAAGAGCAAGATCTAATGGCTCTAACATCAAGCGGCAAGATGATAAGAGTTGATATGCAAAGCATCCGCAAAGCAGGACGTAATACGAGTGGCGTGATCGTCGTAAACGTTGATGGCGATGATGTTGTAAGTATCGCAAGATGCCCTAAGGCCGAAGATGGCGAGGACGAGAACGAAGGCTCAAGCGAAGATATGGGGCTTTTGGAATAAATTTTGCTGTTAAATTTTAAATAAAAGCATAAAAAGGTTGTTTATGAAGATTAAAATTTTATTTTTTGCTGTAATGGCGACACTTTTTAGTGGTTGTACATTTAACGGCTTTATGGGCGAGCCGACAAGCACATCAAATCGCAATGTAGTCATCCAAAAGGTCGATAAAGACGATCTTAGAGAGGTGATGAAAAAAGAGAAGATGATATATGATAGCGCTCCAAGAGAGACCACTTTTAGAGCTACAGGCGAGGGTATAGCTCCGTTAAATTCGCTCTCTTATGCTCAGTCTGTAACTTTAGCAAAAAGAGCAGCAATGGCCGATGCTTATTCGCAGCTTGCTGGCAAGCTTTATGGCGTAAAGATTAACGCTGAAGATACTGTAAGAGATGCGATGCTAAATGATTCATCTATCACTTCAAAGGTGCAAGGTCTTGTCAAAAATGCAAGAATTGTAAGTGAAAATTTCAAAGATGGGCTTTATAAGGTAAATATGGAGCTTAAGATAGACGAAGATAAGTGGCGAGAAGTCTTTTCTTACTAACTATACTTTTAAATTTTGCCTTTTGCTCGGAGGAGTTTATCTTCTGGGCAAATGTTAATACAAAGAACCAAATCATCGCTCACGAAGAAATTTCTTTTTCACGAGCGATGACTCTCACACCAAATCCAAAACCAAAATTTCTTTGCCAGATAGATGCTTTTAAAGATGAAAACACTACAACTATTGGTTTTTTAAATTTGCATAAAGATGAAATTTTTGACTGCTTTGTTTTAAAAAAAGTGATGGTAAAAAATGAATTTAAAAGAAAAAATAATGACATATCACACACTTCAAATTTGAAAATTTTACCAGTTAGATTTATGGTGGAATTTAAGCCAAAATCCGCTATTATCGGCATACTTCAATAAAAAGAGATCAAATGAATATCGTCATAGTAGAAGATGACATCAATATGCGAAAGTCACTTGAAATCGCACTTGGTGAGTATGAAGAGCTAAATGTCAAAAGTTATAAAACAGCTATTGAAGCTCTAAAAAAAATAGACAACGAAACTGATCTAATAATCACTGATATAAATATGCCAAAAATGGATGGACTTGAGTTTATAAAAGAGCTAAATGGCAAATTTGACGTCATCATAATGACTGGAAATGCCACACTAAATAAGGCAATCGAAAGTGTAAGGCTTGGTGTAAAGGACTTTTTAACTAAGCCATTTGACGTCTCAACACTTTATGAGGCGATAAAAAGGGTCGAGCTTCTTAAACAAAAGACTCCAAAAATTTCAAAAAATACTGAGGTAAAAAGCGAAACTACAGGGTTTATAGCCACCTCAAAGGCACTTGAAACTACGCTCAATATCGCGCTAAAAGCGGCAAGAACAGATGCTTCAGTCATGCTTAGTGGCGAAAGTGGCGTTGGCAAGGAGGTCTTTGCTAAATTTATCCACGCAAACTCGCCAAGAAAAGACGCTGCATTTATCGCTTTAAACATGGCTGCGATCCCTGAAAATTTGATAGAAAGTGAGCTTTTTGGCTTTGAAAAGGGTGCTTTTACAGATGCATTGACTACCAAAAAAGGACAGTTTGAACTAGCAAATGGTGGAACTTTATTTTTAGATGAGATCGGTGAGATGCCTATAAATTTGCAACCAAAACTGCTTCGTGTGCTTCAAGAGCGTGAGATTGCTAGGCTTGGCGCTACAAAAAGCGAAAAGATCGACGTTCGCATCATTTGCGCCACAAATGCAAATTTAGAGTTTGCTATGAGGGAGGGTAGATTTAGAGAAGATCTTTTTTACCGCCTAAACACGATACCCCTTTTTATACCGCCACTTCGTGAACGAAAAGAAGAAATTTTAGCTATCTCTGAAGATGTGCTAAAAAAGTGTTGTGCAGAATATGGCCTTGAGCCCAAAAATTTCTCAAAAGCTGCAAAAGAAGAGCTTTTGGGTTATGACTATCCTGGTAACATCAGAGAGCTCATCTCGGTCGTGCAAAGAGCAGCGATACTAAGCGAAGGTGATGAAATTTTGCCAAAAGATCTTTTTTTGCAATCTAGAAGCAAAAAATAATTTTAAATTTAAGTTTTTGGTTAGTAAAATTACGCAAGATTAAGAAATTTGAAATGGTAAAGGAGAGCAGATGAGAAAATTTAACGTAGCTGTCGTGGGTGCGACAGGGGCGGTTGGCGAAGAGCTTTTTAGAGTGATGGAAGAGGTTGATTTTCCAGTTGGTGAGCTTTTACCACTTGCTAGTGCTAAGAGTGCAGGTAGCGAGATAGAATTTAAAGGCAAACACTACAAAGTAAAAGAGCTTACTGAGAAAGTTTTTAGCGAGCACGAGGTTGATATTGCATTTTTTAGTGCGGGCGGTTCGGTCTCAGAGAAATTTGCCAAATTTGCAGCTGATAGCGGTGCAGTTGTGATAGATAATACAAGCCATTTTAGGATGGATAAAGATATCCCGCTAGTCGTACCTGAGTGTAACCCAAGCGATATCGCACTATGGAAAAATCGCGGTATCATCGCAAATCCAAACTGCTCAACCATTCAAATGGTGCAAATTTTAAAGCCATTAAATGACGCTTTTGGCATCAACAGAGTCGACGTTTCTACTTATCAAGCAGCAAGCGGTGCTGGCAAAGAGGGCATGGAAGAGCTTGTTATTCAGATGCAAAAATTCTTTGAGTTTAAGCTTGATGAGTGTGAGCCAAAGGTATTTGCACACCGCCTAGCACTAAACGTGATCCCACATATCGATGTATTTTTGGACAACGACTATACAAAAGAAGAGATGAAAATGGTCAATGAAACACAAAAAATTCTTCATAAAGATATTGAAGTGAGCGCTACTTGTGTTCGTGTGCCAGTGCTTAGAAGTCACTCTGAGGCGATCACTATTCATTTTGATAAAAATGTGAGTGCAGACGCTGCAAGAGAAATTTTGAGTAAAGCTCCAAGTATCGTAGTAGTCGATAATCCAGCAAATAAAGAGTATCCGATGCCTATCATCTCAAGTGATACAAATGAGACTTATGTTGGAAGGATAAGGGTTGATAATTACAGACCTAATGTGCTTCATCTTTGGTGTAGTGCCGACCAGATTCGCGTAGGAGCTGCTACAAATGCTGTTAGAATCGCTCAAAAATGGATCGAAATGCAAGAGTAGGTTAATCAACCAACAAGCTTCTAAATTTAAGAAAAAAACTATAAAATAGCCCATTTTTTAAATTTATATAAAAAGGGGCTTTATTGCGTAGATTATTTGAAAGAATTTTACTTGCAAGCAATAGCTTTACGCTGTTTCCAGTTATTTTTGGTCTTTTGGGTGCGATCATGCTTTTTGTTATCGCTAGTTACGATGTTGGCAAGGTGATTTTGGAGGTTTATAAATATTTCTTTGTTGAGAGCGCACATGCTGAAAATTTTCACTCAGAAGTAGTGGGAGAGATCGTTGGTGCGATCGATCTATACTTGATGGCACTTGTTCTTTATATCTTTAGTTTTGGAATTTATGAGCTTTTTATTTCAGAGATCACGCAGCTAAAGCAGTCAAAGCAGAGCAAAGTCTTGGAGGTTCACTCCCTTGATGAGCTAAAAGACAAACTTGGCAAAGTGATCGTCATGGTCCTAATAGTAAATTTCTTTCAAAGAGTGCTTCATGCAAATTTTACCACTCCGCTTGAAATGGCTTATTTGGCGGCTTCTATCCTTGCGCTTTGTGTTGGACTTTACTTTCTTCATAAAGAAGGCCATTAAAATTTTAAGCGTTTTTACGCTTAAAATTTCTCTCAAATCTTTTATTTAGCGTTAAATTTATATATATTTAGATAATATCCCTTTAAAAATTTAAAGGAAAATTTATGATTTTTATAGATGCTTGTTTAAAAAAACCGACGCCATACACGCCTATTTGGATGATGCGTCAAGCTGGTAGATATCTGCCAGAATATATGGCTGTAAGAGCCAAGGCAGGGGATTTTTTATCACTTTGTAAAGATTATAAAAAAGCTAGTGAGGTTACGCTTCAGCCAGTCGATATCCTTGGCGTTGATGCGGCCATTTTGTTTAGCGACATCCTTGTAGTACCGCTTGAAATGGGTATGGATCTACGTTTTGAAAAAGGTGAGGGTCCAGTTTTTACAAATCCTTTGCGTGACCAAGCAGCTCTTGATTCACTTAGTATTGAAAAATCGGTAAAAAATTTAGCATACGTCTACGATACGATCAAACTCACAAGAGAAAATTTAGCTAAAGATAAGGCGCTAATTGGATTTTGTGGTGCTCCATGGACGATAGCTACATATATGATCGAGGGTGGCGGCAGTAAAAACTATGCTGTTTGCAAAAAAATACTATATCAAAATCCAGAATTTTTACATCAAATTTTGGAAAAAGTGACACAAGCGCTCATCCTTTACGTCAAAGAGCAGATAAAAGCTGGTGTAAATGCGGTGCAAATTTTTGATAGCTGGGCGGCTGCACTTGAAGAACAGGCTTATTTTGAGTTTGGATTTAGCTATATAAATAAAATAGTTGATAGCGTAAAAGCTGAGTTTCCAGAAATTCCAGTCATCGTTTTTCCAAAGGGGATAAGTGGCTATTTGGATAAAATTTCAGGAAATTTTGATGTTTTTGGCGTTGACTGGAGTACTCCAATAGAGCTAGCCAAAGCAAAATTAAGCCCAAGATATGTTCTTCAAGGAAATATGGAACCAACCAGACTTTATAGCAAAAAAGCGATAGATGAAGGCATTGATAAAATTTTAGATACGATGAAAGGTGCTCCACATATCTTTAATCTAGGTCACGGAATCTTACCAGACATACCGGTTGAAAATGCAAAATATTTCATAAAACAGGTGCAAGCAAAAAGTGCAAGGTAATAAGCCTTGCATAATCTTTGGTCCGATAAATTCACGCCGTTTTGGCATGAGTCTTGGCATAGATCTAAGCCCTAAGCAAAAATCATGTAATTTTGACTGTGTTTATTGTGAGCTAAGTGGTGCAAAAACAGTTAACTCGATACAAGATCCGCCAAGTGTTGAAGAAATTTTAGTAGATTTAAAAGAGGCTTTACATACTCATCAAAATATCGATGTCGTAACGCTTACAGCAAATGGCGAGCCAACTCTTTACCCATACTTGCAAGAGCTAGTTAGTGAGATAAATAAGCTAAAAGGTAGCATGAAAACGCTTATCTTAAGCAATGGCTCAGGCGTGTGTGACCCAAAAATTTGCGAGGCTTTAAAAGAGCTTGATATAGTGAAATTTAGTCTAGATAGCGCAGTGCAAAGCACTTTTAAAAAGATAGACCGCAACAAAAGCGGTATAGAAGTAGGCGAGATTATAAAAAAAATGGCTAAATTTCGCAAGGAATTTGCTGGTGAGCTCGTGCTTGAAATTTTAGTCGTAGCTGGTTTTAATGATAAAAAAAGTGAGTTTGAAGTACTTAATATGGCGATAAATGAGATAGCTCCACACCGAGTAGATATTGGTACGGTAGATCGCCCACCAGCCTATAATGTAAAGGGCGTAGACGCTAAAAAGTTAGAGGAGTTAGCCGAGCAGATAAGTGGCGTGCCAGTTAATATCGTCAAAGCTCACAAGATAGAGCAAAAATATAACTTTAGTGAGGATGAAATTTTAGAAATGCTGAGACGTCGTCCGCAAACTATCGCAAATGTTGAAGAGAATTTTTCTGATTCTTCAAAGCAAACTCTAGCAAAATTTTTACAAGATGATGTGGTTTATTTATCCGATGTTGCTGGAGTGAAATTTTACAAACTAAGAGCATAAATGAAAAGAATCCTTACAATACAAGATATCTCATGTGTCGGCAAATGTTCCCTTACTGTTGCACTTCCGGTAATTAGCGCGCAAGGCATTGAAGCGTGTATTTTGCCTACTGCGCTGCTTTCGACTCATACTGGCTTTAAAAATTTCACATTTTGTGATTTGACTGATGAATTTGACTCGGTAACACAAGTATGGCACAAAGAAAATATCACATTTGATGGAATTTATACTGGATTTTTAGGTAGCTTTGGTCAGCTTGAGCTGATAGAGAAAATTTTTAATGAGTTTAGTGGCTCTGCTCTGCTAATACTTGTGGATCCTTGCATGGGTGACAATGGCAAGCTCTATCATGGGTTTGATGAAAAATTTGTTATGAAAATGCGCGAACTTTGCTCAAAAGCTCATGTTATTACGCCAAATATAACTGAAGCAAGCTTTATGTGCGGCAAGCCATTTTTGAGAGATGAATATAATGAAGATTATATTTTGGAATTACTAGAAAATTTGGCGAGTTTTGGTGCATATAAAATCGTGTTAAAGGGCATTAGATACAAGCAAGATGAATGTGGAATCATAGCTTATGACGCAAAGACAAAAGAGAAAGTAGAATATTTTCATGAATTTTTACCGTTTCATACAAGTGGAACTGGAGATATATTTGCCTCTGTACTTTTTGGCTCGCTAGTAAATGGCGAAACGATAGAAACTGCTATAAAAAAGGCAGCAAATTTTGTGCTTGATAGCATCAAAGCCACACTAAAAGATCAAAACCGCACGTGGTATGGCGTGCAGTTTGAAAAGATACTTGGCACTCTTGCAAATAATTAGATTGTTTATTTGTTTAAAAGTTTTAACAATACGACCACATGGCAAAGATTTATATCTTTGCTAGCTGTTAAAAGAGCTATGTTGCCGTATTCTTTTTCTAAATTTTTTAGTGTCTTAAAGCAAGACCGTGCTTTTTCATTATCAAGCTCAAGCTTAAATTTTTCACAAAATTCATCAAACCTAGCTTCTTTATCTTTATGAAACCACTCTCTTAATGCAGGACTTGGCGTGATATATTTTAACCAAGGAAAATTTGAAAATATCTCTTTTTTTATTCCTCTTGGATAGAGTCTATCGACAAAGACACCTTTAAAATTCTCATCATTACTTTTTATAAAGTCATAAATTCTATAAGCTTTAAACATGTTTGTGATTTTAGCTACAAGGAGTTTAAAAGAAAAAATTATTTTAAACTAGTTTGTGATTTTATGATTTTCTTAAATCAAAGACAATGAAAATGTATAAAATGTTGATCGCATGCCGATAGATGATATTGTAGTTCTTGGCTGGAAGTAGTGGAATAAATAAATTTAAATTAAAGCTCGTTTTGATAAAATCCCAATATAAAAATCACTAAAAAGGTCACCATTATGAGAGGCTATAAAATTTTCTCAGGCACAGCAAATATTGAGCTTTCAAAGAAAATTTCACAATATCTGTCGCTTCCACTTAGCGAGGCAAGTATAAAAAGATTTAGCGATGGAGAGATCAGCGTACAAATCGGCGAGAGTGTGCGTGGGAAAGATGTTTTTGTTATCCAGCCAACATGTGCTCCTGCAAATATAAATTTGATGGAGCTATTAATCCTAACCGACGCCTTGAAACGCAGCAGTGCAAGCTCTATAACAGCGATCGTACCTTATTTTGGCTACGCTAGACAAGATAGAAAAGCAGCTCCTAGAGTGCCGATCACTGCAAAACTAGTGGCAAACATGATGCAAACAGCAGGTATTGATAGGGTCGTCACTATGGATCTTCATGCAGGGCAAATTCAAGGATTTTTTGATATTCCAGTAGATAACCTTTATGGCAGCATCATCTTTAATGACTATGTAAGGGCTAAAAATTTACCAAATCCAATCGTTGCAAGCCCAGATGTAGGTGGTGTCGCTCGTGCTAGAGCTTTGGCTAAAAATCTAAATCTTGATATGGTTATCGTTGATAAACGCCGTGAAAAAGCAAACGAGAGTGAAGTGATGAATATAATCGGCGACGTAAATGGCAAAGATGTGATCTTGGTCGATGATATGATCGATACGGCTGGTACGATCGTAAAAGCGGCTGAAATTTTTAAAGAGCGTGGCGCAACTAGCGTTATGGCTTTTTGTACACACCCAGTTCTTAGTGGACCAGCTTACGATAGGCTAAGACTAGGCTTTTTGGATGAGCTAGTAGTAACAGATACTATTCCACTAGCAGAAGAGCTTCCTTGCATAAAAGTGCTAAGTGCGGCTTCTTTATTTGGTGAAGTGATACGCCGTGTATATCACAATGAAAGCGTAAATAGCTTATTTTAATTAAATTTTGGCTTTAGACTTATTTTAAGCAAAAGCCAAAACTTCTTTATCTATTGTTTTTAGAGCTACGCGATTAAAATTTTAACTTTGACAAATCAAAATTTATTGTAAAAAGATAGCCTCTGTTGATGGCTGGGATTTTGTGGATTCTGGCTTTTTCTTTAAAAATTTTTGGCATTACGGCTTTGCGAAATGGTGTCACTAGGACGTGCTCTCCAGCGTAGCCAATAGCAATCTTGCCGCTTAAAACCACGCTTGTTTGCTTATTTAAATTTTTATCTAGTTCGTCTTTTTGAGCTTTACTTAGGAGCGCATTTAGCTCTTTTGCGACTACATCAATGCCTCGTATCACATTGCTATCATTTTTTATGATAAAAATTTCATCGCTTATTTTTGTGATATTTGGCATTACAATTTGTTTGTCAGTCTCTAAAAACTCAAAGCTTTTTTTTACGCCATTAAAGTAATGATCTAAAAATGGCTCACTAAAATTTACCCTTACGAAGCTTCTTTTAAACTCGCCTTTTAAATTTGTCTCATCGATAAAATAGCGTAAATTTCTCTCATCAAGATAATTTTGAAGCTCTTTTTTGCGTAAATTTAAAAGCGGCCTAACTAGCCAAAAGTGCTTTCTCTTTTCAAGCTCGCTCATACCAAAGAGCTCTTTTAGTCCAGCACCTTTGCTAAGTTGCATTAAAAACCACTCAAATTTATCGTCAAACTGATGAGCCAATATAAGATTGTCGTAGCCAAAATCTTGACAAATTTCGCCAAAAAACTCATATCTTGCATCTCGTGCTAGTTTTTCAAAATTTGACTTATCTAAAAAAACGCTTTTTGTATAAATTTTTTTACCAAATTTATCTGCAAGCTCTTTTGCGCTTTTTATCTCGTTTTTGCTTTGCTCCCGCACATTGTAATCAACCATCGCTAGATCAAATTTGATCCCAGCTTCGTCTAAAATGTAAAAAAGAGCAGTGCTGTCTATACCGTGCGAGAAGGCAAGCAGGTTTGTACCAAGGCCCAGTCTTTCTCGCACATTTTTGCTTATCATTTTACTTTTTTGATGATTCGTGCGACTAGTTTTTGATCGACCACATCGTTTACTTCACAAAGATAGAGCGAGCCTATCTCAAGCTCTTTGACATCGCTTTCATTGATCAATATCTCGCCGTCTATGTCTTTATCCCAGATATCTTTTTTAGCTGCGTAAAACATCTCGCCCTCGCTGCTGATGCCCTCAAGGGAGGCAAAAATTTCTTTGCCAATCTCTTTTTGTAGGCTTTCATTGATCGATTTTTTGGTTATCTTTTCTATTTTGCTTAGCCTTTTTGAGATGATCTTGGCTGGAATCTGCTCCATGTCAAAAGATGCAGTGTCCTCTTCTTTTGAGTAGGCAAAGGCTGAAATTCTATCGAATTTAAACTCTTCTAAAAATTCGCAAAGCTCCTTAAAATCCTCCTCGCTCTCTCCTGGATGGCCCACGATGACACCAGTTCGCAAAAATGAATTTTCGGCATTTCTCATTAAACTTAAAAGCTCTTTTATCTTTTTAGCACCACTTCCACGCTTCATTATTTTTAGCATATTTTCGCTGATGTGCTGGATCGGCATGTCGAAGTAGTTATGAAATACAGATGAGGCGATGATACGTTCAATTAGCTCCTTGCTGGTCGTGCTTGGGTAGAGGTAGAGTATCCTAGCACTTTTTACGCCCTTTATCTTTTCTATCTCGTCTATTAAATTTATTAGCCCATCGCTAATGCCGTGATCGCGCATATATGAGCTCGAGTCTTGAGATAAAAAGCTAAAGTCGTAGTAGCCTTTTTTAACTAAATTTTTAACCTCATTTACGATATTTTCGAGCGAGCGTGATTTTAGCTTGCCTTTAAATGTCGGTATCGCGCAAAAGCTGCATTTTTGGTTACAGCCCTCTGAAATTTTGATGTAGGCATGGTAGTTTGAACCAGTTATCACACGCTCTTCGTTTGCTTGCAGATATGTCTCTGGGCTAAATAAATTTTGCCTTTTTAGAATGATCTCATCAATCTTGTCATAGTCAGCCACGCCGGTAAATAGATCAACCTCAGGTAGCTCCTTCATAAGCTCGTCTTTATAGCGTTGCATAAGACAGCCAGTCACCACGAGTAATGAGCCATTTTTACGTGCTTCGTGCATCTCAAGTATGGTTTGGATGCTCTCTTCTTTAGCAGATTTTATAAAGCCACAGGTATTTACGATGATAACATCGGCATTGCTGATATCGTCAGTGATATCGTAGTTTTGTAGTCTGCCGAGCATTATTTCTGAATCAACTAAATTTTTATTACAACCAAGTGAAATTAAGTGAAGTTTTGGCATTTTATATCCAAATATTATCAATAAGCCTAGTTTTGCCAACGTAAGCTGCTATTAAAATAATGGTATTATCTTTTTCTATTTTTGAAATTTCGTTTAAATTTCTATCTGTAATAGCGACATAGTCAACCTTTAGTGGCTCTAATATTTCAAGCATTTTCGCTTTGATTTCACTTACATCGCTCTCGCCATTTTGGATCAAATTTTGTGCGTTATTTAGCGATCTTGAAAGTCTTAAGGCATTACATTTATCTTCGTCGCAGATATAGACATTTCTACTTGATAGGGCTAGGCCATCGCGTTCTCTTATGATATCGCAAGCTACCAGCTCAATATTTAAAAAGAAAGTTTTTATCATGTTTTGTACTATGATTAGTTGCTGAGTATCTTTTTTGCCCATGTATACGCTATTTGCGCGAGTTAGGCGAAATAGCTTATTTAAAACTCTTAGCACGCCATCAAAGTGTCCTGGTCTGGTTTTGCCTTCTAAAATGGTCGAAAATTTCTTTGGGGCAATGATAAGTGGTTCATCATCAAAGTAAAGCTCGCCAGCGTCTGGAATAAAAATAACACTAACGCCATTTTGCTCACAAATTTTAATGTCATTTTGCTCGTTTCTTGGGTATTTATCTAGATCTTCGCCTGGTAAAAATTGTGTTGGATTTACAAAAGTTGAGACGATGCTTATCTCGTTTTGGCTGACACATTTTTTGATAAGACTAACGTGTCCGTCATGAAGTGCACCCATGGTTGGTACAAAACCTATCTTTCCACTTGTGTTTGAGACGAAAATTTCAAGTTCTTTTACGGTTCTTATGATTTGCATTTTAACTCTTTTGGTTTAAAAATTTAACTTGGTATTTTAACAAAAAAGGATTAAAAGGGCGTAAATTTAAAAATATAAGCAAGTTTTGGCTAAAATCCCCAAAAATTTATGGAGAATAACTTGGATAATTACGAATACAACGAGCTTTTAAAGAAGCTGCAAACAAAAGTTGAAAACATAGGCTCTATTGTAAAGCCAGATGAGATCAAGGCCAGACTTAAAGAGATAGAGGCCACTGAGCAAGATCCTGATTTTTGGCAAGATATCGCTAAAGCTGGTGCTTTAAATAAAGAAAAGACAAAAATTTTAAATATGCTTGCAAAATTTAATGATGCTAATCAGGCGGTAAGTGATGCAAAAGAGCTTTTTGAGCTAGCAAATTCCGAAAATGACGAAGAGACTATAAATTCTCTATTTGATGACGCCAAAAATTTAGATGAAAAGATAGTAAATTTAGAAATTTCTATGCTTTTAAGTGGCGAAGATGACGGCAAAAATGCCATTGTCTCAATACACCCCGGAGCTGGTGGCACCGAGAGTAACGACTGGGCCAGCATACTTTATAGGATGTATCTTAGATTTTGTGAGAGAGAAGGCTTTAAGGTCGAGACTCTTGACTTTCAAGAAGGCGATGAAGCTGGACTAAAGGACGTGAGTTTTATCGTAAAAGGTGAAAATGCTTATGGTTACTTCAAAGCAGAAAATGGCATCCATAGGCTCGTTCGCACAAGTCCATTTGATAGCGCAGGACGCCGTCATACGAGCTTTTCTAGTGTCATGGTAAGCCCTGAGATAGACGATGACATAGAGATCGAGATCGAAGAAAAAGATCTAAAAATAGATACTTATAGAGCAAGCGGTGCAGGCGGTCAGCATGTAAATAAAACAGAATCAGCCATTCGTATCACGCATATACCAACTGGCATCGTCGTGCAGTGCCAAAATGACCGCAGTCAGCATAAAAACAGAGCCACAGCAATGAAGATGCTAAAGTCTCGCCTTTATGAGCTTGAGCTGATGAAACAGCAAGAGGTGAGCAATAGCGTAGAAAAAAGTGAGATCGGCTGGGGGCACCAGATAAGATCGTACGTGCTTTTCCCATATCAGCAGGTAAAAGACAACCGCAGTGGTGAGACATACTCACAAACTGATGCTATACTTGATGGCGATATTAAAAAGATGATAGAGGGTGTCTTGATCGCTCAAAAAGCTGAGGCGTAGTAAATTTACAAAAAGAGATGGGAGCTAAAATTTCATCTCTTTTAGCTTTGCGCAAGCTTCTTCTTTGCCTTTAAAGCAAGATTCATCAAGATAAATTCTCGCTTTTTTATAGTCATTTTTGCCTAGATAGATGAGTCCTAGATCGTAGCTAGCCTCGCTTGAGCCAAGACTTACAGCTTTTTCGTAAAAATATATCGCTTTTTCTAAATTTTTATTGACCCCAAGGCCGTACTCGTAGATATATCCGGCACTTCTTAGGCCGTCTATGTTGCCGTATCTGCCAGCTGTTTCAAACCAAAAAAGTGCTCTTAAAATATCTTTACTAAAGCCTTTGCTGTCACGAAAACATGCGCCAGTTTGTTGCATGGCTAGGACATTGCCATCTTTTGCATAATCATAAAATCTCTTGCAAGCTTTTGAATAGTTGCCTTCATTGTATAGATAGATGGCGTCTGCAATCTGCTCGACCTCTGGATCAAGCGGTGGCTCGATAAGGCCAAGATTTTGAGAAATTTGCTCTACTGAACATCCCCAAAATAGCAAAATACTAAATACAAAAATGATAAATTTTTTCATATTTGTCCTTGAAAATTTAGGCGATTTTATCCAATTTTATCTTATAATGTTCGCAAATCTTAAGCAAAAGGAACAATATGGATCATAATGCACTTTTAATCCAGCTTGGCTATAACGTCAATGAAACTACCACTGCTCAAATGTGTAGAATTTTAAACAATACTGATGGTCTTTTGCCAAAGAGTGTGGTCGAGCTAAATGATCATCTAAAGCCGCATCTTTGTTTTGTGGCTATGAGTGGAAGTGAAGATAGACTAAAGATAAAAAATGTAGCTACTGTTAATGAAATAAAAGAGCGAGTCGATGAGGTTATAAAGAACTGGGCTAATAAATATAAAATGGAGCTAAAAAAGATAAATGAAACAACTTACTATTTAATGGGAAAGATAAAGGGCTAAAAAAATGAAATATGATATCGTTGTTATTGGTTTTGGAAAAGCTGGCAAAACACTAGCAGTTAAAGCTGCCGCACTTGGCAAAAAAGTGGCTCTTATAGAAAGATCACCAAAGATGTATGGAGGCACTTGTATAAATGTTGGCTGTATACCAACCAAACGTCTAATAACAGCCGCCAAAGAGGCAAAATTTGTAAATAATAGTGTCGAAAGTGAATATTACACGCTTAGTGTGGAAAATAAAAATAAGCTAATCTCTGCTCTTAATGCTAAAAACTACGCGATGCTAAATGATAATGCAAACATTGATGTGATTGATGGCGTTGGCTCGTTTGCTAGTGAAAATAGCGTTCTTGTGACAATCCCAAACGGTGAGAAGAAACTAATAGAGGGCGATTTTATCATCATAAATAGTGGCTCAAAAGAGGTCCATGCTCCTTTTGAGATCGTAAATTCAAATGTATTTTCAAGTCAAACACTACTTGATCTAAAAAATTTACCAAAACATATAGTAGTCGTTGGTAGTGGATTTATAGGCATAGAGTTTGCGTCAATGTTTGCGAGCTTTGGCTCAAAAGTAAGTATCGTGGGAAGATCAAATCTGCTTAAAAATGAAGATGACGATATAGCTAATAGCGTAAAAGAAGCACTAAAAGTTCAAGGCATTGAAATTTTAGAGGGCTGCGATATAGAAAATTTAAAAGACAATGGTTTAAATTTTAAGCAAAATGGCGAGCAAAAGTGTCTTAAGGCTGATGCGTTTTTGATCGCACTTGGTAGAGAAGCAAATGTAGATGATTTAAATTTGAAAGTTGCTGGGATTGAGCTTGACGAAAAGGGCTTTATAAAGACAAATGATACACTTCAAACAAATGTGCCAAATATATACGCGGTGGGTGATGTGCGTGGCGGAGAGCTTTTTACTTATACGAGCTTGGATGATTTTAGGATAGTTTTCTCGCAAATTTTTGGCGATAAAAAGAGAAATACTAAAAATAGAAGTATTCATGCAAATGTACTATTTACCGATACTCCACTTGCAAGAGTAGGAGTGAATGCAAAGGAAGCTAGTAAACTTGGGTTAAATTTCAAAGAGCTAAAGCTTAGCATGGCGGCAGTACCAGGTGCAAAAGTCCTAAATCACGATGTGGGCATGCTAAAAGCTATTGTTGATGCACAAAGTGGAGAAATTTTAGGAGCTAGCTTTCACTGCATCTATGCAAATGAGCTGATAAATGAAATTTCAATTGCTATGAATTTAAAAGCAAATGCAAATTTCTTTAAAAATCAAATTTTCACTCATCCAAGTATTAGTGAAGCACTAAATGACCTCTTTGGACAATATTAAAAGGAAAAAAATGAAGAAATATATACTGCTTTTATCTGTTTTGTTTTTTACTGGTTGTTTAAATGTGGTTGGCGTAAGTACGCAAAATCAAGATGATGCATGGCAGCAGCCAAAAGATGAAAAGGTAGTGCAAAATAAAGAGCAAATTTCAAAAAATGCGATCGAGCTATTGACTCCAAAATGTGAAGAAGGTGATGCGGAAGCCTGCAATGATTTGGGTGTAAATTACGAGCTTGTAAAAGATTATGAAAATGCTTTGGCAAATTATAAAAAGGCTTGTGATGCCAAGGTGCAAGTCGGTTGTGCAAATTTAGGTACGCTTTATGAGCTTGGGCTTGGTGTCTCAAAAGATCCAAAAAAGGCAGTTTTGATTTATAAAGATAGCTGCAACGCTGGTGGCGTACAAGCTTGCTATCATCTAGGCAATGCTTACAGAAAGGGCGAGATCGTTAAGCAAGATTATTACTTGGCGATGGAAGCTTATACAAATGCTTGCAATGCTGGCGACTTACCAAGTTGTGCTAATATCGGTGCAATGTATGAGCTTGGGCTTGGTGTGAACAAAGATGAAAAAAGGGCTTATGGAATTTATAAAGTTGCTTGTTTTCGTGGACTAAGTAAAGCATGCCCGCAAATGAAAAGACTAGGCTCAAAGCTAGGAATATAAGTGAAAAAGGTCTTAAATTTTAGTCTTGTTTTGGCCATGGGTTTTATGTTTAGTGGTTGCTGGTCTTGGCAAAAGATGGTGAGCTTTGGCTTTTGGCAAAGTGAAGAAGAGAGCAGGGCAGAGCGTTTGGAGCTAGAAAAAGAGAAGATGGAGCAAAGTTGCAATGCTGGAAATAGCATCGACTGCAACAATCTAGCTGTAAATTTTAGTAACGAAAAAGACTTTGTAAAAGCAAAAAGTTACTATGAAAAGGCTTGCAACGCTGGGCTTGCTACGGCTTGCTCAAATTTGGGTCAAATCTATGAGCAAGGGCTAGTTGATGAGCAAAAAGATATAGAAAAGGCCCTAAAACTCTATAAACTAGCTTGCGATAATGGAGACGGCGTTGGTTGCTATAACGAGGCTATGGGGCTTAAATCTTACATTGAAAGTGAAAATTTAAAAACCCACAAGATAGATAAGAGCAAAGCCGAGGCTAGGGTATTAAGGCTTTTGGCAAAGAGTTGCGAGCTTGAGTATGCTCAGTCATGCTTCTTGCTAGCAAAGCTAAGCGGCGATGAAGCAAAGGCAAATGCACTTTACAAAAGAGCTTGCCAGCTTGGTAAGTGTGTGGATAAAAGCAAGGAATAAACTTGATTTTTAATTTTGTATATTTTTATAAATTTATAGATAATTGTCTTAATGGTGGATTTGAACTATCCACCAAGACAATTTAAATTTAATGCGACTTTTTACTTTAATCCAAAAACTTTTATGTTAAAAGTTGTGTGGATTTTGTCTTTTTCGCCTTTCATGACAATAGGAAATTCAGCTTTTATGATGCTATCATAACCACTTAGTGCATCTAGGAAGTCATAAAATTTCTGAGGAGTTTTAATCGAGCTAGTGACGTTTAGGCGGTATCTAAAGAATTTTTCAGTTGCGTTATTATCGCCTTCTTCTATCTTACTAAGGCTTACTTCACTGAAAAAATTTGAAGCAAAATTTATAAATTTATCTTTATCAAATTTGGTCTCAAAAGCCGAAATGATAGCCCCATCTTTTTGCTTTGTTGTTTCAAGTGCTTTAAATTTAGCCTCAAATTCATTTTTCACTTTCGTATAAGATGAGGTTTGTGAGTAATTTTGTCTGGTTAGGCTTTTAAATTCTTTTATATTTGGCACAATAAAGCCAAATATCATAATGAAGCAAACTGCAATAAAAGCAAATATAAAAAGTAAAAGCTTTACGGGATCAATCTTCTCTAGGCTCGTATCTTTTCTACTCATTGTATCCCTCAGAATTATCAATTTTATTTGTACTTATAAACCCATACCAACCATTTTTGCTTTGATAAAAGCTGGTATTTGATGTTGTAAAAATAGATCTTAAAGGTGAGGCTAAAAGCTGATTAAAGACATCTTTTGTGGGTGTTATACCACGGATTATAAGCGAATTTTTATCCATAAAAACTTCTTCTAGTGTGATACTATCAGGCACAAGATCAAAGAGATTGTGCAAGCTTTGCTTTAGGATAGAATTTGATGTAAAGATATCGTTTGCTGAGTCTATTTGTACTGAAAGTTTAGCCGAAATTTCATCTGTAGCTACTATTTTTTGACTCAGTTCCTGTTGTTCATTTGCTAGAAATTCTATATTTTTCTTGGTTGAGTAATTTTTATAAACTATAAAAAAATTTGCCACTAAAAGGGCTATAAAAACAAAGCCTATAAGCGTTACCCAAAGTTTGCTAAAGATAGATAAAAGAGGTCTTGGCTCTGGAGTGATGAAGCTAAATTTCATAAGGTTATCTCTTCTTGCATGATCTCATTCATGATATGATTTGTATTGACTGGATATGTAGAAATTTCTACGAAAAGTTCAGATTGCAGGTATTGCAAAAAGGTTGCGCTTATTTTTGTGTTTTCAAAAACAATAATCTGCTCAATAAAATCGCCCCCATAAAGAGGGTTTTCGTAAAATTCTTTCATAGCTTTTACTATATAGTCAAACATCTTCATATCATATCCAAAAATAGCAACTGACTTTTCGACGTTCGTTGAAGCTGGCATATTTAGCTCGTAATTTAGATCCTCAAATTCTTTTGGCTTATCGTCGGTTAAAAAATCATCCAGGCTTTTAAAATCATCAAGGGCTGTTGCATCATTTTCTTCTTTGATGATTAAGTTTTCAATATCTGTTATATCTTCTTCTTTTAGGCTCTCAGCTTCTTGGTTATTTTCTTCTATACCAGTGGTATTTAAAAAAGCAGATAGCCTCATCTGCTTATCTTTGAATATTGCAAGCGTAAACGAGTGTGCATGGACATAAAGATAAAGCGTGGTTTTTGATGAAATTCCGCGTTTTAAAAGCTCGTGAAAAAGTAGAGCTATAGGTGAATATATAAGATCTATACTGTCTTGCCCAAAGAGGTTTTTGTATTTTTTAATAGCATTTAAATTCGCATAAATACTCCAGCTATCTTGCATTATAAGAGTTGTGAGATTTTGAGTATTTATATTAAATTTTTTATATTCGTCAAAATTTACGCTAGGTAGCGCACCTTGCGAATTATCATTAAAAAAAACTGAGGTATATACACCAAAGTATGATTTTTCTTGCTCCTCAATGTATTTTTTTACTCTATCGTCTATATTTTCAATATCAATGTCTGTAAATTTTGCATTTATGGTTTTTAAAAGCTTGCCATTTCTAAAGACCTGACCATAAAATATGCACTCGTTACCCTCGATCACAACACTCAAGAAAAGGTTTGAAAAAAGCTTT
Source organism: Campylobacter sp. (assembly GCF_052169515.1). Taxonomy (GTDB): domain Bacteria; phylum Campylobacterota; class Campylobacteria; order Campylobacterales; family Campylobacteraceae; genus Campylobacter_A. The sequence continues at coordinate 26,266 of NZ_JBQNCH010000003.1, forward strand.
CTGATGCTAAAAGACATAACTCTCCTAAATTTAGTGCACAATTTTTGTTATAGTAGCTAAAAAGGGATTAAATAAGGTTAAAACAGTTCGTTTTTAAGCTTGACAAAGATCTCTTTTGTGTTTAATGCTTCACTTTTTAGCTCAGCGTCAAGCAAGGCTAAATTTCTCAGACTTTCAAAATCCTCTATCATAACGTCACACATTATTTTGATTCGCTCTTTATCGACTTTACTCACTCTGCCTTGGCTCATTTCTTTGATGCGTTCAATATACTCTTTGCCGTTTTTTATGTACGAGCTAAATTTGATCGCCGCCTTGCTTTGATTTAGTACGGTATTTGCCATTTTGTTATAAATATCTATATCAATGGCTTTTTGGCTTAAAATTAGAGCTTTTTCGTACTCTTTGCTTTCATAATAAAATTTCGCTTCAAGGGCGAGCTTGTATGAGTTGTCGCTGTAAAAAAATAGCCCAAACAAAGCTACTATAAAAATGGCTATAAAGATAGAAATTTTATTTTTCATAAATTTCATCCAAAATTTCTTTTATCTCGTCGCTGATTTGCGGATTTTTATGCGCATACTTTTTCCACCAAATTTTTAAATTTGATCTAAACTCCTCTTGGTTTTGCTCTACGCTCTTACCACCGTCATTTTGTGAGGCCTGCCAAAGTTCGTTTTGTATCTTTTCTTTGGCTGCTTTTTGCCCTAAATTTGCCACATTAAAAGGAGCTGAGAGACTAAAATTTATAGTTGAAAATGGCTTTGGAAGTATCATCTTATCCCAGCTTTTAAACTCCCAAAATGAGCTTGCTTCGAAATTTAGAGCATAAATTTCGCAAGATGACTTTTGTGCGATTACCGCAGCTCCGTCTGCCACGCTGTGTCTTGGTCCGCGTGGACCATCTGGTGTGATGATGACGTCATGGCCCTGCCTTATCTCTCTTAGGGCTTCTATAAGCGCCCTTGCACCGCCTTTTGAGCTGCTGCCTCTAATGGTACCGATGCCAAAAAATTTGATTATTCTGGTGATTAGCTCGCCATCTTTGTGGTCACTGATTATCACTTTACCTTGTTTTCTATTTTGCCTGCTCCACCACTGCCTATAAGCAAAGCTCATAAAGCTAAGGCGCCCGTGCCAAAAGACGACGACGCAACCATTTTGTGGCAAAAAATTTGAAGTGTAGCTCTTTTTGCAGGTTAAAAAAATGAGCCACATCAAAATGTAGATAAAAAAAACGCCCACGTTTAGGGCAATCTTTTCAAGGGTGCTTTTAAATTTGCAGCTCGCCATACAAAACCATTCGTTTTGGGTTTGTGATCTTTACTTTTTGCGTAGTGCCAAGAAGCTCTTCGCTGCCATTAACTTGAACCAAAAAGTTGTTAAAACTTCGCCCAGCAACGGCGCCGTTTGCCCTTAGTTCCTCAAAATAGACATCAAAAATTTTATCTTTTTGCGCTGCCACGATCTCGTCTAAAATTTCGCTATGGCGATTTTGCAGGCGAGTAAGCCTAGCTGAAGCGGTTTCATCATCTATTTGGTTTGTAAAAGTAGCTGCCTTTGTAAGCGGACGAGGCGAATACTTAAAGCTAAAAATTTGCTCAAATCTAACTTGCTCAAGCACGTCCATAGTATCTTCAAACTCGCTATCGCTCTCGCCTGGAAACGCTACTATGATGTCGGTTGAGATGCTAACGTCTGGGCACATTTTTCTAAGTCTTAGCGCTCGGTCTAAAAACCACTCTTTTGTGTATCCGCGCTTCATCTCTCGTAAAACTTTGGTGTTCCCACTTTGAAGTGGCATGTGCATAGACTTGCAAATTTTTGGGTTATTTGTGAAAATTTCAAGAAATTTATCATCCATATGAAGTGGATGCGGACTGGTAAATCTTATCCTCTCAACGCCATCTATCTCACTTATCTTTACTAGTAGATCGCTAAAATCGATATTTTCTTGCGCTCCTGAAAATCTTTTACCGTAGTTATTGACATTTTGTCCTAGTAAAAATATCTCTTTTGCGCCGCTGTTTGCAGCCTTTTCTACCTCTTTTAGGATGAGGCTTGAGGGAATAGAAATTTCATCGCCTCTAGTGTGTGGGACGATGCAGTAGGTGCACTTTTTGTCGCAGCCGATTGAGATATTGATGTGACTTTTGTATGGTGAGCCTCTAAATTCACCAAATGCGTATTCGCTCTCGTCGTGGTTGATATCAGTTGAAATAAATTTAGGTGTATTTACTGCCTTTGTGATCTTACTCACGTTTCTTGCGCCAAGGACAAAGTCAACATAAGGCGCGCGCTTGAAAATTTCGCTTCCCAAGTGGCTTGCAGTGCAGCCGCAAACGCCTATTTTGGCACCTCTTTTTTTGGCTTTTTCAAAGGCTCCGACCTCGCTAAAGAGCTTATGAACCGGTTTTTCACGAACCGAGCAAGTATTTATAAGGATTAAATCAGCTTCTTCAATGTCTTGTGTTAATGAGTAGTCTTCTTTTTGTGAGAGCTCGGCTATGATATGCTCGCTATCACGAACATTCATAGCACAGCCTAGAGTTTGTATAAAGAGTTTTTTACTCATTAAAGTATATGCACTTCATACATGTAATCGCTCTCATCAAGGCCGTATTTCACGGTTCTGTGATAAACACTAAGCCCTTTTTCTTCAAAATGCTCGACTAGGGCGATTAATTGTTTGTGTGTGTTTTCCTTATCAAAATAGAAAATTTTCTGACCTTCTTTATCAACGGCGACTTCGATTTTTTCTAGTGAAATTGTTTTTGGTTTTGCGTCTAATTCAGCTCTCGCAAGTTTAAGCTCCATATTTAATCCTTTCAATATCTTAAATTTTAATCGGTCAATATATCCAAATCATCATAAAAAAAGGATTAAATAAAAGTTAATAACAAGCTTAAACTTATTAAAAGTATGGCTTATGTATAATTTCAAAACTTCACGAAAAATCCCCAAAATTTATCGTTACAATGGAGAAAAAATGGAAAGAATTTCAGATATTATTGAGTCAATTGCAAATGAGAAAAATTTAGAAATCGAAGATGTAAAAGAGCGCGTTATAAGAGCCTTGATAAATACTGCAAAAAGAGTCTATGGCGAGAATTATGAATATGATGTAAATATTGACGCAAATAAAAATTTAAAGCTTTATCAAAAAATTTTAATTGTAGCAAACGATGACGAGAGGCTTGAAGAGGACAACGAGCACTTTTTGAGCTTAAAAGAGGCAAAGAAAATAGATAGCGGTGTTGAAATCGGCGATGAGCTAACATACGAGCTAAGCCTTGATAACCTTGGAAGAACCGCAGCCCAAACACTTCACAAAGAGCTTGAATACCATATCCAGCGCCTAGTCGAAGAGAAAATTTTACAAAAATATAATGAGATGAGTGGTCACATGGTCTTTGGGCCAGTTGTCAGAGTCGATAATGATGAAAATACATTTATTGAAATTGACGAGCTTCGCGCTGTTTTACCACGTAAAAACCGTATAAAAGGCGAGAAATTTAAAGTGGGAGACGTCGTAAAAGCTGTTATTAGAAAAGTCTTTACAGATAAAAATTTAGGCATAAAAGTAGAGCTCTCAAGAACTTCACCAAAATTTCTTGAAGCACTACTGACTTCTGAAGTGCCTGAGATAAAAGATGGCGGTATTATCATCCAAGGAAGTGCTAGGATCCCTGGTGAAAGAGCCAAAGTAGCGCTCATTTCAACTACTCCAAACATCGATCCAGTTGGTGCAACAGTCGGCACAAAGGGCGTTAGGATAAATGCCGTAAGCAAAGAGCTTCATAACGAAAGCATTGATGCGATCGAATACACCACCGAACCAGCGATATTTGTCGCTCGTGCGATGGGACCAGCTATCATCACATCGGTAAAGATAGAGGAAAACAAAGCGATTGTTACACTTGCAAGTGAGCAAAAGAGCAAAGCGATCGGTAAAAACGGCATAAACATCCGCCTTGCAAGCATGCTAACTGGCTATGAGATCGAGCTAAACGAGCTTGGCTCAAAAACTAGCAGCGATAGCGACGGCGGAATGGTCAAGGACTTAAAAGCACTCTTTGGCGATAACTAATGAAATTTCAAATAAGAAAAGCGACTGATGGCGACATAGACGTGATCTGTGAGCTCGTAAGAGAGCTTGCGAGCTATGAAAAGCTAGGCGATCAAGTCACTTTTACAAATGAAATTTTTGCAGACTCCATCTTTAATAAAAACCATGCAAAAGCCCTTATCTGCGAGAGTGAGAGCAGGGCTATTGGTTATGCTATCTATTTTTATACATTCTCCACATTTTTAGGGCTTGGTGGGATGTATCTTGAGGATATTTACGTGAAAAAAGAGTTTAGAAATCAAGGCATCGGAAAGGCATTTTTTAAATTTCTAGCTCAAATTTGTAAGGATGAAAATTTAAAGAGGCTTGAGTGGTGCTGCCTAAACTGGAATGAACCAAGCATTAAATTTTATGAAAGCATGGGAGCTAAAAATCAATCTCATGAGTGGAGGACCTACCGCTTAGACGGCGAAAATTTAGAAAAGCTGGTAAATTTATAGCTTATCTTTGAAATTAAAAGCTCAAATTTTCTTTTGAATTTGAGCTTTATAAACACTAAAATTTATATGTATATCCAAATAAAGACCCACGTTTGTCTCTTTTGTTTTTGCATTATCATATTTTGTTATAGAGTTTTATGGGAAATTTGTTCTAAGAAAGTTAAAGCTAGAAGATATAAATTTATTAAAAGGTGGTTAGCCCACCTTTTGTTATTTTATTGCAATTATTTTTTGTATCTTTTTGTTTAAGCTCTAGGCTGCTATCTACATTACATCTCGGATTTAATGTTTCTAGTGTTGCTAAAACTTCTGTTTTATCGCCTTCACCTATGTCATCATGTTTTTTTAAGATATACATATGCGGTGTTCCTTTATCTACGCTACCAGCTGGTATAGTGTAAGCAAAAGCTTTTACGTTAAATTTTTCTAGATCAACCTTTGTATCTTTATCGACTATCAGATAGCCTTTAATGCCGTCTTCTTTTAATTCTTTTTTTGGGTTTCCATATTGTATTCCAAGTCATAATTTACCCTTTTATAGACTTTTACTTCGCCTTTAAAATGTTTGATACTTCCCATGTCAGCTTTGCAAATTTCTGCTAAAGTTGTAGGTTCGCCACATACGGTTAGTGCAAGAGCAAGTATTGCTGTAATGCCTGAAAAAATGACTTTAGTTTTCATATTTTCCCTTTTTGTATAAGTTAGAAATTTGGATTTTACAAAAAAATAAAACTGAAAAATTTAAATTAGTATAACCATGAAAGATTTATTGAGAAATTTGATGTAAAAAAAGAAATTTGAGCTCAAAGCAACTGCTTTAAGCCCAGTTAAATTTACTCGTTTAGGATAGAGAGAAGCTCTTTGTTGTCTTTTGTTTTTAGCATTTTTGCATATAAGAATTTAAGCGCTTCGACGTCGTCCATTGTGGCGATCGCAGAGCGGATAGCCCAAATTTTTTGAAGCTCATCAGGTTTTTGAAGTAGCTCTTCTTTTCTTGTGCCTGATTTTAGCACATTGATAGCTGGGTAAATTCTACGGTCTGAAATGTTGCGATCAAGTACGATCTCGCTGTTACCAGTGCCTTTAAACTCTTCAAATATCACTTCATCCATACGTGAGCCAGTATCGATTAGAGCGGTTGCTATGATGGTTAGAGAGCCGCCATACTCAATGTTTCTAGCTGCACCAAAGAAGCGTTTTGGCTTATGAAGCGCGTTTGCATCCACGCCGCCAGTTAGCACCTTGCCACTTGGTGGGGTGACTGTGTTGTAGGCACGTGCTAGACGTGTTATACTATCAAGCAAGATGATGACGTCTTTGCCCATCTCAACTAGACGTTTTGCTTTTTCAATGACTAGCTCTGCCACGCGGACGTGATTTAGTGCTGGAAGGTCAAAAGTAGAGCTAAATACCTCGCCTTTTACGCAGCGCTGCATATCAGTAACTTCTTCTGGTCTCTCATCAACCAAAAGCACCATGAGCTTGGCTTCTGGGTGATTTTTAGCGATACCGTGAGCTAGCTCTTTCATAAGCTCGGTTTTACCACTTCTTGGAGGTGCGACGATGAGGCCACGCTGACCCTTACCAATAGGCGTGAAAAGGTCAAGCACACGGCCAGTTAGCTTCATTGGATCGTATTCTAAATTTAGCTTTTCTGTTGGAAAAAGTGGAGTTAGGTTGTCAAATAATGGCCTCTCTTTTGCGTCTGCTAGAGGCATGTAGTTTACGGCCTCTATCTTTAAAAGGGCGTAGTATTTTTCCTGATCTTTTGGCTCTCTTACTTGGCCTGTGATGATGTCGCCCACACGAAGTGCAAATTTACGAATTTGTGAGTTTGAAACGTAGGCATCGTTTGAGCTGTCGCTTAAATTTGCATCAACGGCCCTTAAAAAGCCGTAACCCTCGTTTGTGATCTCTAAAATTCCAGTAAATAGTATAAAGCCGCCTTGTTTTGTCTGGGTTTTTAGTATCTCAAATATCAAATCCTGTCTACGAAATTCACGTGGATTTTCGACACCAACACTATTTGCGATCTGCACTAGCTCATCTAGGCTAAGTGTTCTTAGTTCTTCGATCTTGTGTCCGTCGACTGGTACGTGGGTTCTTGATGTTTGATGTTTCTTTGTAGTTTTTGTGCTTTGTGCAGCACCTTGCTCGGTTTGGTTATTGTTTTCCATTTTTCCTCTTTAAATGCGGGGATAAGATTGTAGAATTCTGGGCTTCAAAAGTTTTTGAAAGTTTTGGCATTTTATAAAAATAAAACTTTGTTGTCAAGAAATGCCACGACCAAAGTCGCTAAAGTAGGCAAATTTGCAGGCAAAAGAGCCTGCAAATTTTAAATTTAGTACTCGCTTTTTAGTCCAGCATCGCACATCGAGATTATGCTTTTGCCCTCTATCTTATGCGATTTTACGTAGCTTGCGTAGGCGGCGTAGATGGCTGCTGTGGTGTGCTAGACGTAAAAGCCGTGCTTGCTAAGAAATTTCTAGCTGGCTCAATATCATCTTCTTTTATCATGATCACTTCGCGCTCTCCAGTGTAGTCGCTAGATAAAATTTTAGCGCCCCTGGCAGGTTTTGCAATCGCTATGCCCTCAGCCAAAGTTGGCTTGGCATTTATAGCAAGTGGCTCGCTTGTTGCCCCTAAAAATGGCGCACACTTCTCACTTTGAACGATGAAAATTTTAGGTAGTTTTTTGATCACTCCAGCCTCAAAAAGCTCTTTTAAAGCGATCTCGCAGCCTATTAGCAAGGTGCCATTGCCAACTGGCAGAAATAAATTTTCAGGGACAAAGCCAAGTTGTTCGTAAATTTCATATATATATACATATATATATGTTTTAGTGCCTTGGTAAAAGAGCGGGTTAAACACGTGGTTTGCGTAAAATATGCCCTCATCTTTTGCCCTTTTTCTGCAAGCATCCGCCGTCTCGTCACGAGTGCCGTCAAAGACAACCGCCTTTGTGCCGTAGTATTCAAGCATCTTTATCTTTTTCTCGCTTGTGCCTTTTGGGACGTAAATTTCACACTCGATCCCAGCTCTAGCAGCGTAGGCGGCGACTGAATTTCCAGCGTTTCCGCTGCTATCTTGCAAGATATTTTTGATGCCGTGGCTCTTGCAAAACCAAATAAGTATCACCGCACCTCTATCCTTAAAGGAGAGCGTTGGCATCGCATAGTCCATTTTGAGATAGAGTGAGTCATCAAATTTCACGCTCTTTGTTAGCCCTTCGCCAAGGCTGATGTTTTTGATAGGGAAAAACTCGCGGTATCTAAAGAGGCTAAACTCGCGCTGATCGATCAAATTTAGATCAAATTTGACTGGTTTAAATTCCAGATCATAAAGCCCACCGCACTCGCACGCAAATATAGACGTCTCAAAATCTGCGCTCTTGCCGCATTTTGAGCAGATAAATTTAGGCATTGTTGCTCCTTTTAAAATTTTCTATCAAGTATGGCTGTGGCTTCGATCTCTAGCAGGCAGCCAAAGTGAAGTTTGTTTGTCGGCACTATGACGCGAGCTGGCTTGTGATCGCCAAAAAATAGCGCATACTCATCATCGATCTCATTCCAAAAGTCGATATTTGATGTGTAGACTCTGCACATCAAGACGTCATTTCTAGTTGCATTTGCTAGTTTTAGCACATTATCAAGGTTTTTTAAAGCCTGCCTTGTTTGAGCCTTTAGCCCTTCTGGAATTTGCCTAGTCTCTGGGTCCATGCTAAGCTGGCCTGAGATGTAGAGGATGCCGTTGTGTTCGGCCGCCAAAGCGTAGTGAGCCTTTTTCTTTTTTTTGAAATTTCGGTTTCATAAATTTTCATAAAAAATTATATTTTTATTATCAAAAATTTTAAAAGTATTTTGGCTAAACTTAAACAAAAACAAAAGGCGCCTTATGCACCATATATTAAAGGCATTTATCTCAACGGCAAATCTCATACAAAAAAGCTCACCATTTGCCTGCGAAGTCGTGTTGCACGATCTCTCAAGCCCGCAGCACTCAGTCGTCTACGTAGCTGGCGATGTCACTGACAGAAAGGTCGGACAAAGCTTTGATCGCCTTGTAAGTGAGGTCTTAAATAGTAAAAATTTCAAAGACGACTACATGGCGAATTACTTTTTTAATAAGGATGAAAAGCTGGTGAAATCTTCAACTGCATTTATCAGAGATGAGGCAGGCGAGATCATAGGAGCGATATGCGTAAATGTCGATGCAAGCGTGGCAAAGAGCCTTTTTGAAGTGGCTGAAAATTTCTTAAAAACTAGCGAAAATAAGTCTGAAAACGAGCAAAATGACGATGTGACAAAGATCGTCTTAGACTTAATCGACAAGATCATCGCCAAAAATGAAGGCAAAAAACTCAAAAAAGAGCAAAAGCTCGAACTTGTTGGCTTTATGAACGAAAAGGGCATTTTTAACATAAAGGGCGCAATCGAGGTCGTAGCAGCCAAGCTAAATGTCTCAAAGATCACGATATATGGCTATTTAGACCAGCTTAAAAAGAAGCGTCCGTGAAGTGCAGGTGTTCTCACTGCAAGCAAAGCTTTGATGAAAGCGCGATGATAGAGGCTAAAGGCGGGCTTAAATTTTGCTGCGTTGGCTGCAAGGGTGTATATGAAATTTTAAATGAAAGCGGCCTTAGCGAGTTTTATGAGCGACTTGGCAAAAACACGCTAAATCCTGCTAGCAGTGGTGCAAATGTCAAAAATTTAGCAGCAAATTTTAGTGAGCTAGTGACAAAAGAGGGTGAGTTTTCTAAAATTTCGTTTCTTATTGATGGCATTACTTGTTCGGCGTGCATCTGGCTGCTAGAAAAGGCGCTCTTTAGCCTGCCTGGAATTTTGGAGGTGAATATTAACTCGCTTAGCCAAAAGACGGTAATTATCTTTGACGAGCAAGAGCTTTTGGTGGAGCAGATAGTGGGGAAAATTTACGCCGTTGGCTATATACCAAAAGCTTATGCGGTGAGCGAGAAAGAGGACGAGCTAGTCAAAAAGAGGCGAAATTTCTACGCAAAAGCGCTTGTTGGCATCTTTGCCACGATGAATATCATGTGGCTGGCGATCGCACAGTATGGCGGCTATTTTAGTGGTATGAGAAGCGACGTGAAGGATCTTTTGAGCTTTGCGCAGTTTGTGCTGGCAACGCCTGTACTTTTTTACACTGGCAGCGAGTTTTTTAAAGGGGCGAAAATAGCCATAAAAAACGCCTCGCCAAATATGGACTTGCTCGTCATCACTGGAGCCAGCATCACATATATCTACTCGATTTTTGCGATGTTTACAAGAAGCGGCGAGAGCTATTTTGACTCGGTCGCGATGATCATAACATTTGTTTTTATCGGTAAATTTTTAGAAATTTTAGGTAAAAAAAAGGCACTTGAGACCTCAAATTTTTTAAATGACATGTTGTTAGCAAAAGTCTGCGTTTTAGAGGATGGTAGGGACATTTTAAAAGAGCCAAAGGATGTAAAATTAGGCGAAAAGATCGTGCTTAGATCAGGTGAGAGAGCATTGCTTGATGGAAGGGTGCTTAGTGGTGAGGCAAGTGTGGATAGCTCAAGTTTAACAGGCGAGAGTTTACCAGTTTTATTAGGAGCTGGAGGAGAGGTCAAAAGCGGCGTCGTATGCCTAAATGGGCAGATAGTCTATGAAGCAAGGCAAATTTTTAAAAACTCATACCTCAATCAACTAATAAATTTACTCCAAAACGCAGAGCTAAAAAAGCCAAATATCGAGCTAGCAGTCAATAAGATCGCCTCAAAATTCTCTCTTGGCGTGCTAACTCTGGCATTTTTTACATTTTGGTTTTGGTACTTTAAATTTAGCTTTTCAGAAGCGATCGTCACAGCTGTGAGCGTCATCGTCATTGCTTGCCCTTGTGCGCTTGCCCTTGCCACGCCAGTTAGCAGCGTTTGTGCCCTTGGAGTAGCCTTTAAAAACAAGGTGCTTTTTAAGGAGACTAAATTTTTTGAAAGCCTTGCAAAGTGCGATGTGGCAGTTTTTGACAAGACTGGGACGCTTACAAAGGCTAAATTTGAAGTGAGCGAGTTTTTTATAAAAGATGGCGTGAGTATTGATAAAATTTACTCACTTTGCCTCATCTCAAACCACCAAATAAGCGTGGCAGTGGCAGAGTTTTTAAAGCAAAAAGGTGCTAAAAAAATAGAGCTTGAAAATGCAAATTTAAGCGTGGCAAAGGGAGTTGGTGCTGATATTGCCGGAGAGAGTTTTGTGGCTGGAAGTAGGCGCTTTTTGGCTGAAAATGGGGTGAAATTTGATGAGAGTGAAGAAAATGTAAGCTTTTTTGTGGGCAGGCAGGGTGAGTTGGTGGCGAAATTTTATCTAAAAGATGGCGTAAAGCCTGAAGCAAAAGCCCTCATAGACGAGCTAAAGAGCGATGGCATGAAGGTGTGTATCCTAAGTGGAGACGTACAAAATGTCGTAAAAAACGTGGCAGATGAGCTTGGTGTGAGTGAGTTTAGGGCAGGGATGCTGCCTGATGAAAAGGCTAAATTTATAGCTAAACTAAAAGAGCAGAGCAAAAATGTGCTGATGGTGGGGGACGGTATAAATGACGCAGCCGCACTTAGCCTTGCTCATGTGGCTATTTGCATGGGTAGTGGTGCTGCTATAAGCCTAGAAAAAAGCGACGTGGTATTGCTTGATGATAGTTTGCATTGTCTTGCAAAAGCGGTAAAAATTTCAAAATTTACCTATAAAACGATAAAGCAAAATTTACTCTTTTGCCTGCTTTATAACGCCTTTAGTTTGCCATTTGCTGTGTGTGGCTATGTTATGCCGCTATTTGCCGCACTTTTCATGTCGGCAAGCTCGCTAAGTGTGATACTAAACTCGCTCTTTATAGTTAGAAAATTTAAGGATAAATAGTGGATACAACGACTCTTGCAATGCTTGTTTTGATTTCAGTTTTAATGGGAGCACTTTTGCTTTTTGGCGTGCTTTGGGGGATAAAAAATAGGCAGTTTGAAGACTATCGTAAATTTTTAGACGGAGCAAATTTAGATGGTGAGGATGCACTAAATGAAGCTTATGCGCTTGAACTTCGCAAAAAAGAGGCACTAAAAAAGAGGCTAGAGGCTAGCGGTAAAGATAAGACTAGCTCTCGATAGTTGGCTCGCCAAAGAGCCTATTAGCTTCTTTTAGTATTCCTTGCTCTCTTTGTTTTTGAAGCTCTTCTGGCGTTTTTGGCTCTTTATTTAGCATCAAAGCAAAGTTATTTTTCTCGTTTTGCAGTTCGCTTTTTATCTCAACCTTTGGCTCATTTTTAGCTTCGACATTATCTGCATTTAGCTTTGAAATTTCTGCGTCTAGCTCGTCTAGCTCGCTTTTAGTATCGTTTTCTAAAGCCACTTGAGATGTTTGAGTTTGTATTTTTGGCTCGTCGCTTTTTGCATTTACTATCTTTGCATTTTGTCCAAAAAGTGTACGCAATATCTCGTTTAAAATTTTCCAGTTTTTCTTAAAATACTCTAGATTTTCATCCTTTGCATTTACTATTAGCCCAAGTTCATTATTGTTAAAAAAGCTAAATTCTACAAATTCTTTAAAAAAATCGCCAAGATCGTAATTTCTATCATAAATTTTGGTTAAAAATAGTTCGTACGGCCCTTGTTTTTTTGCAGGAGCTATTTGCTCTGGTTGGTTGTTGCTTTGCGTAGCTCTTACTAAGCTTTCATCGTCTTTTGAGACAACCACATCGATCGCATCATCAATGTCTTGTAAATTTAATGCTTCTATCATCATAAAAAGCATTAGCATTAGCACAAAGCCATTGTCGCTGCTTATGTTTAGCATACCTTTGGCTTGAGCTAGAATTCTAAAAAATCTTTCGTAAACTAATAAAGAAATTTTGGAGTCATTCTCTACAAATTTTTGTTTTAAATTTGCCAAAATTTCATCTATTATCATCTCTGGATCGTAGCTTTCAAGTTCTGTTGCAAGCACTCTGATCGCATTTTTATCGTGATTTAGTATGTGGGCGATTATCTCTTCGATCTTATCTGGGTCAAGGAGTCCTAGCATTGAGGCTACGCCATTTGCTGTGACATTGTTTGCTCCGTAAATTATAGCTTGGTCAAGAAGTGTTAAAGTGTCTCTTAGTGATCCTCCGCCACTTCTTGCTAAAATTTCAAGTGCGTCCTTTTCGTAGTGAACGCCTTCTTTACTTAAAATAAATTCAAGATGTTTAATGATACTATATCTGCTTATTTGCTTAAATCTAAAATGCTGTGTCCTTGAAAGCACTGTGGTTGGAAGCTTTAATGGATCAGTCGTCGCAAGGATAAATTTTACATAACTTGGCGGCTCTTCAAGTGTTTTTAAAAGTGCGTTAAAAGCCTCTTTGGTTAGCATGTGTACTTCGTCAATTATAAAAATTTTATATCTTGCCATTGCCGGAGCATATTTTGTTTGCTCGATCAGCTCTCTTATATCGTCTATCTTTCTGTGGCTAGCCGCATCCATCTCAATGATGTCCATATGCCTTGACTCGTTAGCCATGATGCATTGCGGACATACTTCACATGGTTTTGAAGTAGGTCCTTTTTCACACACTAAAGCTTTTGAAAATATCCTAGCACTTGAAGTCTTACCACTTCCTCTAAGCCCTGAAAATAGATATGCATGACTGATACGACCTTCATCAAGCGCGTGTATTAGACTTTTACTAACTGCTTCTTGACCGATAAGCTCGTCAAAATTTTTAGGGCGGTATTTTAAGGCTAGTGCTTGCAAGAGAACATCCTTTTTTATTATTCGGTTATGGATTTTATAAAAAAAGGTATAAATTTATGATTATTTATATCTTTAAATTGGGTTAAAAATTTTTTATTTTAGTTTAATGAGAGTAGATAAAAATTTTTTATAGATCTACATAAAATTTTATGTTAAATATTTTGTATTTTTGTATGAATTTTTAAAAAATGCCTTGGCGTGTGTGCCAAGGCAAAAATTTGTTAGATTAGCAAGAGAAGCAAGTTTTAAACTCATAAGCGGTTGGACGTGCTTCATAAGGCCAAACCTGAGTTTCAAATTTAACGTGTTGATATGTGTCGATGAAATCATCAGACATTATCGGTTTTAGATATTCGTTGTCGCGGATTAGTGCCTCTAAGCTGCCACGAAGTGTGTGCGGAAGCTGCTCTATGCCACGTTCTCTGATCTCATCAAGATGAAGTTTAAATAAATTCTCATCCATTGGACCAACTGGTTCGTATTTGTGTTTAACGCCATCAAGTCCTGCCATTAGCATCGCTGAAAAGGCCAGATAAGGGTTTGCTGTACTATCAGGAAATCTCATCTCAGCTCTTACTGAGTTTTCGCCTGCGCCATAAGGTATACGTATGCTAGCTGAGCGGTTTTGGCTAGAGTATGTCAGGATAGATGGTGCTTCAAAGCCTGGGATTAGGCGTTTATAGCTGTTTGTGCTCGGGTTAGTAAAGGCTGCGACGCTTCTTGCATGTTTTAAAACTCCGCCTATATAGTATCTTGCAAAATCACTTAAATTTGCGTAGTTGCCTTCTTTGTAAAATAAATTTTTGCCATCTTTCCAGACTGATTGGTGTACGTGCATGCCGCTACCATTATCGCCGTAAAGTGGTTTTGGCATAAATGTAACAGTTTTGCCGTTTAAATGAGCCACCATACGAACTACATATTTATAAATTTGGACATTATCGGCAGCTTCGACTAGGTTGCCAAATTTTACACCGATTTCGCCTTGACCTTGAGCGACTTCATGGTGACCTAAAAATACTTCAAGTCCAACTTGCTCTAGAACTTGCATCATTTCAGCTCTTAGATCTACCATGCTGTCGATAGGTTGAGTCATCAAGTAGCCGCCTTTTCTGCGTGGACGGTGACCTGTGTTGTAGCTGTCTTTGAAGTCAGCAGCGTCGTTCCACTCGCCTTCCTCGCTATCTACTTGATACATCGCGCAGTTTGGACTGTCAATGATTTTTACATTATCAAATACGAAAAATTCATTCTCAGGACCAAAATATGCCTCATCACCAAGCCCACTGTCTTTTACATATTGCATTGCTCTTTTTGCAATTGAGCGAGGGCATTTTTCATAAATTTGGCCTTTGTAGATGTCAAAAATGTCGCAAAAAACGACTATTGTGATATCTGAGGTAAATGGGTCTAAAAAGGCAGTTGTTGCTTCTGGTTTCATCAGCATATCGCTTTTATCTATCGGCTGCCAGCCATGCATAGAGCTAGCATCCATCGGTATGCCGTGTGTAAAATGATCTTTTGTAACTGCTTTTATGTTGTAGCTTATGCTGTGCCATGCACCGCCTAAGTCGGTAAATCTAAAATCTACAAATTTGACTTCATTTTCTTTACAAAAATCAAAAAAATGATCTACGTTTTGGACAAATTTTCCCATTCTTTTCTCCTTCTGGTTTTTAATTTTCGTATTCTATCATAAAACTTAATATTTAAGATTAAATTTATATTTTATTTGAACCCAATCTAAAATTTTACTAATTCTCTATCTCTGTTTTTGAAAATAGCACATTTTGAATAGCCTAAATCTCTAGCTATTTGCTCGCAAATTTCGCCATTTTTACCGATATCTTCTTTTGTGTGAGCATCTGAGCCAAAAGTTATAGCTATATCTTTTTCGGCTATAAGCTCTAGTAAATTTACGCTTGGATATTGCTCGCCGATAGGCTTTCTAAAGCCAGCTGCATTTATCTCAACTACTAAATTTGCCTCTTTTATCGTATTTATCGCATCACGCGCTAAAATTCTAATATCTTTTTTTGGTAAAAATTTAAAAATTTTAAGTAGATCAATATGCCCCATTATGTCAAATTTGCCAAGCTTGGCTGATCTTTTAACATGATCAAAATACACTTGCCAAATTTGGTCTAAATCCTTGCCAGCATATCCTCCTATAAATTCAGGATTGTCAAATGCCCAGCCATTAAAAAAATGCACAGAGCCTATTAGATAATCGACCTTTCTATTAAAAACTCTCTCGTCCATAAAACCATCTAAAAAATCCATCTCATAGCCAAGTAAAATTTCTATCTCACCTTTAAAATCATCTCTTAAACGTAAAATTTCTTCCTCGTAGCCTTGCATCTCATCAAAACTCATCCTGTAAGCTTCATCATATTTCATCGGAGCGTGGTCACTAAAGCCAAAGTATTTTGTACCTGCTTTTATCGCGCTTTGCACATACTCTCTTGGTTTGCCGACTGCATGTTTGCAAAGCGGTGTGTGATTGTGGAGATCGACGGTCATTTTTTGCCTTTTAAAGTCGTTTATTTTTGAAAAATGCTATCTAAAATTTGATAAATTTTAAAGATAAAAAGGCGCTTTTAAACTTACTTTTTATTTAAATCCTATATAATCAGGGCAAATTTTATTAGGAGCTTTTATGACCCAAGAGGAACTTGACGCGCTTATGGCTGGCGGACTGGACGATTTAGAGGATGCTAAAGACGATGCTAGCCAAGAGACTGCGGACGTCAAAGAGGATATAGACGAGGTAGCAGAAGTTGCAGAGGCAATCAGTGCCAAAACAGCCGAGCCGCAATCAACAGTAGAAAATATATCAAAGCAGGGAGAAAACTACAGGGTGAGTGCAGATGGTGTTTGGCCACCACCACCACCAACAGAAGACCACAAAATGGTTCATCAGCTTGATGATGTGACTAGGGATAGCGAAGAAAAAGCTACTCAGATGTTTGATAAGCTTGAGACGATAAATAACTTTTTTATGGACGCTGAGAGTGACTCAAATAGCCTGAAAGATGCGATAAACTCAAACATCGAACTATTTACGACATTAAGCCAGAAATTTCCAAATATTGCCGCATTTAGCGAAGCTTTAGAGAAAAACAATGCACTTCTTGGTACGATTGATAACATCATCGGAAATTTACAAATGGGACAAGATGAGATAATGATGGCTATGGATATGATGCAGTATCAAGACATTCATAGACAAAAGATCGAGCGTGTTATCAACGTTATGAGAGCTCTAAGTAAATACATGAATACTTTGTTTGAAGGTAAAATCGACGATGATAAACGTGTTGGCTCAGCTGTTCACATCGCAGGTGATACAACTACTGAAAATCTTGTGAGCAACGACGACATCGAAGCCTTGATAGAAAGTCTAGGTAAAAAATAGTGCTAAAAAGGCCTGAGCTTTTATCTCCAGCTGGAAATTTAACAAAACTTAAAATCGCCCTTGAATACGGAGCGGACGCTGTTTATGGTTCGGTGGCTAGTTTTTCGCTAAGGACCAGATCGGCGAGGGAATTTAACCTTGAAACGTTTAAAGAGGCGATAGACTACACACATGCAAAGGGAAAGAAATTTTATGCAACCATAAATGCTTTTCCTTTTAACTCGCAGATCGAGCCACTAAAACGCCACTTAGAGACTATCTCGGCTATGAAGCCAGATGCCTTTATTATTGCAACTCCAGGAGTCATGAGTCTAGCAAAGGCTATTGCCCCTGATATCGAGATACACCTCTCAACTCAGGCAAACGTTATGAATGTGCTTGATGCAAAAATTTATCACGATATGGGCGCAAAACGCATTGTTGTGGCTAGAGAGATGAATTTAAAAGATGTTATAAAGATAAAAGAGGAAATTCCAACCCTTGATATCGAAATTTTCGTCCATGGCTCGATGTGCTTTGCCTACTCTGGCAGGTGCTTAGTAAGCTCAGTGCAAAGCGGACGCATGTCAAATCGCGGAAGCTGTGCGAACGACTGCAGGTTTAAATACGAACTCTATGCTAAAAATGAAGAGAGTGGCGTGCTTTTTCGCCTAGAAGAGGATGAAAACGGCACTCACATTATGAACTCAAAGGATCTTAGTCTTATTTCCCACATTAAAGAGATCGTTGATAGCGGTGTGATAGATAGCTTTAAGATAGAGGGTCGCACAAAGAGTGAGTACTATGCAGCCTGCACAGCAAGAGCCTATAAAATGGCGATAGATGATACCATGGATGGTAAATTTGACGCACAAATTTATGAAAATGAGATAAATACACTTAAAAATCGTGGTTTTACGGATGGATACTTAGTGCATAGACCTTATGAGAGAATAGATACGCAAAATCACGTTAGTAGCCTAGAAGAGGGCACACATCAGGTAAATGCCATAAGTGAAGATGGCGAATTTTTTAAGTGCAAATATAAAATTTTTCCAGGCAGCAGCTACGAGATCGTGGCTCCTACTGGGTCGGTTATAGAAGATGGTGAAAATGAAATTTCTGAGATTTATTCACAAGATGGTAAGAAATTTATCAAATTTAAACAGCTTATAACTAAAAAAGGTAAAGTTATGAGCGAAATTCATAGTGGCAATGAAAACGAGATAAGTCTTGGTGCCAAGCTACCAAAATTTAGCTTTTTGAGGGAGAAAATATGAAATTTGTTTCTATTATAATGGGAAGTAAGAGTGACTACGAGATCGTTAGTGAGGCGGCAAAAACTCTTGAAAAATTTGGTGTAAAATATGAGTTGATAATAAGCTCAGCTCATAGAAGTCCAAAAAGGACGAGTGAGTACGTCACAAATGCTGAAAAAAAGGGTGCAAAGGTCTTTATCGCAGCTGCAGGCATGGCAGCTCACTTAGCTGGAGCGATCGCTGCAAATACAACCAAGCCAGTTATCGGCATACCAATGGCAGGATCAGCTTTAAGCGGCGTTGACGCACTTTACTCAACAGTACAAATGCCAAGTGGCATGCCAGTGGCAACTCTAGCTATCGGCAAGGCCGGTGCTATAAATGCAGCCTATTTGGCGGTGCAAATTTTAGCTCTTGAAGATAGTAGTCTGGCAAGTGCTCTAAAAGCCGATAGAGAGGCGAAAGTAAAGGCTTTAGAGGAAGACTCTTCAAAGGTTGAAGTGATACTGTAAAAAAGGAGAAGCGGTGCAGACCTATCTTGGAGTTGATGAATTTTGCAAACTTGTGCACTTGGAGCGTGAAGTTATCGAAGATATGATAAATCGTGGCGTTTTGAAAACCAAAGAGGAAAATGGAGAAATTTTGATAGAAGCGAGCGAGGGAACGATGAGTGTTGTGCCTAGTGTTTCGCAAAATTTATCTATGCAACTGCAAGGCCAAGATGGTATCAGCTTTGTTGAAAAGACGATCGGAACAATATTAAATTTACACGAAAAGGTGCTTGACGCAAAGGACGAGACGCTAGAGACCTTAAGAAATGAGAATAAATTTTTAAAAGAGGCACTCATTTCGATGCAAGAGCTCTATGACGAAGATAGAAAAACGGTCGAGACGCTCACAAAACAGCTTAAAATTTCACAAGATGAAGTTGAGTTTTTAAAACGAAAATACAAGCTTATGTGGAACCAAGCAGTTGAAAATTTTAACGGACAAAAGTAGTTTATGGGGATTGTAAATTTAGAGGATAGCTTTTAAATTTATGGCCTGAAGGCTTTAGTGAATATTTTTTTTGAAAGGTTAAAAATGAATATAAAAGTAATAAGTGAGTCAAAATTAAGAAATAAAATCAATTTCGACGGTAAAGAAATCTTTACTGACGCACCAGGTCCTTTTGGTCTTGGCGAAAATTTAAGTCCAGCAGAGATGTTAGCTGCAGCGTTTGCTAGCTGTGCGATGACGATAATGGCCATCAGGGTGGCAGAGTGCGGCGAAAATTTCGTAGGTTGCTATACCGAGGTGGAAAAAGAGGTTGATATGAACGACTTTAGAATCACGAAAATCGTTCTAAATTTCCATTTAAAAAGCGAATTTTCACCAAGCACAAGGGCAGTTATAAAAGAGGCTTTTGACAAGCAGTGTATCGTTGGGCGCAGTCTAAATCCAAGCATAGAGCAAGAAGTAAAATTTATATACGAGTAATAGATAAAATTTAACCATAAAAAATGGCGAAATATTTTATATAAAAACACAATAAACCTAAGTCGCCAAACTAATGAGGAGAGATAAAATGACATTTTCACAAATAATACTAACGCTTCAAAACTATTGGCAAGAGCAAGGCTGCGTCATACTTCAGCCATACGACATGCCAGCAGGTGCAGGCACATATCATCAGGCGACATTTTTAAGAAGCCTCGGACCAAAGCCATGGGCGACCGCATATGTAGCTCCAAGCCGCCGTCCGACTGATGGTAGATACGGCGAAAACCCAAACCGCCTTGGCGCTTATTATCAGTTTCAAGTACTCATAAAACCAAGTCCAGAAAATATCCAAGAGCTTTATCTAAAAAGCCTTGAAAGACTTGGTCTAAATTTGAAAAATCACGACATCCGCTTTGTTGAAGATAACTGGGAGAGTCCGACGCTTGGTGCTTGGGGACTTGGCTGGGAGGTCTGGCTAGATGGTATGGAAGTGACCCAGTTTACCTATTTTCAGCAAGTGGGCGGCATCGCATGCGAGCTCATATCTGGCGAGATAACATACGGCCTTGAGCGCTTAGCCATGTATCTACAAGACGTAAATAGCGTTTACGATATCGTTTGGGACGACTCAAATGGCAATATAGTAACCTACGCCGACGTTCACAAGCAAGGCGAGTATGAGTGGAGTAAATATAACTTTGAAGTGGCAAATGTTGATATGCTTTTTAACCAGTTTGAAAATGCATTTGGCGAGTGCAAGCGTTGCTTGGAGGCTAAAATTTCGCTGCCGGCGTATGATTATTGCATGCTTGCGGCTCATACATTTAACGTTCTTGACGCGCGCGGAGCGATAAGTGTTACACAAAGGCAAGACTACATCTTAAAAATTCGTGAGCTTGCAAAAGAGTGTGCGCTAACCTACAAAGAAAGTTTGGAAGAAAAGTAAAATTTGATGAAAATAGCTGAAATTTATAAAATTTTAGATGAAATTTGCCCATTTGCGAGCCAAGAGTCTTGGGACAATAGCGGCTTGCAAGTTGGCTCATTTGATAGCGAATTCGAGCGAATTTATCTAAGTCTTGATCTAGATAGTAAACTTTTGCAAAATGTTTTGCCAAACTCGTTCATCATCACTCATCATCCGCTCATTTTTAAAGGTCTAAAAAGCTTAGATTACAGCTTTTATCCAAGCTCACTCATAAGAGAGATGATGATAAAAAATATCTCGCTCATCTCGCTTCACACAAATGCTGATCTTGCCTTTTTAAATGAAAAATTTGTGACGCAGATTTTGGGGCTTGAAATTTCAAGCAAAGATGGCTTTTTGATCTATGCTGATGTGAAGATGATTTTTAGCGAGCTTTGCAAATTTGTAAAAGAAAAACTTGGGCTAGAAAATTTAAGAGCGGTTCATGCAAAAGATGAAATTTCTAAAATTTGTATCTGTACTGGAAGCGGCGCAGATCTCATCCAAGAGGTCAAAGCAGATGCCTTTTTAACGGGTGATCTAAAGTATCACCAAGCCCTTTATGCAAAGGAAAATGGACTAAATTTGATCGATATAAACCACTATGAAAGTGAGCGTTATTTTAGTGATTTTTTGGCAAAATATTTGCAAAATCTAAAAATTGAAGTTATAATAAGCAATTCTAAAAATCCATTTACATATTGCTAACAAAAAAGGAAACATTATGAATAAATATTTACAACAATTAGTTGAATTGTCTGATCTTGATAGACAAATAGATGGTTTTACGCCACGCATACAAGAAGTCGAGAAAGCCTATAAAAGCATAGAGGAAGAGTGTGAAACTATATCAGCTAATGTAGCAAAACTAGATGAAGAAATGAGTGATCTAAAGATTCAAAAATCAGGCACAAATGCCCATATTGCTGAGTTTAGTGCAAAGATCAAAGACGTAGCTAAAAAAAGCTCGAGCGCAAAAAATGAAAAAGAGATAAAAGCTTTAAGTCTTGAAGAAGATATTGCGAAAGAGCAGCTTGAAGCAGCAAATGAAGAGATAGCTAGACTTGAAAAACTAATAGATAATAAAAACAGTCAAAAGGATGAGCTAAATACCAAAAAAGCCGAGCTTGAAGGAAATTTAGAAAAGATAAAAAGCAATGCTTCATCTGAGCTTGAAAGTATTGAAAAAGAACGCAAAGAGGTCTATGCGAAAAAAGATAAGCTTGTTGCTGCAATGAATCAAAAAATTCTCGCATTTTATGAAAAGATAAGAAAATGGGCTCACAATACAGCTGTGGTGCCTGTTAAAAAGCAAGCTTGCTATGGTTGCTTTATGCAGATAAATGACAAAACTTTTTCTTCGGTTATAAAAGGCGAAGATATCGTTACATGTCCGCATTGTGGTAGAATTTTATACAAACAAGAGCAATAACACACTTTCGTGATAATAATATATTATTTTTTAGCCTCAATACTCTATATTTTTGGGGCTATTTTTTTACTCATCTTAAGTTTTAAAAAAAAGTATCAAAGATCGATCCCAGCACGTTTTTTTCTCTTTAATAACTCCAAATTTCAAGACGCGGATGTGCATTTTCATGCTTGCTCATTTGGCGAGGTGCAAGCACTCAAACCATTGATGCAAAAATTTGACAGCAAGGCCATAAGCGTGGTAACAAATACGGGCTTTGAAGCGGCAAGTAAAATTTGTTCTAACACAAGATTTTTGCCATTTGAAATTTTCTTGCCATTTTGGTTAAAAAAGAGCAAAATTTTAGTCATTTTTGAGGCTGAGTTTTGGCTTATGCTAGTTTTCATAGCAAAGCTAAAAGGCAGTCGCGTGATACTCATAAATGCTAGAATTTCAGATAGAAGCTATAAAAGTTACTTGAAATTTAGCTTTTTTTACAGATATCTTTTTAAATTTATAGATAAAATTTACGCCCAAAGCGAGCTTGATAAAGAGCGCCTAAAGTCACTTGGGGCAGGTGAAATAGAGGTCGCTGGCAATATAAAAGCTGCATTTTTGCCAAGCGTGAGTAAAATTTATGAAAAGCCAAAAGCTAGAGTGATCGTACTAGCAAGCACGCATGCTGGCGAAGAAGAGATGATACTAGCAAATTTAAATTTAAAAGAAAACGATCTTTTAATTATCGCACCACGCCATCCTGAGAGATTTACGGAGGTTGGAAAGCTAGCTAGCGAGTACGCTAAAAAGCATGATTTTATCTTTGCGAAATTTAGTCAAACGCATAAATTTGAAGCAAAGGTAAATTTACTTGACACTCTTGGCGAGCTTGTAAATGTTTATGCTATCAGTGATATAGTCGTGCTTGGAGGCAGTTTTGTGCCAAATATCGGTGGGCATAACCCAATCGAGTGCGCGAAATTTAACCCAGTGATAATTAGCGGCGAGTTTATATTTAACCAAAAGGCGCTATTTAGCCTAGTTGAAAACATCTATATCGCAAAGGCAAGCGAGATTGGCGGCATAATGGATGGTGAGGCCAAAAAGAGCAGGATATCTGTGCAAGCAAGCGCTGATGCGATTATAGAAGACATAAGGAGCACTTTATGAGTGAAGAAAAAGCGTATAAAATTTTAGCCAAGCAAAAAAACATCTCAAATAACGAAGCAAAGGAGCTGATCGACAGCGGACTAGTCTATGCCAAGGGGCAAAAGGTGATGATAGCTCGTGCTTTGATGAGTGAAAATACTAAATTTAGCGTTGAAGAGATGCCAAAGCCAAGTGTTATTTTTGAAGATGAAAATTTAATAGCTATTAGTAAACCAGCTGCCGTGACTAGCGAAAAAATCAGCCAAATTTATAAATTTCCACTCCTTCATAGACTCGATAAAGACACAAGCGGTGTGCTACTCCTTGTAAAAAATGACGAATTTGCGAGTCTTGCTATAAACGAGTTTAAAAAGATGAAGGTTGAGAAAATTTACGTGACCGCAGTTAGGGGCATCATGAGCGAGGAAGTGGTCGTAAATGAGCCGATCTTAACGATAAAAAATAAAAATGGCGCCATTTCAAAGATATCAAAAGATGGTAAAGAGGCGATTAGTGAAATTTCACCGCTCATGGTTGTTGGCAAAAAAACTCTTGTAAAAGTTGCCATAAAAACAGGCAGAACGCACCAGATAAGAGTGCATTTGGCTAGCTTAAATTTACCTATCGTTGGTGATGAGAAGTACGGCAAAAATAGGGCAAATAGAATGTTTTTGCATGCCTATTCTATCGCTCTTTTAAACTATAAATTTAAAGCGCCGATCCCAAGAGAATTTAACTCTCTTGGATTTGAGCTATCTAATAAATTTGAAATTTAAAGAGCAATAAAGAAATTATTTAGTAATATACGCCCTTTAATAACAACTTAGAAAGGTGATTAGTGTTCGAACAAATTAGCGAGTCTTTTAGATTAGCCGTTAGTAAGATACGTTTTATAGATGACGAAAAAGCTCTAAAAAACGCACTTGACGTGCTTAAAAAAGCTCTTTTAAAAGCTGATGTTCACCACAAAGTCACCAAAGATCTACTCGCATCTATCGAAAGCGAGCTAAAACAAACTGGCGTTGGCCAAAAGAATTTCTTAGATGCGATCAAGTCAAATTTAACTACTATCTTAACAGCTCCTGGTAACCAAGGCTTTGTCTATGCGCCAGTTGCACCGACCATTGTTTTAATGGCTGGATTACAAGGTAGCGGTAAAACAACGACAACTATCAAACTTGCAAATTATCTAAAACTAAGAAAGAAAAAAGTTTTAGTTGCGGCTTGTGATTTGCAAAGATTAGCGGCAGTTGAGCAGCTAAGACAGCTCTGCGTTGCAAATGAGATCGATCTTTTTTATATAGAAAATGAAAACAACCCTATAAAAGTAGCAAAAGAGGCATTAGAAAAAGCAAAAAGTGGTCTTTATGACGTGCTTTTAGTGGATACCGCTGGTCGTCTTGCGATCGATGAAAAGTTGATGCAAGAGATAAAAGATTTAAAAAATGCGATAAATCCACATGAAATTTTTTACGTAGCTGACGCTATGAGTGGTCAAGACGCCGTAAAAACGGCTACAAGTTTTAATGAAATTTTGGGAATTTCTGGAGTTATCCTTTCTAAATTTGATTCTGACTCAAAGGGTGGCGTAGCTATTAGTATCGCAAAACAGCTAAATATCCCACTTAGATTTGTCGGTACTGGTGAAAAAGTTGTTGATATCGAGAGTTTTATACCAGACCGTATCGTAAGCCGTATAATGGGTGAGGGTGACTTAGCTACTTTGGTTGAGAAAACATCGACTATTATAGATGAAAAAGAGGCGAAACGTCTAAATCAAAAGATAAAAAAAGGTCAGTTTAACTTTAACGACTTTTTAGATCAAATGGAAAGCGTTAAAAAGCTTGGTAGCATGAAGTCTTTGATGGGGATGATACCTGGACTTTCTAATATTGCAAATCAGATAAAAGATATAGATCTTGATAATTCAAAAGAAATTTTGCATATTAAGGCTATGATAAACTCTATGACACAAAAAGAGCGTGAAAATCCAGACCTTTTAAACAATAGCAGAAAAAGGCGTTTGGCAGCTGGTTCTGGGCTATCTCAAGTAGAGGTAAATCGTTTTTTAAAGCAGTTCGAAAATGCTTCGAAGCTTGCTAAGAAATTTTCAGGAAAAGGTGGAGCAAAAGGACTTGCAAATATGCTTTCTCAAGCAAATTTAAAAAGACCTGTTTGATAAAATGGTTTAAATTTGGATATTTGTTATCTAAATTTAAGCTTTATTTAAAAACAAGAGGAGAATATAATATGGCAACAGTAGTAAGACTAACAAGAATGGGACGTAAAAAAAGACCTTTTTATCGTATAGTTGTTACAGATAGCAGAAAAAGACGCGATAGCGGTTGGATAGAGAGCATTGGTTATTACAACCCAATGGTTGAGCCAAATGTTATAAATTTCAACAAAGAGAGATTGGATTACTGGAAAAGCGTCGGTGCTAAACTTAGCGATAGAGTTGCACAAATTACAAAATAATGGTTGAAAATTTTTTATACGAATACGCCAAGTTAATAGCCGATTTTCCTGAAAAGGTGACTATAAAGCGTCAGGAACTTGGTGAAAATTTTGTTGAAATTATCATAAATGCTGACAAGATTGATACTGGAAAACTTATCGGTAAAGACGGCAAAATGATAAATGCTATAAAGACCGTTATTATTGGTTGTAAAGCCAAAGATAATACAAGTTATAGGGTAACGGTAAAAGCTATTGAATAGTGATATTGTTGAAGTCGCTACTATCGGAAGATGTGTTGGTTTAAAGGGTTATTTAAAACTTCACAACAAGAGCGACTTTCCAGAACAGTTTAAAAAAGGTGTAACTTTTTTTGATAAAAACAATGATCAGCTTACCATAAAAGACTATAATGGACAAAAAGAGCTGGTTTTGTTTGAAAATTTTGATGACTTAGACCTTGCTAAAACACTTGTAAATAAAACTATCTACACCACAAAAGAACTCACTAGAAAAAACTGCAAATTAAAAAAAGATGAATTTTTTCAATTTGATATCATAGGTTTAAAGGTTGTAGAAAATGGAGAAAATTTAGGTATTGTAGAAGATATTCAGGATAATTTTGCTAATTCGCTTTTATATGTAAAAACAGATGAAGGACTTATTGCTAGTGGCAAGCCGAGGAATTTTTACATTCCATATTTAGAGCATTTTATCGTAAGTGTAAATTTAGATAGTGGAGAGATTTTAGTAAAAGGCTCGAAAGACATCTTAGAAAATTCATGAAATTTACATTTATTACCCTTTTTGAAAATTTGGTTAAACCTTACTTTTGTGATTCTATTTTAAAACGTGCAATTGGTAATAAATTTATCGAAATTGATTTTATAAATCCAAGGAATTTTACCAAAGATAAGCATAATAAAGTCGATGATTATATGATTGGAGGCGGAGCAGGGCTTTTGATGTTTCCGCAGCCCTTAGACGAGTCAATAAAATTTGTAAAAGAAAAAGATAAAAATGCTCATGTGATATTTTTGATGCCAGCTGGTAAAAAATTTAGCCAAAATGATGCAAAAAGGCTTTCTAAAAAAGATCATATTTGCTTTGTTTGTAGTAGATATGAAGGGCTTGATGAGCGTGTTGTTGAGCTTTGGGCAGATGAAGTTTTTTGCATAGGTGATTTTATTTTAACTGGTGGTGAGCTGCCCGCACTTTGCATGAGCGACGCTATATCAAGAAATGTTCCTGGGATTTTAGGAAACGATATGAGTCTTGAAGTGGAGAGTTTTGAGGATAATTTGCTTGAAGCTCCATCTTTTACAAAACCTGATAATTTTAAATCTCTCTTTGTGGTTTCAGAGTTTTTAAAGGGTAATCATGCTAAAATCCACAACTTAAAAAACAAGATGGCTCACTGCAAAACAAGGTACTTTCGCCCTGATTTATATCAAAAGCTAAAGCCACATAAATAAGGAAAAACATGAGAAATAAATACATTGAAGCGTTTGAAAATGCACAAATTGCTAGTAAGAATATCCCTGACTTCCGTGCAGGTGATACATTGCGTGTGGCTACTCGTATTCATGAGGGCGACAAAACAAGAATTCAAAATTTTGAAGGTATTTGTATAGCTAGACGCGGTAGGGGCACTGGCGAAACATTTATTATTAGAAAAATCGGTGCTAATAGTGTTGGTGTTGAGAGAATTTTTCCAATCTTTAGCGACTCAATTGAAGAGATAAAGGTCCTTAGAAAAGGTCGTGTTAGAAGAGCTAAGCTATTCTATCTACGTGAACTTCGTGGTAAAGCTGCTAAGATCCGCGAACTTAGAAAATAATCATAGTTGTCCTGAAATTTCAGGACAATCTTTTTTACAAATTTTTTTGTAATTTCTTTCTTTAATTTTTACTCACAATATTTAGTTAGATTTATTTTTAATATAAAGATATTTATATTGTTTCGAATAATCTAATTAAAAATACTTGCAAAATATCTTTTAAATATTAATTTTAATTTTTTATCTTTTTTTATTTGCATACCAAAATAAAAATATTATGCAAAAAAGTATTACGATTGACATCAATAAAACTACTGCAGATGTTGCATCTTTCAATCCACTAAATGGTAAACCTTGTGTATTCATTCCAAAAAAGCCAGTAATAAAATTTAGTGGCAAAAATAGCGCTGAAAGTAGCGTTAAAAGATAAATGTTTTTGTTGATTTTGTCGTTTTTATCACTTTGTATGAAAGTGTAGATATCCTCGACTCTTGCTGAGTATTCACTAATCATGTTTTTTAGGACTCCACATTTGTGAATACTATTTTTTAACTCCTTTTTAAGCTCGTTTTGTTCTGCTGCACAAATTTGCAAAGCCTCGTAAATGCGAGAAATCATACTTTCAAATTTTCTGATCTCATATCTCAAAATGTGATGTCTTTTGGCGAAATTTGCTACTTTTACACTTCCTGTGTAAATTTTCTCATAGCTTTCAAGCTCGCTCTCGTGCTCTAAAATTTTATTTAAAAAATGATCAAGCATCTTTTTTATCGTTTCTAAAAATTCATTTTTATCACAAGCTGAGTTTAGCTCTTCTTTAAAAATTTGCCCATTTTTAAAGAGAAATTTCTGTGAATCAGCGCCAAAATTTAAGATAATATAGTCAAAGCCATCGCCATAGAAATATCCGCTAAGATTAGCATTCATTGCTTGCTCTTTTTGCATAAAAATTTATCTTAAATTTGGCAAATTCGTCTCTTTCTATGGCCGCTCTCATCTCTTTCATCAGATTTAGATAGTAGTGTAGGTTGTGAAGGCTTGCCAGTCTAAAAAATGTGAGCTCTCTTGCCTTAAAAAGGTGGTTTAGATAGCCTCTAGAGTAGCGTTTGCAGGTGTAACACTGGCACTCTGGATCGATTGGCATATGGTCATTTATAAATTTGGCTGATTTTATATTTATCTTGCCAAAGCTGGTAAAAAGCGTACCGTTTCTTGCGTTTCTTGTTGGCATTACGCAGTCAAACATATCAACACCGCGTTCAACATTTTCGACTAGATCTTCTGGAGTGCCAACACCCATTAGATAGCGAGGCCTTAGCTCATCCATAAATGGCATGACTGCCTCAACCGTGTCATACATCGCCTCGTTGCTCTCTCCAACGCTAAGACCTCCTATTGCAAGGCCGTCAAATGGCATCTCATTTAAAGCCTCAGCGCAAAATTTACGCGCATCATAATCGGTTCCACCCTGAACGATGCCAAAGATATTTTGGTTTAGCCCAATGCCCTTGTTTTGCATAAATTTGTGATAATTAATCGCCTCTTTTGCCCATTTTATAGTTCGTTTTATGCTTAGATCGATCCTCTTTGGCTCAGCAGGTAGGGCAACCAAATCATCAAGTATCATCATAATGTCGCTACCTAGATCGTACTGTGTATCAAGAACAGATTTTGGTGTAAAATAGTGCGTACTGCCGTCAATATGACTTTTAAATTTTATCCCACCATCATCATTTTTGGTGTTTGATCTAAGCGAAAATGCCTGAAAACCACCGCTATCTGTTAAAAATGAGCAATCAAATTTAGAAAATCCATGAAGCCCGCCAAATTCACGCACGACCTTGCTGCCAGGACGCAAGTACATATGATATGTGTTTGCTAGAATGATCTTTGCATCCAAAATTTCACTCATATCAAAGGCATCAAGGCTTTTTACTGCGCCAACCGTGCCAACTGGCATGAAAACAGGCGTTTGAATCTCGCTGTGAGCTGTCTTTAGAACGCCACGTCTTGCGTTACCATCTTTTTTTATAACTTCAAATTTCATTGTTATCCCTTATTTTCTGATTTTCTATTTTAACAAATTTATAATATAATCCGCTAATTTTAAGGCAAAGGAACTTTTTGCAAAAGAGAAATGACATCATTTTTACCAAAGCAAATGGCACTCAGACTATAAAATTTATAGGCGAGTTTAGCTATAAAGATGCAAAAAATTTACAAGGTATTTTTAAGAAAATTTCACGATTTAGAGGTAGTGTTAAATTTGATTTTAGTGAGCTCAAAAGTATTGATTACGCTGTTTTGATACTTTTAAGAAATGCGCTAAACGGTAAGAAATTTGAGATTATTACAAATGATCCCAAGGTAAGAGCGATGGGCGAACTTTTAAATGATGAAAAGATCGACTTTAACTACATGCCACCGCATAATAGTCTAAATTTTTTTTCACGACTTGGTGAAAAAATTTGTGAAGGTTTTATAAATTTAGCTGAGTTTGGTACATTTTTGGGTGAATTTTTGATAAAAAGCGTAAAAATTTTATTTAATCCAGCCAGTCTTAGATTTAGGGAATTTAGCAACTATATAAAAGATGGCGGCGTAAATGCTGTTTTTATCGTATCACTCACCGCTTTTTTGATAGGCGTCGTGCTTGCGTATCTTGGCAGTGCGATGCTTGCAAGCTTTGGGGCAAGTATATTTATAGTCGAGATCATGGGGATGCTGACGCTTAGAGAAGTGGCTCCGCTTATAGCTGCTATCGTTATTGCAGGTAGGTCTGCTTCTAGTTTTACTGCACAAATAGGCGCCATGAAGCTAACTGAAGAGATAGATGCGATGAAGACGATGGGGTTTGAGCCGTTTAACTTTTTGGTGCTGCCGCGCATCATCGCCATGGTGCTTTGTGTGCCTGTCATTATCTTTATAGCTGATGCGATAAGTATTTTGGGGCAGATGATCATTTGTCAAACAATACTTGATATCAGTTTTAGTGACTATCTAAATAGATTTCGCGAGATGGTTGAGCTTAGGCATTTTGCTGTTGGCATGATAAAGGCTCCATTTTTTGGTGCGGTTATAGCGATCATTGGATGCATGAGAGGATTTGGCGTGAGTCAAAATGCTCAGAGCCTTGGAGCAATGACTACTGTTAGTGTTGTAAATGCGATATTTTGGGTCATCGCACTTGATGCCTTTTTTGCGATAATTTTTATGTGGCTAAAAATATGAACGAAATAATAGTTGGAAAAAACATAACAACAAGTTATGGCGATAAGATAATGCACGATAATGTGAGCTGGAGCGTAAAAGAGGCAGAAATTTATGGCTTTTTGGGTGGTAGCGGCACTGGTAAAACGACGCTCATGAAGACGATGATATATCTAAAAAAACCAAATAATGGTGATATAACATTTGATGGTGTAAATATGTGGAAAAGCTCACTACAAGAGCAACAAGAGATAAAGCTAAAAAGTGGAACGATGTTTCAGTTTGGAGCGCTTTATAGCTCGATGACGATCCTTGATAACGTGGGTGTTTTGCTTCATGAGTACTCTAAATTTAACAAGCGTCAGATCGATGAGATAGCGATGTTTTGGATACAAAAAGTTGGACTTAAAAAAGAAGTTTCTATGCTTTATCCAAGTGAGCTAAGTGGCGGTATGAAAAAGCGTGCCGCGCTAGCAAGGGCTTTGGTGCTGAGTCCAAGAGTGCTATTTTTAGATGAGCCAAACAGCGGTCTTGATCCTGTTAGCTCACGTCAGATGGACGCTCTTATAAAAGATCTGCGCGATAGTATCGGACTTACCGTAGTTATGGTGACGCATGATGCTGATAGTATTTTTGATATTTTGGATAGATTTTTGATAATAGATAACAAAAAGATAGCTTTTGAGGGAAATATAAAAGAACTCGAATACCTCGAGAACAACCCGCTTGAAGAGTTATTTAAAATGAGGAAAAAGTAGATGGAAAATAGAAATTCTTATACCATTGTTGGCATGTTTTTTATAGCCTGCCTTACAGCGTTTGCGGTATTTATCTGGTGGATGACTAGCAAAAACAACACAAAGGTTGATTTTAAAGAGTACTACATTCATACAACTGAGCTACCAAGTGGACTAAAGGTTGATTCAACAGTTAAATTTATCGGTGTACCAGCTGGAACGGTCAGTAATATAAATTTTGTCGATGACAAAAATGCTCTTATAAATATCACGATGAAGATAAGAGAAGATCTGCCTATAAAGGCTGACAGTATTGCAAGTATTGAAGTTCAGGCTATTAGTGGCGTTGCTAGTATAAATATAAGCCGCGGCACTAAGGATTTTTCGTCAGATCAAAAGCCTGTCTTGCAGCTTGAAGAGAGCTTGTTTTCAAAACTTGGAAACAATGCAGAAAACATCACCTTAAAGATAAATCAAACCCTTGACAAGGTCGATAACTTTTTCTCTCCTGAAAATATCGCTCACGTAGAGTCGATCCTTAAAAATATCGATAAATTTACACAAGTTTTAACAGATGAAGAGGGACTAAGTGAGATTGACTCTATTGTTAAAAATGTTAAAAGTTTTACAGATAGTTTAAACAAAACCGACACAAAAGAGCTTGTTAAAAATTTAAACACTCTAATTTCAAACGCAAACCAAGTTTTTGTATCGGCAAATTCGGCTATTACTGGATATAATTCGCTGCAAGAACTTATCACCGAAAAAGCAAAAGATGGCGAATACGACCTTAGAAATACAGTTGGGCCGTTATTAAGAGAAGCGAGTGATTTTTTAAATGGATTTGATAAAACGCTTCGCGAGTTTAGAGGTGCGCTCCAAAGACTCGAAGATAATCCTTACGAGTTTTTCTTCACAAATCCAGTCTCAAACGACAAAGGAGATAAGAAATGAGAAATTTGATATACATAGCGGCTGCTTTTTTCTTTCTTGGCTGCTCACTAAAGACAGATGTGCCGCAAGCTACGATGTATGAAATCCACTATTCAAACAAAGAGTGCTCAGCTGAAAACAAGCAAAAAGAGCTAAAAAATGTCTTCATAGAAAACGTGAGTGCTCTTGACATGGTTGATACTAGAAAAATTTTGATCGTGGCTGAAAATAATAAAATCAGATACCTAAGCGATGCTAAATTTGTCTCTGAGCCAAGCGAAATGGTTTATAAATCGCTTGTAAAAGGGCTTTATTCAAACTGTGCTGCTAAGCCGATATTTTCACCAAATGCAAAAGATCTTAGACTAAAAGTAAGCATCATCTCTCTTCAAATAAGAGGCGACAAGGCCGAAGTTTCGCTAGCTTATGAGCTATTTAATGCAAACACTTCACTAAAATCAGGCATGATCACAAAAGAAATTTTCTGCCCAGATCCAAGCTCAAGTACTATTTTTGATACTATAAACAAGGCTACAAATTTAGCAATCGATACACTAATCTCTGAAATAATCTCTTAAATTTTCTTGGCTGTAAATTTCTAAATTTATAGCCAAAATAGCTTATTTTAAAGACCTTTTGTTATAATGTGAGCTTTAAAATACGGAGAATTGATGAAGAAAATTTTAATAATCGCAGATGGAACTTTCGCAAGAAATTTTTTAAACAGACTACTTGAAACAAAATCAAATTTACATCACTATATCGTTGTTTCGAGTGATGATTATAGACAAAAAGCAAATTACGAAAATTTCACTTTTTATAAATTCGACCCAACTAGTCTTTCAAAGCTAAAAAGCATAAGCGATGGCTACTTTAGTCAGTTTTGTATAGTTTGCGATGATAAAAATGAGGCGATTGCAGTCTATGAAAATTTAAGACAGATCAGCACAAAGACCGAGACTGTTTTTATGAGCTCATGGGAGCTTGATGAGGAGCATAAAGAGATATTTTCAAAGGATAAGCATTTAGATGTTGTTGATATCAGGGATATTGCAGCTTCAAGGCTTATGGATTATTTACCTGATCTGCCAGTTTTGGCTGATAATATCGGCCTTAGCGAGGGCGAGATTATGGAGGTTAAGGTACCAATAGGCAGCTCTTATATGTATCGTCACATCAGCTCTGTAGCTCAGAAAAAATGGCGAATAGCTCTCATATATCGAGGCAGCGAGATCATCTTGCCAAAGCCAAATATAATGATACAACCAAGCGATATTTTGCTAATTGTCGGCGATCCAAACGTGCTTCAAAATGTTTACCGTTCTATTAAACGCGAGAGTGGTCAGTTTCCAAGTCCATTTGGTAGTAACATATACGCACTAATTGATATGAAATCAATGAGTAAAGAGCGCGTTAGCAAGCTTATAGAAGATAGTCTATATATGCACTCAAAGCTAAATAACAAACGCCTTATTTTTAGAGTCATAAACGCGACTTTGGGTGAAAATTTAGAGAGACTAAAGGCGATAAAAGAGAAAAATATTCTTGTTTTGATGGATTATTTTAACAGCGACAATAAAGAGATCAAATCAGACGTCGCAAAGCACGACATAGGGCTAATCTTAAGCGATGATAAGTACTTTTTTAAATTTCAAAAGCTCTTTTATAAGCTCAAGCTTCCAGTGCTAAAGACTGGTAAAATTTTGCTTTCAGATATAAAAGAGGGTGTGATACTAGGCGATCAAAGCCAAGAAGTGGAAAATCAATCAGCCGTGATAACAGATTGTTGTGCGCAGCTTGATCTTGAGATGAAATTTTATTATTTTGACAATAAACATAGCGATGACGAGGCGTTAAAGGAGCATTTTGAAAGCATTAGTGCGCTATTTTCAAAACGCATAAAGATAGAAAATCATAGCCTAAAAAATCCGCTTGTTAAGCTAAAAAATACAAAAAATTTACTTCATTTTGTGATGTTTAGCAAGAGTGTGGCAAATGGTGGAGCTTTTGCCTTTTTATCGACAAATTTAAATAGGCTTTATAAGAAATTGAGCCAAAATGCACAACTTTTTGTGCCAGTAAGTGAGTAAAAAATGCAGATAAATTTAAATCTTAGAGAAAAGACGTCAGGCTACAAAATTTACATAAACGAGCTTGAAAAGCTTGAGCTAAAAGGCAAGGTCGGTATCGTTACAAATGCTAAGGTAGCAGGCCTTCATCTCGAAAAGCTACTTAGCGTTTTAAAGTGCGATGAGAAATTTATCATAAGCGTTCCTGACGGCGAAGAGTATAAAAATTTAGAGACGTTAGAGCAAATTTTAGAGCAGCTTTTTGTTAGTAAATTTGATCGCTCATCTACGCTAATTGCCTTTGGCGGTGGCGTCATAAGCGATATGACTGGCTTTGCAGCAAGCATTTATGAAAGAGGGATAAATTTTATAAATATCCCAACTACGCTTTTAGCACAAGTTGATGCTAGTGTGGGCGGAAAGACTGGCGTAAATAATAAATTTGGTAAAAATTTAATAGGCTCTTTTTACCAGCCAAAGGCGGTTTTTTGTGAAACAGACTTTTTAAAAACACTTCCAAAGAGAGAATTTGTGGCAGGTATTGCTGAAGCTTTAAAGATGGCAATAACATTTGATAAAGAGATGTTTGAGTGGCTAAAAAGCATAAATTTAAATGATGAAAATTTAGCCAGACTGGTTGAAAAGTCGGTAAATTTAAAGGCGAAAGTAGTTGAGCAAGATGAGAAAGAAAAAGGCTTAAGAGCCATTTTAAACTACGGTCACACATTTGCTCATGTCATCGAAAACGAAACAAACTACAAAGAGTTTTTGCACGGCGAAGCGGTAGCGATAGGTATGAATATGGCAAATCGTTTAAGCGTAAAATTAGGACTTATGAGCGAGGCAGAGGCCGAAGAGATCAGGCAGGTTTTAGTAAAATTTGATCTTCCGGTAAGTTATAAAATACAAAACAAAAATGCATTTTATGAGGCATTTTTTATGGATAAAAAAACAAAAGATGATAAGATAAATTTCATCATCGCAGACAGGATAGGCGGTGCGATCATTAAAAATGACGTCAAAAAAGAGGATATTTTAGAAATTTTAAGAGAATTTAAATGAAAAAGATCTTTATTTTATTGCTTTACTGCTTTGCTCTTTACGCAGAAGAAAATGCTAGCGTTGAGTCAAATAGTTCACAAATTTTACAAAACAGTGAGCTTAGAAAAGAAATTTCAAGCTTAGACAATTCGCTAAAAAATAATATCTGGATTACAAGATATGCTAACTATAACACCTACCAAAAACTGCTTGACGAGCTTGAAAAAAACGAAAATGATCTAAAAAAATTAGATAAGAACTCAAAAAAGGGTAGTGATCTTATAAAGAGGATCCAAACCTTAAAAGAGCAGATAAATTTGCTAAAAGAGTATGAGAAAACACCATTTTCAAATATGCTAGCAGCCCCAGAAATGGACACTCCACCAAGGATAACAAGCCCTGTTGCGCTGGTATCTGGCTTCTCATACATCAAAAAGATAAAAAGCGACAAGATCGAATATAAAAAACATATAAAAGAGCTTGATGCGCTTTTAGAAAAGCTCGAAGCAAAGGAAAATTTACTAAATAGGCTAAATTTATTGGATAATAATGAGCAAGATAGAGCAAGCCTAAATCTAGTCAAGCAAGAAATAGGTGACTTTAAAGCTGCAAAACAGATCGCAGATACGACTTTTAATGTCTATGAGAAAAGGGCTGATGAAGCTATAAATTTAACAACGGCTGATATAAAAGCTCAGTTTTTAAGCATGGGCTATACGACTATCGTCATTGTTTTGACCATCGGACTAACCTTTATCGCCAAATTTATCGTTAAAAGAACAATTACTGATAATGAGAGATTTTACACGGTCAATAAATTTTTAAACGTTCTAAATATAACCGTAATCATCATAATCTTGCTTTTTTCGTATATAGAAAATGTCACTTATCTCGTAACTGTGCTAGGTTTTGCTTCAGCTGGTATCGCCATTGCCATGAAAGATATGTTTATGAGTATGCTTGGCTGGATGGTGATCATGTTTGGTGGCTCTATACATGTAGGCGATAGGATTAGGGTATTTCATGATGGGAGCGAATTTGTAGGCGACGTCATTGATATTTCGCTGCTTCGCTTAACCGTTTTTGAGGATGTTAGCTACTCAACCTATAAAACAAACCGCCGTGCAGGTAGGATCATCTTTGTACCAAATAACTACATCTTTACCGATCTGATCGCAAACTATGCTCACTATGGTATGAAGACAGTTTGGGACGGTATAGATATTATGATAAGTTTTGATAGCAATCATAAAAAGGCTGTCTATTTGGCAAGGAATGTTGTCAAGAAATACTCAAAAGGCTATACCGATATCGCAAAACGTCAAATGAATAAATTAAGAAGCCAATATAGCATCAAAAATCCAAATGTCGAGCCAAGAATTTATACGTTTTTTGAGCCTTATGGCATAAATATCTCATGCTGGTTTATGTCAAATTCCTATGCCACGCTGGCACTTAGAAGCACAATAAGTGCTGAGATCATCGAGGCTTTTTTGGCTCAAGATGATATAAAGATCGCTTATCCAACGCAAACTATGTTTGTAGGTAAAAAAGAAAATCCAAGCGATCATACTGCACACGGTGAGCAAGAGAGCGAAAGTATTTGATGCAAAAGATATTTTTTAAAACATTTGGGTGTCGTACAAATATCTATGATACCGAGCTTTTAAAAAGCTACATCAAAGACTACGAGATCACAAATGATGAAGATGCTGCTGATATTGTGGTCATAAACTCATGCACAGTCACAAATTCTGCTGATAGCGGTGTCAGAAACTACATAAACGGTGTAAAAAGGCGTGGAGCGAAGGTGGTGCTAACTGGGTGTGGTGCGGTTAGCAAGGGTAAGGAGCTATTTAATAGTGGTATATTTGGCGTGCTTGGAGCTAGTAAAAAGAGTGATCTAAATGAGCTTTTAAAACAAGAAAAGCCATTTTTTGAGCTCGGAAATTTAAACTCTATCGATAAAAATATAGTTACAAATTACGAAAATCACACAAAGGCTTTTATAAAAATTCAGGAAGGTTGCAACTTTAACTGCAGTTACTGCATCATCCCTTCAGTGCGCGGTAGGGCTAGAAGCATGAATGAGGCTATGATATTAAAAGAGGCAAGAATTTTAGCTCAAAACGGATATAATGAGCTTGTCCTAACTGGCACAAATATAGGCAGTTACGGTAAAGATACAAATAGCTCTCTTGGTAAACTTTTGGCAAACTTGGGTAAAATTTCTGGCATTAGACGTATTCGGCTCGGAAGTATTGAGCCAAGCCAGATAGATGAGAGCTTTAGAGAAATTTTAAAAGAAGAGTGGCTAGAGCGTCATCTACATATCGCACTTCAACACACGAGTCAGGCGATGCTAAAGATCATGCGAAGACGCAACGATGCATTTAGCGACTTGGAGCTTTTTAATGAGCTTAGCTCACTTGGCTTTGCACTTGGTACGGACTACATCGTGGGACATCCAGGAGAGAGCGAGGAAATTTGGGCAGAGGCTGTGGAAAATTTTAAGAAATTTCCTATCACGCATCTGCATGCGTTTGTCTATTCACCAAGGCGTGATACGCATTCAGCGACACTAAAGAGTGATGTTAGCGGTGATGTGGCAAAAGGTAGGCTAAAAATTTTACAAGGCATAGCTTTGCAAAATAATGAAAATTTTAGAAAAAAATACAAAGAGACTTTAAAAATTTTAGTCGAGCAAAAAAACGGCGACTTTTACGAGGGCTTTGATCAGTTTTACAATAAAGCTAAAATTTTTAGTGAAAAAGACATAACGAAAGAGTGGTTGGAGGTAAGCGAATATGAAATTAAGCCAGATGCCAATTATGCAAAAATTTAAATTTAACAGAAAAAATATCCTAATAATCGCCGCCATTGCTTTAATAGGTGTGCTACTTTTTGCCGTTAGCAAAGAGCCACGAAATATCACATACTCTCAGTATATGCAGCTCATGGAGGGAAATTTTGTCGATAGAGCAGTCATAGACGGTGATGAAGTCATACTTTATGCACAAAACAATCGCTTTTCTATCATGAAAGAGGGCATTGATTTAAAAGAGCTTATCAAAAAAGTGCCTGTTGAAAAGACTAAGCAATACATCACTCCTGGTATGGTTTGGGGATTTATCATCTTTGTTTGTTTTATCCTTTGGTACGCTTACATTTTTAGGAGTATTAATAAAAAAAGCGAGAGCCTTTTTAATAAAAAAGATGGTGCTTTAGAGATAGAAAGCGTGCTAAATCAAAATGTGATGCCAGTTATTTCAAATGTTAGATTTAGTGATGTGGCTGGCATTAGTGAGGTCAAAAGCGAACTTAGTGAGATAGTTGACTTTTTGAAAAATCCACAAAAATACAGAAATTTTGGTATCAAAATGCCAAAAGGTGTGCTAATGGTAGGTCCTCCAGGTGTTGGCAAGACGCTTGTTGCAAAGGCCGTTGCAGGCGAGGCAAATGTACCATTTTTCTACCAAAATGGTGCTAGTTTTGTGCAAATTTATGTTGGCATGGGTGCAAAAAGAGTAAGAGAACTTTTTAGCAAAGCTAAGTCCTATGCTCCGTCTATTATCTTTATCGATGAGATAGATGCTGTCGGAAAGAGCAGGGGTGGTACTAGAAATGACGAGCGAGAAGCCACTCTAAATCAGCTACTAACCGAGATGGATGGCTTTGAGGATAACTCTGGCATTATTGTCATAGCGGCAACAAATAGGATCGAAATGATCGACGAGGCACTACTTAGATCGGGTCGTTTTGATAGGAGAATTTTTCTTTCGATGCCTGATTTTAACGACAGAGTGGCTATTTTAAATACCTATTTAAAAGATAAAAAATGCGATGTTTCAGCCGAAGATATCGCTAGGATGAGCGTTGGCTTTTCAGGTGCCGCACTTAGCACCCTTGTAAATGAAGCTGCGATAAATGCTCTAAGAAATAATGAGAGCGTACTAAAAATAAGAGACTTTGAAGCTGTTTTAAATAAGGTCTTGCTCGGCAAAAAAAAGGTTCTAAGCTACAGCGAGAGCGAGAAAAAAATCCAAGCCGTCTATCAAGGTGCAAAGGCACTTAGTGCTTACTGGTTTGATGTGAAATTTGAAAAAATTTCACTCATTGAAGACCGCTTTATGGCAACCGAGCAAGAGATAGAGTCAAAGTCGCAGATGATATCTCGCATTAAAGTATTAATCTCTGGTATGTGTAAGCTTGAAATAGACGAAAATGATATTTTTTCAAACTCGAGCAGTGATCTAAATTTAGCCAAAGAGATCGCATCAAAGATGGTTTATGAATACGGCATGGGGAGCTCATTTGTCCCTAATCCAAATGATGTAGAAGAAATTTTAAAACAAGCAAAAGAAGAGATAATGTCCTTTTTAAAGGGTACAAATGAGCAGATCGCAAAGATCAGCTCATATCTGCTGGCATACGAGAGCGTAGATAAAGAGACGCTGGCAAAAATTTTAAACGAAAACTACTAAAGGAGAAAAAGTGAAAGCAAAAATAGGTATATTAACCCTTTCTGACCGTGCAAGCGAAGGCACATATGAGGACAAGTCGGGTCCTGCGATCAAAGAGGTGCTTGATAGCTGGATAGTGAGCGAGCGTGAGTACTTTTACGAGGTTATACCAGATGAGTTTGAGCTGATAAAAGAGAGGCTTGTGCACATGGTGGACGTACTTGGCTGCGACCTTGTGCTAACTACCGGTGGTACAGGACCAGCGGTGAGAGACGTTACGCCAGAGGCTACTGAGGCGGTTTGCGAGAAGATGATGCCAGGCTTTGGCGAGCTAATGAGAGCCGCAAGCCTGCAATACGTCCCAACAGCGATCCTATCGCGCCAAACAGCAGGCATCAGAGGGCACGCACTTATTATAAATTTACCAGGCCAGCCAAAGGCGATAAAAGAGTGCTTGGAGCCGGTATTTCCAGCGGTGCCTTATTGCATAGATCTGATAGAGGGTGCGTTTATTGAGACTGATGAAAATGTGATGGAAGTCTTTCGTCCAAAACAAAAGAAAATTTCTTGAATCAGTTTAATTTTAAAGCCACTGCTTTTATTAATATGCAGTGGCTTTTTATTAAAATTTAGTAGTTTATTTTGAGCTAGAGGTTGGGATTTATACAGGTTATATCTCTATGTTTAGCTGTGTTTGTTGTTTACTTCTTTAGTTTATTGATGTTTTTTCATGCTCTTACTATATGTGTTGCCAGACCTTATAGCGCTGCTTATACTCGATATAAAATGGTTATATTGCTAGAAAAATTAGTAAAATTTTATGTATTGTTTTATATAAAATTTAATCATTATAAGCTAAATTTACTCGTTTTTGCTTTCTACTATCTTTTTTATAAGCTCTATATCGCAGTTCAATGCTAGGCCCATAAAACAAACGCCACTTGCACCAGCTTTTATGACATCTTTGTAGTTTTCGCTATTTAGTCCGCCAAGTGCGTAAATTTCTTTATTAAAGCTTTTTAGTTCGCTTATAAAATTTAGTCCTTTTGGCTCTAAACCCGCCTTACAAGAGGTGGCAAATATATGAGAAGCAACGAGCACGTCAGCGATAGAGGCTGAAATTTTTGCCTGCTCTAGGTCGTGAGCTGGGGCATAAATTTTAGCTGTTTGTCTAAATTCTTCTAAAAAAATGCCGTGATTTTTAAAAAAATCAAGCTGTGCCGAAGTGAGCCAAAAGTCGCTCTTTAGTTTGCATGCTACGTCAAAAAATTGATTAATGATAAATTTCTTGCGGTAGTTTTCACAAATTTGAGCCACAACCCTGGCAAGATCGTAAAAATCAGCTTCATTTAGCCCTTTTGCACGAAGCAAAATTTCATCCACGCCAGCCTTGCAAAGTAGCTGTATCCTCTTTAAAAAATCATCGCCATCATAGCTTTCAAAGTCGGCTACGCAGAGAATTTTAAACGTAGACATACTCGCTCATCAAGGGCTCTAGGCCGTTTGCTTTTAGCATAGTCTTGATCTCATCTACGCTTCTGTCGTCGCTTATCTCAAACTGCTCGTCGCCCTTTTTCTCTTCACCGTGAGCGCCGATGCTCACTTTTACGCCAGCGCTTATCTTATTTGTGGCGATCTTTACGGCATTATCGCGAAATTTCGCTTTTTCTCTGGTTGAGATGGTGATGCTGGCTGTTGGCATAAAAATTCTATAAGCACAGATCACTTGCAAAAGCTCTCGCTTGCCCACGTCGCGTGGATTTATACGGTCGTTATTTATGATAGGGCGAAGTCTTGGGCATGAAAATGCGATCTCGGCGTGCGGATACTTTTTTTGAACTAAGCTTGCGTGAAGTGCCGTAGCAAAGCCGTCAAGCCTAAAGTCATCTATGCCAAGAAGTGCTGCAAAGCCAACACCTCTCATGCCACCAAGCAGCGCTCGCTCCTGCGCGTTTATGCGGTAAGGAAAAATTCTTTTGTTGCCGCCAAGGTGGATTTTTTCATATTTTGTGGGATTATAGGTCTCTTGAAAGACGGTCACGTAGTCCACGCCACTTTTATGAAGCATGGCGTAACCGTCAGAATTTAATGGGTAAATTTCAACCCCAACTACTTTAAAAAATTTCTTTGCCAAAGCACAGGCATTTGCGATGTATGCGACACTTGAGTTGGTCTCGCTCTCGCCAGTTAGGATCAAAATTTCTTCCAAGCCGCTCTTTGAAATTTCTCTTAGCTCCCTTGTGATCTCCTCTTCACTTAGCTTTGCCCTTTTTATTTTATTGTTAGCGTTAAATCCGCAGTAAACGCAGAGATTATCGCAGTAGTTTGCTATGTAAAGTGGGGTAAAAAGCGTAATGTTTGAGCCAAAATTTGCCCTTGTTTTTTCCTGAGCGAGCTGGGCGATTTGCTCTAAAAAAGGTGCCGCAGCAGGCGAGAGTAGGGCTTTTAGGTTTTCAAGTGAGCAGTGCTTTGCACTAAGTGCGGCTTTTACATCCGCTTCGGTGTAAATTTCAGGCTTGTAGCTAGCACGCTCTTTTAAAATTTCATTCATTATCTCACTGCCAACATCCTCCATATGAGGTAGCAGCTGCATGTGGTCGGTTTTTGCAAATTTCATCAGTCTAAAAATCCAGTGAGCGGAGATGAGGCGTTTGCGCTTTTGCTCTTTGCACCAAGGCCTGCTAGATAGGCGTTGCGACCGGCGATGATAGCCTCTTTGAAGGCTCTTGCCATGAGCTGGATATTTTTTGATGAGGCGATAGCTGTGTTTGCCATGATCGCAGCTGCTCCCATCTCCATCGCTTCGCAGGCTTGTGAAGGCCTGCCGATGCCTGCATCTACGATGATCTGTGTATCAAGCTCGTTTATCAAAATCTCAATGATATCTTTAAAAATTAGCCCTTGGTTTGAGCCAATGGGCGCAGCTAGAGGCATTATGCAGCTAGCTCCTGCGGCTAGCATCGCTCTTGCGGCGTTTAGATCAGGAAACATATATGGCATCGGCACAAAGCCGTCATTTGCCAGCGCTTCGCACGCTTTTATGGTTTCAGCGTTGTCTGGAAAGAGAAATTTAGAGTCGGTGATGATCTCTATCTTAACAAGCTCGCCGCACCCAAGCTCACGTGCGAGCTGAGCGATACGAACGGCCTCTTTGGCGTTTCTAGCGCCACTCGTGTTTGGCAAAAGCGTCACACCTTTTGGGACAAAGTCAAGTATGTTGCGCTCTTTGCTCTCGTTTATGCGCCTAAGAGCAAGGGTTAAAATTTGTGCTCCAGCTTCGTTTACAGCGGAGTCTATGAGCTCGTGCGAGTATTTGCCAGAGCCAAGAATAAAGCGGCTTTTAAACTCCTTGCCGCCAAGGATCAAACTATCATTTCGCACTTAAGCCTCCAAACCCATAAGTAGTCTAATGGCTAAATTTGCTTGGTGGTTTGCACAGACTGCCACGCGTGGCGCCATGAGCCCCTGACCGATCTTTGCCTCATTTGTGAGGTCGCCACAAAGATAGACATTTTTGGCAAATTTTATGGTTTTTATGAGATTTGAGCTAAAGTGGCCTGCCATGCCAGAAGCTCCGATGATCTTTTTATCTTTTAGGCTAGCTCCTGCTTCGTTTAATATCATCGCCTTGCCAGCGACGTTGTCAAAGGCTTCGCATAAAATTTCGCACTCGCCAAAGACGCTTGCCACGTTTTTTTCATCCAAAAATATATCGTGAGTCTCAACTTCGACAAAGGGATTGACATCGTTTATCAGCTCTTTAAGCGCTTGCGTCTTTTTCAAGCCGATGTGGCGAACGAAATACTGCTGGCGGTTTAGATTGCTTGGCTCAACGACGTCAAAGTCGGCAAGCACCAGCTTTTTCACACCAACTCTTGCAAGGCTTAGCGCGATATTTGAGCCAAGTCCGCCAAGTCCAGCCACACCGATCACAGCTTTACTTAGGGCTAAATTTAGCTCAGGGCTGTTTCGTGAAGCGATCATCGAGCGTAAAATTTCACGCTCTGGCATTACGCCGCGCCTTATAAATACGACATTTGAGTCATTTTGTAACTCGGTATCTTCTTTTATGGCAAAGCCATCAACGATAAAAATGTCTGGCTCAGTTGCGTTAAATTTCTCTAAAAATTTATAAATTTCGCTATTTTTATCGCCAAGCGCAAGCTCTTTTAGCTCGCTAAGGCTTTTTGCAGGAACGCTAAATTTCTCTCCATTTAGAACTATTTCTATCATTTCTCTCCTCATCCACCACCGACTAAAGTGACGATCTCATAAGCTTTGCCCTCGCTCATAAATCTCTCATGCCAAAGCTTTTTTGGCAAAATTTCTCCGTCTCGCTCAAGGGCTATAAATTTAAGCTCATAGCCGTTTTTTGCTAAAAATTCATAAACGTTAATATCGTTTTCAAGCTCGAAAATTTTGCCATTAATAGTAAATTTGATCATTAAATTTTGTAGCTTTTTACAAAATTTGCGATCCTCTCGATCGCTCTTTTTATGCTCTCGATGTCAGTCGCAAAGGAAATTCTAAAGTATCCCTCCATGCCAAAGCCAACACCTGGAACCGTCGCTACGTTCGCCTCTTCAAGCATCTTTTTGCAAAATCTAAGCGAGTCGCCATCTACTTCTTTGCATTTTACAAATAGATAAAACGCGCCATCAGGCTTAACTACGCTAAGTCCTTGGATAGCATTTATCATCTCAACTGCCACATCACGTCTTTTTTCGTACTCTTTTCTCATGTTTTCGATATCGTCATCAGTTTCGCCAAGAAGCGATGGGATAGCGCCTATCTGCACGATCGAGCTAATATTACTTGTGCTTTGGCTCTGAAGCTTTTTGATGCCAGCTATTAGCCAGTCCATCGAGCTTGCGATATAGCCAAATCTCCAGCCAGGCATCGCTCCGCATTTGCTTAGGCCATTTATCGTGACCGTTCTTTTAAAGAGATCTTCGCTCACTGAGGCCACTGCGTGAAATTCTTTACCGTAGATCACTTTTTCATAAATTTCATCGCTTGTAATGATGATGTCAGTGCCCTTTAAAACCTCGCCAAATACCGCGATCTCCTCTTTTGTATATACCGCACCTGTTGGGTTTGTTGGGTGATTTAGCGAAAAGACTTTTGTTTTTGGTGTGATCGCTTTTTTTAGC
Organism: Campylobacter sp.; assembly: GCF_052169515.1. Classification (GTDB taxonomy): domain Bacteria; phylum Campylobacterota; class Campylobacteria; order Campylobacterales; family Campylobacteraceae; genus Campylobacter_A. Next base: position 71,096 of record NZ_JBQNCH010000003.1, read on the forward strand.
TGCTCGGCTGTGATTTTGAAATTTGTACTCTCATTTGCTTCGATAAAGACAGGTACGCCTCCACAAAATTTAACGATCTCAGGGTAGCTCACCCAGTATGGAGAAGGGATAATGACCTCGTCGCCTGGGTTGATAAGCGCTTGAAATACGTTAAAAAGTGAGTGTTTCGCGCCGATATTTGTCACCACTTGGCTTGCCTTGTAGTCAAGTCCGTTATCTCTTTTTAGCTTTACTCTGATAGCCTCTATCACTTCAGGCAGGCCAGGTACTGGCGTGTATTTGCCACTTTTGCTGTCATTATCTAGTGCGTTTTTTACAGTTTCTCTTATCTTTTTTGGAGTCATAAAGTCAGGCTCACCAGCTGAAAGTGAGATCACGTCGATACCAGCAGCCTTCATCTCTTTGGCCTTTGTGCTGATCGCAATAGTTATCGACTCACTTAGCGTTTGCATTCTATTTGCTAGTTGCATTTTTCGTCCTTTTTAGTTGATAGTTTTTAAGTAGCTATTATCATTTAAAAATAGATAAAGTTCACCCAAAATTTGCTTCTTTTGTGTTTCGTTTATCAGAGTTGATTTCTCTAGGCGCTCATTTAGAGTGTCTTGGATTTCGTAGATATCATAGTCCATGTCCTCCATAATATCAAGGATTGATTGGCTTTCTAGTAAATTTACGATCTTGTAGCCATCGTTTGTAAGCTCTATCGTAGCCTCTGTTGGGTGAGTAAAAAGGTTGTGCTTCATGCCGATCACCTCTTGATATGCGCCAACTAGGAAAAATCCTAAAAAATAATCCTCTTTCTCCACGTCCACGTCGTGTAGAAGTAGAGGGTTTTTCTCATCATCGTAGCTGATCTCGCCGTCGCTATCGCAGGTGATATCCCAGATAGAAGCTGGCAAAGTAGGGCGCTCATCGAGCCTGTCAAGCGGCATGATAGGGAAATTTTGCTTTAGTCCCCAAAAGTCTGGTAAGCTTTGAAAGATCGAGAAATTTAGTAAGTAGCGCTCTTGCACCTCTTTTTGGATTTTGGCTAAGTCGCCGCTTGAGTTGCTCTTGTTGCCAAGCATCACGACAGCCTTTTTACTGATGAGCTTTAAAAGCACCTCGGCGTTTGACCTATCTTGAAGATCGACATATCCAAGGTCAAAAAGTGTTAGCACGCTCTCTGTGTGGTGGATGGCGTCGTGCAGGTATTCTAGGGCATTTGAAGGCTTTATCGACTTGTAAAGATCGACTAGCTCTGTTATCAAATTTGGATTATTTTTCTTTAAATTTAGCTTCTCTTCGGTGTACTCCTGAGAAAATAGCTCAAGCACGGGGGCGACCAAAAGTGCATGAGAGGCGGCGATAAAGCGGCCAGACTCGATAAATATATCAGGTTGGGGCTCGTTTTTTTGCTCGCTTATGGTTTTAAGCATGTAAACAACGTCGTTTGCATACTCGTTTAGCGTATAGTTTCTACTGCTCTCTTCTTTAAACTGAGAGTACTCAATGGCTAGGCCGCCACCTAAATTTATCGCTTTTAGATTCATCGCACCCATTTTTCTAAGCTCAGCGTAGATGTTGCCAGCCTCGATGAGTGCCTTTTTGAGCGGATGGATCTCGCTTATTTGAGAGCCGATGTGAAAGTGTATCATCGTGAAATTTTCAAGTAAATTTGCTTTTTTTAGCATCTTTACAGCCTCTATGAGCTCTGTTGATGTTAGGCCAAATTTTGAGTGAATGCCACCGCTTTTTGCCCAAAGGCCTGATCCCGTCGAGTGTAGCCTTATACGAAGTCCGATCTTTGGTTTTGGTTTAAATCTCTGTTTTGAAGTAGCGATGATCTCCTCAAGCTCGTTTAAGCCCTCGATTGTTAGCGTGATGTTGTGGCCCATTTCAGCAGCAATAAAGCCTATATTTATGAGCTCTTTGTCTTTAAAGCCATTTACCGTTATCGGCGCTTTTTCGTTGTTATATGCCATCGTTAGAAGTAGCTCAGCCTTACTGCCAGCCTCAAGGCCGTAGTTGTAGGGCTTGCCAAGGCGAACTAGGTTTTTTACAAAGCCTGGATATTGATTGACTTTAAGTGGGAAAACGGCGTTAAAGCTACCTTTGTAAGCAAATTCTTTCTTTGCCTTTGCAAAGCTTGCATGGATCTGCTCGATCTGCTTTTGGATAAGGTGCGGAAAGCGAAGCAGCAGCGGACCTCTATATCCGTCGTCCCTGATGTCACGTACGATATCGATGATAGCTGGCTTGCTGGCCGCATTTACGCAGACCTTACCATTTTCTATAACAAAATTTGAATTGCCCCAAATGCTAAGTCCAAAATCATTCATCCTAGCTCCTTTTCAAGCTCATCTAAATTTACCGTTTTTTCATCTTTGTTTTCTAAATTTTTATACCAAATTTTATTCTCTTTCATCTCGTTTTCGCCCACGCAAAGGAAAATTTTCGCCTTTTTTGAGTCGGCATTTTGCAGATGTTTTTGAAGTTTTTTAGCTTCATAAGAAATTTCAACCTGATATTTTTTGCGAAGTTTTGAGCCAAGAGCATAGACAAAGTCTAAATTTGGCGCATCAAGCGCGCAAAGGTAAATTCCAGCTCGCTCATCTTCAGCTTCGCCTAAAATTTCCATTATCCTCTCAACTCCCATCGCAAAGCCAACGCCGTAGCTTGCTCTGCCGCCAAGATACTCGACTAGTCTATCATATCTGCCGCCACCTGCGACCGCGCTTTGAGAGCCGATCTCGTTGCTGATAAACTCAAATGCCGTCTTACAGTAATAATCAAGCCCACGAACTAGCTTAGTGTCTATCTCAAATTTCACGCCATTTGCCGTTAAAATTTCTTGCAGTTTTGCAAAATCAGCCTGCGCCTCATCGCTTAGACTATCAGTGATGACTGGAGCATTTTTGTAAATTTCTTGGCAGCTCTCAATCTTGCAGTCAAGCACGCGGATAGGGTTTAAGAGCTTACGTCTTTTGCAGTCTTCGCAAATTTTATCGTCGTTTTCATCTAAAAATTTGACGAGCTTTTCTTTGTAAGACTTCATCGAGCTCTCGTCGCCAAGGGAGTTTATCTTTAGGGTTGTTTTTATATTTAGTCTGTTAAAAATTTCGCTCACCATCAAAATAATGCTCGCGTCCTCGTAAACACTGCCCTCGCCAAAGCACTCGCAACCAAACTGGTGAAACTCTCTCAAACGGCCTTTTTGTGGGCGCTCATAGCGAAACATCGAGCCGTGATAGAAACAGCGTTTTGTCACATTTGCCCTATCTAGCTTTGCCTCGATAAACGCTCTAACCACGCCAGCTGTGCCCTCAGGACGCAAGCAAACGTCGTTGCCGCCCTTGTCTTCAAACTGATACATTTCTTTGCCCACGATGTCGCTACTCTCGCCGACACTTCTTTTAAAAAGCGCTGTCTCCTCTAGGTGTGGGGTTAAAATTTGCTCATATCCGTAGTTTTTTGCGACTTCCTCGCAGTTTTTGATTATCTGTGCGTAAAGTTTTGCACGAGCTGGAAGCATATCTTTCATGCCACGAAGTGCCGTTATCATCGCATTATCCTTTTTTATTTTTTGTGATTTTACTTAAAATTTATAAAATTTTCTATCTCTTTTGAAATTAGCTCTATGCTTTTAGATGCATCTATAAAAAGTGTATCAAAGTCGTTTTTGATAAGAATTTGTTTCATTAGGCTTTGCACTTTTAAAAGATACTCTAGACCGCGAGCCTCGATCTTATCGCTTGTGCCTCTACTTTTTAGACGAGCGCCTATTAGCTCAGGGCTTGCTTCAAAAAAAACAATCTTATCTGCAAATTTATCATTTAGCGCAAATTTATTAAGCTCCAAAAGCACGTTTTCGTCCAGGCTTTCATCATTTGCCAAAGCGTAGGCGATGCCAGAGATAAAGCCTCTGTCGCTTAAAATAAGCCTACCTAAATTTGGAGCTACCAGCTTTTCAAAATGCTCGGCTCTATCAGCTAAAAAAAGTAAAATTTCAGCCCTTTTGCCTATTTTTATGTTTGAACTAAGCAAAATTTCTCGTAAATTTTCACCTAGCTGCGTGCCGCCTGGCTCTTTTGTGACTATGGCATCACTAAATTTAGAAGCTAAAATTTCTATCTGTGTACTCTTGCCAACGCCGTCAATGCCTTCAAACAAAACATACATTTTATGCCTTTAAATTTTTAAGAATTTTTGCTGGCACTAGGTTGCTCACGTCGCCATCGTGGCGTAAGACTGAACGGACGATCGAGCTTGAGATGAAGGCGTTATTTAAGCTTGGCATAAGATAAACCGTCTCAAATTCATCCCAAAGTGCAGCATTTGCGTAGCCGATTTGTAGCTCATACTCAAAGTCGCTAACCGCGCGAAGTCCCCTGATGACGGTGTTTATGCCGTGTGATTTAGCAAAATCAACAAGTAAGTTATCAAAACCAAGTACGCTTACATTGCCAAGCTCGCAAACTGCTTCTTTTGCCATCTCTATGCGTTTTTCATGTGCAAACATCGGTTGTTTGCTGTCACTTTTTGCGACTGCGACTATGACTTTGTCAAAAATTTTCGTAGCCCTTATGATAACGTCTAAATGCCCGTTTGTGATCGGATCAAAGGTCCCTGGATAGATGCAAGATTTTTTCAAATTTGCCACCTTTTGTAAAGATTATTTTCGATTTTTAAGGCATCAAGCCACTTGCCGATGATAAAATTTTCCATATCAAGAAGGCTCTTTATGCTTGCGTAGTAGCCTAAAACTGGCGGAGCGACGATAGCTCCAAGAGATGATAGTAGCTGCATCTGAGAAAGTGTGATTGCTGAAAATGGCATCTCTCTAACACCTAAAACTAGCCCTTGTCTCTCTTTTAGTGCGACACTTGCGGCTCTTGTGATGAGCGTATCGCTTATGCCATTTGCGATTTTTGCTAGCGTGTTGGTAGAGCAGGGCGCTATGATCATGGCATCCGTGCCAAACGAGCCTGAGGCAGGGCCTGCGCCAAGGTCAGAGTCGTTATAAATTTTCACACCAAGCTCATCTAAATTTAGCCTCAAATTCTCCTCAGCTTCCAAGACTTTCATGGCATTTTTACTAACTATGACGTGCGCCTCGCAACTACCTTTGGCGGCATTTAATAGCTTTAGAAAAAGCCCAGCTCCACTTGCTCCAGTGGCTGCAAAAACTATCTTTCTCATCTTATTATCGCCTGTCCTTTGCCAGAAACTGTGGCCTCTAAAATTTTATTATCTTTTGTTCTTATCTTTATCATATCGCCTAAATTTCCATCCTCAAGTGCCTTTACTTCGGCGATTATATTGACGCCGCCTTCAATCAAAACTGCATTTAGCATTTCGCCTTTTTTTACAAGGCTAACGGCGTTAAACTGGCGTTTGGTTAAAATTTCTCCACTTTTTATCTGGATTTTTGTGATCAAGGTAGCTGCGCTTAGTCCAGAGAGTGCGTCACGTGGCCATTTGCTAAACTCTATCATCGTTGGCTGATAGTCAAGTAGACTTAAAATATGGTTTGTATTCATTGAATTTATAGCGATAAAAACTGGCATTTTTGCGTTAAAGCTAAATTTAAAATAAAGGCTTTTTAAACTTAAATCAACATCCTCAAATGAAACTCTAAAGACGCCTTTTTGGCTATTTTGATCGCTTAAAAATATGTTTTTAAAGACTAGATCTTTGAAATTTACAGGGAGTTTGTTTTGTGGGCTTATGCTAAGATCGCTCACGCTGATGCCTGGATACTCGTCGCTGATCGCTTTTAAAAAGTGCATCTGAATTTCATCCATGATCTGGCAGTTTTTTACAAAAACTACGCTTCCGCCGCTTTTGTCTTTATACGTTTTAAAATTTGAAGTTAAAATTTCGTAGAGTCTTTTGCTCTCAATCTTAGCAGCCCTCATGCCCTCTAAGTTTAAAATTTCATTATCCTCGCCGTCAAAGCCGAGTGTACGAAGTGAAATTTGGTCATTTACGATGCAATACATCGGATAAATGCTGACTTCATTTGCAAAAAGTTTTGTTGAAAATAAAAAAAAGAGTAATAAAAAGATGGAGCGGGAAACGAGATTCGAACTCGCGACCCCAACCTTGGCAAGGTTGTGCTCTACCCCTGAGCTATTCCCGCAATCAAAATGAAGTCTGTATTTTATCAGATTGTTTTTCATTTGTCAAGGATTATGGAAGTTTTATTAGTGAAATTTCATCGTTTTTCAAAATTTCACTTTGATCTGGGCTAGTTATCAAGACAAAATCGCTATTTAAGATATGTTTTATCATGCCTGAGCCATATTTTCCGCCGTTAGTTGCTATAAATTTACCATCAGTTACATTGCCAAATACCGCATTTGCTCTGCCAGATTTTACCTTTAAATTTTCACCATTTACTACTTTTTGCGTCACAAAACATTCGTCTTTTAAAAGCGGTAAAACAAGCATCATTAGGCATAGATATGCTGCCATTGGATTTCCAGGGAGCACAAAGACAAGCTTGCCATCTTTTTCGTAAGCCTTGCAAGGTCTGCCAGGCCTTATGTCAAGATGTGAGAAAATTTCGCTGTATCCAAGCTCGCTTAGAGCTATTTTCATAAAGTCGGCCTCGCCTGCGCTCGCTCCGCCAGAGCAGATAACAATATCGTAGTTTGCAGCGTTTAAAAATGCCTCTTTTACGGCGCTAAGTTCATCTTTTATGATGCCAAGATATGAGCTTTTTTGACCTATGGAGCTTAAAAGTGCGGTGATGCCAAAGGCATTTGCGTTGTAAATTTCATCTTCGCTCGCTCTTTGCCAAGGCTCAATGATCTCATTTCCGCTTGAGTAAACTGCAATGCTTGGCTGCTTTTTTACATCTATAAAGCTTATGCCCTGAGCCGCTAACATCATCACGCTTCTTGTATTTAAAATTTCGCCACTTTTTAGGAGAATTTCGCCTATTTTCGCCTCTTCGCCTTTAAAGCGGTAGGCATCACCTTTTCTAAGCTTCTCTGGCGCTTTTACAAACTCACCATCAACGATGCAGTCTTCAAACCTCATGACCGTGTCAGCACCCTTTGGCATCTTAGCGCCTGTCATTATCTTCACGCACTCGTTTTTGCCGATGCTTAGCTGCTCTTTGTCGCCTGCAAAGGCGCTTGCAATGATCTTATAAGGTTTATCTTTTTCATCAAATTTGACTGCAAATCCATCAAGTGCTGAGTTGTCAAAGCAAGGCAGATCTTTGACAGCCATCACGCCATTTGCTAATGTTTTACCAAGAGCATCACTAAGAGGTAAAATTTCACTCTCATTTTTTGGTTTAAATTTAGCTTTTAAAGCCCCAAGTGCCTCATTTACTAGCATTTTTACTCCTCAAGCCTAACGATTTTTGCCCCAAGGCTTTTAAATTTCTCCTCAAGCCTCTCATAGCCTCTATCAAGGTGGTAAATTCTATGCACCAAGCTCTCGCCATTTGCGATGAGAGCGGCTAGTATTAGGGCTGAGCTAGCTCTAAGGTCAGTCGCCATCACATCTGCTGCATTTAAAATTGCAGGGGCGTAAACACTTGCGATATGCCCATTTAGGCGGATGTCAGCACCCATTCTAGCTAGTTCACTGACGTGCATAAAGCGGTTTTCAAAAAGTCTCTCATCTATTGTGCTAACACCGTTTGCCGCAAGGCAAAGTGCCATAAACTGGGCTTGCATGTCCGTAGGAAAGCCAGGATATTCAGTTGTTCTTATCTCTACTGGTTTTATCTCTTTGGCTGGCAATATCGTGATCTTGTCGCCATCGACCTCGACACCAAAGCCCATCTCTTCAAATTTATTTAAAATGGCTGTCATATGCGCAGCATTTGCGTTAGTAACTGAAATTTTGCTATTTGTTATGGCTCCAGCACAAAGATATGTACCAGCCTCGATCCTGTCTGGAATTACTTCGATATCGCAAATTTCAAGTAGCTGTTGTCCGCTACCAGTGATCTTTAGCTCGCTTGTGCCGATGCCTTCGATCTTTACGCCACTACTTGCTAAAATTTCACAAATTTGCACCACTTCAGGCTCAAGAGCGACGTTAAAAAGCTCTGTCGTGCCGTGTGCTAGAGCTGCTGCCATGATGATGTTTTCGCTACCAGTTACAGTTATCTTGTCAAAAACGATCTTTGCACCTTTTAGTCCATTTGGTGCGGTTGCGACGACATAGCCTTGCTTTATCTCGATATTTGCGCCCATTTTCTCAAGTGCGCTTAGATGTAGGTCAATAGGTCTTTGTCCGATCGCGCAACCTCCAGGAAGGCTTACTTCACAATGTCCAAAGCGTGCAAGAAGCGGCCCAAGCGTTAAGATAGAAGCTCTCATCTTTCTAACGATATCATAATTTGCTTTTGTTGAATTTACACTGCTTGTATCGATAGTTAATGAGTTTTCGCTGGTAAATTCACACTTTGCACCAAGATTGCATAGTAGTTGGCAAAGCGTCTTTATGTCAGCAACATTTGGAATATTTGTTAAATTTATTTTATTTTTTGCAAGTAAGGTTAGGGCGATTATTGGTAGGGCGGCATTTTTGGCTCCACTTATTTTTACTTCACCACTTAGTTTAGCGTTGCCCTCTATCTTTAAATAGTGCATCATTATCTTTTGCCTTAAGAAAATATATTTTTTGCCGATTATATTGTTTTTTAACTTAGAGTAAAGAAAGCAGGATGCTATTTTCGGTTCATTTACGTTTAAAAGTTAAAATTGCTGATACTAAATTTTTGGATAAAAATATGTCAAATTTACTAAATAAAAGAGTACTTTTTGCGCTTATGCTTATGTTTTTAACAGGTTGTTCCTTCACCTCTCACCAGCCACAAATTCCGCAAAACGATACCAATCAAACTACTGCTTCGAGTGTTGATTTTGGTGAGCAGATTATAGATGGCAATCTAGATAAAGAAGATGACAGGGAAGATAAAAATTTTGGTTCATTTTTTAAAAAATACTTAAATACAAGAGCTGGAGGTGACTGTTCCGGTTTCGTTTCTATCGTAAATTCTAAATACCAAAATATGTATTTTGACGAAAAGACGATCAATAATCACTATGATAACGGAGGTAGAAAGTCAAAGGCAATCTATAATTTTTACGAGAGTCAAAATTTGATCACTTATGAAAATCCAAAAATAGGCGACCTCATCTTTTTTGCAAACACACTTGGCAAAGGTGCTCAAAAAAATAAAGATAAAAAAAATATCACTCATGTTGGCATAGTCACAGCTATACTTAGAGATGAAACCGTAAAATTTATACATAATTCTGGTGGAAAAATAATCCATAGTTACATGAACTTGAAGCAAAAAAATACACATTTAAAAGGCAAACAAGAGATAAACAGCTACGTCATAAGGTGCTCAAACTCTAGCTGTCTTGCAGCAAATAGGTTTGCAGGATATGGTAAAGCCAAATAAAATAGCTTTTATACTTTAAATTTACTTACAATTTTGAGTATTAAGGCTGTAGTACATACTTTTTACTTCTTTTAATCTGATCTTTTGTAACAAACTGGTATCATAAAAATTATTTGTTTTATCTGAGTTTTATAGGTATTTATAAATTTATTTAAAGAGAAAATATGAATTTTTTTGATGAAATTTGGAAAATTTTAAATGAAAGCGAGATTGGACTTAAGTTTTTAAAATTTGAGCTGTTCTTTGAAAAATTTAAAAAAGATTTTGAGATAGATTTTGACGAAAAGTCAAAACCAAATCAGCTAACAAGTCCTAGCTATGCTCCGTTTTGCGATGTCATTAGCATGAAAGAGCTAAATAAAAAGGTCAAACCAAAAGACAAAAATTTAAATTTCATTCACTCAGTCGCACATATTGAATTTAGCGCCATTGACATCGCACTTGATGCTTGTTATAGATTTAGGGGGCTGCCAAGGGAGTTTTACGAGGACTGGCTGGAGGTGGCTGAGGATGAGATCAGACACTTTTGTATGATAGAAAATTTACTCACAAAGCAGGGCGGCAGATATGGCGAACTAAGCGTGCATGATGGCCTTTTTATTGCACTTCAAAAAACCTCAGAAAGTCTTGTTAGTCGCATGGCGCTATTGCCAAGATATATGGAGGCAAATGGCCTTGATGCAAATGTCCATATCATCAAAAGACTAGAAGGCGAGGGTGGCAATGAAGAGCTTATAGAGTGCCTAAAAGTCATTTTAAAAGAGGAGGTTTCTCACGTTTATAAGGGTGATAAGTGGTTTAAATTTGCCTGCAAAAAAGAGGGTATCGATGAGAAGAGCTATTTTGATATTATTTTAAATCTATATCCAAATTCCTTTAAAAATGTTAGAGAGATCAACGAAAAAGACCGGCTTAAAGCAGGTTTTAGTGAAGAAGAACTTTGTCAAATAAAGAATTTCTCAAAGGAGAGATCATGAGTAAAATTTATTTCATAAGGCACGCAAAGGCAGTTGAAGAGAATAAAGATAGCGCAAAAGATGCTTTAAGAGAGCTTAGCCAAAAAGGAAAAGATGATGCAAAATTCATGGCAAGCAGGCTAAAAATGTACGACGTAATGCCAAAGATCATCTACTCAAGTAGCGCCAAAAGATGCGAACAAACAGCAAAGATTATTGCAAAAATTTTAAAACTTAAAGAAAAATCTATAGAGATAAAAGATGAACTTTACGATATAAGTTTTGAAAATCTTTTGGAATTTGTAAGAAAATTAGACGAAAATTTGGACGAAATTTTTATCATTACGCATAATCCTAGCATAACTGAAATTTGCGAGTATTTAAGTGACTCATCAATCGACAATATCCCAACTTCGGGAATTTTTTGTATCGAGTTTGGTTGTGAGTTTAAAAATTTAAAAGAGGGTAGTGCAAAAGCTTTATTTTTTGACCATCCTAAAAAGCATCAAAAATAGTTTGCTTGTGTTCTTGTACACAAGCAAACTTGAGCTTAGTTTTATTTTTCAAAGATGTTATTATACGAAGCGAAAATTTCCTCGCTAAGTTTTTCTACCTTTTTAAACTCTTCAACAAAATATTTTAAATTTTGCTCGCTATAGCCTTTGGCTGATTTCTCAAGCAGACCTTTTATTTCATTGTTTAATAGTGCTGTCATCTCTTTTGACTTAGTAAAATTCTTGCCAAGCTTATGGTCTTTTATATTTTCGTTTTCATACCAGTTTGTTAGGCCTTCGGCTAGTTTTTCTACCTCTTCGCCATAGCCTTGCTCGTTTATTACATCAGAATATGCTCTAGTTTTATAGGCTATTTGTAAAATTTTTGCAATTATGGCAAAAGTTTTATTTTCAACATATTTTGATATTTGAGCGGTATTTTGAGCATTTGTATTAAACTCACTTAGCACCTTTTTGAAATTTTCAACATTTTGTGTAGTTAGCTTAGAAATTTCATCTATCTTTTTAGAATTTTCGTCTATGCCATTTACTTCTTGTTGAAGTGTTTTTATGTTTACTTCGATATCACTTGCAGCTTTTTGTGTATTTTCAGCTAATTTTCTAACCTCATCAGCAACAACGGCAAAACCACGTCCATGCTCTCCAGCACGTGCTGCTTCTATTGCTGCGTTAAGAGCTAGTAGATTTGTTTGATCGGCGATATCTTTTATTAAATTTAGCACAGAGCTTATCTCAGAAGCTCTAGTACTTAGCATGCTTGCAGTATTTGTGCAGCTCTGCACTAGATCGTCAAGTTGTCCCATGTTTTGACTAAGTACTACGATATTTGACATATTTTCTTTGGCTACTTGTGCGGTTTGGCCGGCATCTACTGCTGTTTGGCTTAGGTTTTTGATGCTTTCGTTTAGATCATCTCTTACATCATTTATGCCACTTATGCCATTTCCAAGCTTATCAAGCTCGCTTGAAAGAATGCCTCTAACCTTGCTTTTTTGACCATCTTTTATGCCTGTGACACCATTGCTCATAGATATGGCGTTTCGTTTAAATAAACCCCTAAATCCTTCAGTAAAAATATTTCGGTATGTTTTTGAGTTTTGGGCAGCTTGGATAGAAGTAGAAATTTCACGCTGAAGAGCTTCTACTTGGTCTAGTAGATCATTTATGCCAAGGGCTATTTCATACATATCGTCTTTTTCGCTAATGTTTACAATGCGAGGCTCTAGTATGCCATTGCTTGCTGATTTGACAACATTTAAAATTTCGTTTATTGCATTTGATTTTTTATTAAACATCTTTAAAACCTTTGCAAATTATTTACAAATTCATCGTAGCTCGTTGATTTCTCCTCAAGGAAATTTAACAGATACTTTTTAGATGCCTCGATACCGCCATCACGCTCTAGATCAAGTAGTTTTGCATAAAGTGTTTTTATGACCTCTATCGCTTTTGGATTTGGTTTACGTCTAACAGAATAATATCCAACGATATTATCTTGCTGATCTAAAGAAGCTGTGATATTTCCAAATACCCAGTAATATCCACCATTAAAAGTTTTATTTTTTATAAAGGCAAATATTTCTTCTTTGTTTTGTACGCGTTCCCAAAGTAGCTTAAAAATAACTCTTGGCATATCTGGGTGCCTTATGATGTTGTGCGGCTTGCCCAAAACATCGCCTTGTTTTACACCTACGATTTCTAAAAATGGCTCGTTGCAATAAGTGATTCTTCCTTTTGGATCAGTTTTTGAAACTAAAAACGCATTTTCGTCAACACTAAATTCTTTTTCTATAGACATTTTACTCCTTTATCATCTAAATTTAATTTTTAACAGCTTTTGCCATATCCCACATCGGCATAAATATACCAAGTGCTAGCAATAGCACCATTACGGCAATAAATACTAGTAAGATTGGCTCAATATAGTTTGAGATATTATCAATTATGTCGTTAAATTTCATTCTATAATAATCGGTAACTTTTTGTGTCATGTCATCCAAGCTACCACTTTGCTCGCCAGCGCTTATCATTTGTATAAGCATGCCCTCGTAAAGTCCCGTTTGCCTAAAAGCCATCTTATTTTAATGTTTTTCAAACAAAAAATCAATAGCCAATTATCTGGTTTAGGCTTTTTTCTTCTTTGCTCCAACCCTTTTTTACGACTACATCGAGTTTTAAAAAGACTTTTTGATTTGTTAAGTTTTGTATTAACTTTCTTGCAAAAATTCCAATTCTTTTAATGGTTTCGCCATTTTTGCCAATAATCATACTCTTATGAATGTCACGCTCTGTAATAATGCTTGCATAAATTTCAGTAATGCCTGGCTTTTCTTTTACACTTTTTATTATTGCGTCGCTAAGATATGGTATCTCGTCGCTTAAATTTTCATAGATCGCTTCAAGTATAAATTCTCTAAAAATTTCCTTCTCGTTTGTTGGAGTAAGAAATTCTGGATCATAAAAGTACTCATGCTCTGGCAAAAGTTTGCAAATTTCATCAAGTAGTGGTTTTTTATATGTAGGCTGCTTGGTACTAAAAGTAAGCAAAGATGCAAATTTATCTTGAAATTTCTGATATTGAGTGATCTTTTCTAATACTTTTGCGTTTGAGCTCTCATCGACTTTTGTTAGCACTAATATGTGCGGTTTTTCAGGATTTAGAGCTAGAAATTTCTCATAGTCCCCTGTGTCATCATGGATGGGCGCTAAAAATACGATGAGATCGCAGTCTCCCATCGATTTTATAGCTTGGTTTATTAGTAGTTGATTTATCGCCTTGTTGCTCTCGTGAAGTCCTGGCGTATCGGTAAAGATGATCTGATCTTCACCGTTCATCACGATGCCATTTATCTTTCTGCGAGTTGCATTTTGCTTGTGCGAAACGATGGCGATCTTTTCGTTTAGTAGCGCATTTAAAAATGAGCTTTTGCCAGCATTTGTGCGCCCTATGATGCTAACAAAGCCTGATTTCAAAGTATGTACCTCGCTAGATCTTGGTCTTCAACCACATCTTTTAGGCGCTCTTTTACAAGCTCTTTTGTCACATTTATCTTCTCGCCGCTCTTTTCGCTAGCTTCAAAGCTAATATCTTCTATCACGCGCTCGATCACCGTGTGGAGGCGTCTTGCGCCGATATCTTCCATCTTTTCATTTGCAGCGTGAGCGATCCTAGCTATCTCTCTTATCGCTTCATCGTCAAATTCTAGCTCAACATTTTCGGTTGAGAGTAGGGCAATGTATTGTTTTAAAAGCGAATTTTTTGGCTGAGTTAAAATTTGATAAAGCGCGTCCTCATCGAGGCTATCAAGCTCGACTCTTAGTGGGAAGCGGCCTTGTAGCTCTGGAATGAGATCACTTGGTTTGCTTATGTGAAAAGCGCCAGCTGCGATAAATAAAATATGATCTGTCTTTAAATTTCCAAATTTAGTATTTACATTTGAGCCTTCAACTATCGGTAGCAAGTCTCTTTGCACGCCTTCTTTGCTTGGGTCTTGCCTGTTTGAGCTACCTGAACCAACGGCTACTTTATCGATCTCATCTACAAAGATGATGCCTTCGTTTTCAGCTCTTCTTAAAGCCTCTGTTTTTACACTCTCAAGGTCTAAAATTTTATCATTTGCCTCGCTTTGAAGGGCTTTTTTGGCGTCTTTTACCTTCATCTCTTTTTTGATGTTTTTACCACCGATGCCAATTATCTTTATAAAACTCTCTTGCATCTGCGCCATATCAGGTGGCACGTTTGAGCCAGCTTCAAGTGGGTTTTGCTGCACTTCGATCTCGATACTTAGTTCGTCAAGCTCGCCGTTTCTTAGCCTGTTTAGCATTTTTTCATAGCTCTTAGAGTACTCTGCTTGCTTTTCTTCGCTAGCGCCTTTTGGAAGTGGTGGCAGTAGCTTTGAGACGATCTTTTCTTCGATGTAGGCGTTGATTTTATCTTGGTTTTTCTCGCTTTGCTCGTTTTTAACGAGATTATATGATGCCATTGCAAGGTCTCTTACCATACTTTCAACGTCACGGCCGACAAAGCCAACTTCAGTGTATTTGCTAGCTTCTACCTTGATAAAAGGCAGTCCCATCATCTTTGAAAGACGCCTTGCGATCTCTGTTTTACCAACGCCAGTTGAGCCGATCATCAAAATATTTTTTGGCATGATGTCATCTTGTAGGCTCTTTTCAAGCTTCATACGGCGGTAGCGGTTACGAAGTGCGATCGCTATGATCTTTTTGGCATCTTTTTGGCCGATCACATAGTCGTCTAAAAATTTAACAATTTCTCTTGGTGTTAAGTTCATTTTCTCTCTTATTCTAAAACATAAGTTTTGATGTTTGTATTTGTATAGATGCAAATTTCGCCGGCGATCTTGAGGCTCTCTTTAACTAGCTCCTCTTCATCGATATCAGCAAATTTATCTAAAGCACGGGCCGCTGAAAGGGCGTAGTTGCCGCCACTTCCGATCGCTGCTATCTTGCCATCTTCTGGCTCGACCACATCCCCAGTGCCACTAAGTAAGAAAATTCTATCCCTATCAAGCACAAGCATCATCGCTTCAAGCTTTCTTAGGTACTTGTCTTTGCGCCACTCTTTGCTAAATTCTATCACCGCCTTTAGCAAATCGCCCTTTGTATGCTCTAAATTTTTCTCAAACATATCAAAGAGATTAAACGCATCAGCAGTGCTGCCAGCAAAGCCAGCTAGGACTTTGCCGTTGTGAATTTTGCGAATTTTTACGGCGTTGCCTTTTAAGACGGTATTACCAAAGCTCACCTGTCCGTCGCCGCCGATGACTGATTTATTTTTGCCTTTGTAGGCTAAAATGGTTGTCGCATGAAACATCTACTCTCCTTGCACATCAACCTTCAAGCTCGCATTTATCGAGTGTCCAAGCTTTACATGAACGTCATAAAGGCCGACTGCTTTTAAGTGAGTGTCCATATCGATCGCTCTTTTTTCAACTACTAAATGGTGAGTTTTTTCAAGCTCTGCCGCGATCTCCTCTTTCGAGACTGAACCAAAGAGTGAGCCATTTGCGCCAAGAGTTTTTTTGATGACGACTGTCACTTTTGCAAGCTCTTCTTTTAGTTTTTCTAAATTTGCGATCTCGCATTTTAGCTCTTCAGCCTTTCTTTTTTGAGCCGCTTCATATTGACGAAGGACATCCGGAGTGGCTGCTTTTGCAAAGCCTTTGCCGATTAAGAAGTTATTGCCGTAGCCGTCTTTTACCTCTTTTATCTCGCCAGCTTTTCCAAGTCCTTTTACATCTTTTATTAATAATACTTTCATTTTTTTCCTTTTAAATTTTATTTTTAGTCAAATTTTCGCCCATTTTTGCGTGCGATTATAAAGCGAAGTGCATTTAGTTTGATAAATCCTTCTGCATCTTTTTGGTCATAAACGCTGTCCTCTTCAAACGTGCAGTACGCCTCGCTAAATAGATTATCATCTTTGCTGTTTCTGCCAAGGATGATAACATTGCCTTTATAAAGCTCAACTTTTACAGAGCCATTTACGTGCTCTTGGCTCTTGTCGATGAGCGCTTGGAGCATATTTCGCTCAGGTGACCACCAGTAGCCGTTATAGACTAGCTCGGCGTATTTTGGCATGTTTTCATCTTTTAAATGAGCAGCACCGCGATCAAGTGTGATACTCTCTATCGCTCTGTGTGCTTTTAGCATTATCGTACCGCCTGGAGTTTCGTAGCAGCCGCGGCTCTTCATACCAACTGAGCGGTTTTCTACGATGTCAAGTCTGCCAATGCCATGTTTTGCGCCAAGGCGGTTTAGCTCGGTTAAAATTTCAGCAGGGCTCATTTTTTTGCCATTTATGCTAACCGGATCACCTTTTTCATAGCCAATCTCAATGATCTCGCTCTTATCTGGAGCATCTTTTGGACTTACTGTCCATCTCCACATATCATCTTCTGGTGCGTGGCTCGGGTCTTCAAGTACTAGGCCTTCGTAGCTGATGTGAAGTAAATTTGCATCCATTGAGTATGGGCTCTTGCCTGGTTTTTTGGTGATATCTATGCCGTTTTTCTCAGCGTATGCCAAAAGTTTTTCACGGCTATTTAGATCCCACTCGCGCCATGGAGCGATGATAGTTAGATTATCGCCAAGTGCGTAGTATCCAAGCTCAAAGCGAACTTGGTCGTTGCCTTTGCCTGTTGCCCCGTGACTCACACCATCAGCGCCAACAAGTCTTGCGATCTCGCTTTGGCGTTTTGCTATTAGTGGGCGTGCGATCGATGTGCCAAGCAGATACTCACCTTCGTAGACCGCATTGGCTCTAAACATTGGAAATACATAATCACGTACAAATTCTTCTCTTAAATCTTCAATAAAAATATTTTCAGGCTTCACGCCAAGTGCTAGGGCTTTTTTGCGTGCAGGCTCTAACTCTTCGCCTTGTCCGATGTCAGCTGTAAATGTAACTACTTCGCATTTGTATTCATCTTGAAGCCATTTTAAAATAATGCTTGTGTCAAGTCCGCCAGAGTATGCCAAAACCACTTTTTTTACGTTTTTTTTCATAGCTCTTCCTTTTGTTAAAATAGTCGTATTTTAGCCTAAATTGATTAATTTTTAATAAATTAATTTAATGAATAATTTAAGATTTTACTAGAAATTTTTATAAAAAAGATTACTATTTAAAATTATGATAATTAATATTATTTTTATATACACTTTGTTAAATTTTTTGGTTTTAAAATTTAACAAAGGAATAGTCATGAAAAAAACAAAATTTATTGCCATTTGCCTTAGTGTTTGTGTGGCAAATTCTCTCTTTGGAGCAGAGCATAAAGATAATAACGAAACAAAACTTGATGGCATTGTAGTAAGTGCTAGTGGTTTTTCGCAGGAGATTAAAGAAGCTCCTGCAAGCATAAGCGTGATAAGAGGCGATGAGCTTACAAAAGATAGCTTTACTTCGCTCCACTCTATCGCTCAAAAGGTGCCAGGTGTAAATGTTGTTGGTGGCGAGGACGGAGCAGCTAGTGGTATCTCGATACGCGGTATGGAAAGCTCTCAAACGCTGGTCTTAATTGATGGCAAAAGGGTAAATTCAAGCAGTGCAAACCCAAAAGGCGGAGCAGGGGATATGAACTCAAATTTCATCCCACCAGCCGAGGCGATCGAGCGCATAGAGATCATTCGCGGTCCTATGAGCTCTCTTTATGGTAGCGACGCAGTTGGAGGTGTGATAAATATCATCACTAAAAAAGATTTTTCAAAATTTAGCGGCAATGTCGGCATCTCAACCACGATAAACACGCATAAAGGCATAGGCGACGGCAGACAGGGGGACTTTTATCTAAATTTGCCACTTTATAAAGACCTTTTAGCGCTTCAACTTTGGGGATACAAAAAGCTAAGGGATGAGGATAGCTATGTTGGTGGCTACCAAAAAAGCGATAAGAGAAATTTAAGTGCAAAGCTTTGGATAACGCCAGATGAGCATAATAAATTTTTTATTCTTGGCTCAAACGAAAGACACGACTATTCGCGCTCCAAGGGCAAAACAGCCGATCCAAATCCAAGAAAGAACGTCTTAAACGCTTATGATTATGAGAAAAAGAGCTATGGTGTGGGCTATCTTGGCGAATTTGATAGCCTAAATGCCGATCTTAGCTATATTTATGATGAAACGCAAAGAACGAGCCTTTTTGATAGTCTTACGCCAGCAAAAGCCAAAAACCACAATTTTAATTCCAAATTTACAACGTTTTTTGGTGTACACACTCTAACTTTTGGCTATGACTTTCATAAGCAAAACGTAAATACAACATTTATTGTCTCAAATGCCTCAAAAAATGGGCTTAAAAATCCAAAAAGCTACTCGATGAGCGAGCATGCAGGATTTATCGAAGATGAGTGGCAAATTTTAGACGAGAAGCTATTTTTAACGCTTGGTTCAAGACTCACGCACAACGAATTTTACGGCAACCACCTATCGCCAAGAGCCTATCTAGTCTATAACGCTACAGATACATTAAGCCTAAAAGGTGGTGTAGCGACTGGCTATAAAACACCAAATGTCAATCAAATTTCTCCAGAAGTAGGCACTATCCAGGGTGGCTGGAGAATAGTTGATTTTGGCAACAAAGATCTAAAACCAGAAAAGAGCACGACATACGAAGTTGGAGCATATTATGATAATCAAGCTGACTTTAGAGGCTCGGTAATGTTTTTTAAAAATGAATTTAAAGACAAGATCCTAGATACCGACGGCAGTAATGTAAATAGAATTCCAGCTTTTGGTGCTTGCTTAAATGCACCAGACGTTACTTGCCCTGGCTGGGGAACTTATTTTAACATTGAGGGTGCGACCGTTTGGGGCGTGGAACTAAGTGGCGACTATGACATCCTTTCAAATCTAAACCTAAGCTCAAACTACACCTATAATAAGTCAAAGATAAAAACTGGCAACCCAACGATAAACACGCCAAATGGTCCTATGAAATTTAGTGAGACAAATCTTGGCAGACTTGATGCAAAAAGCCTAACAGCAACGCCAGAGCACGCACTTCACGCCACGTTTACTTATAAGCCTGTAAAAAGCGTTAAGACATTTTTTGGCGCAAACTATGAGAGCAAGCTTACTAGCGTGAAATTTGGCCCTGGAAACAAAGTGAGTGAAAATGACAAAAATTTACTCACATTTGATACAGGCGTAAGCTGGGACGCAAACAAGCACCTAACACTTAGCCTAAATGCATATAATATCTTTGATAAAGTAAGATATGAAGAGGCGCAAATAAATGACAAAGACTACTATTGGTATCCGCAAGAGGGCAGGAGATTTTGGTTTAAGGTCGCTGCAAAATGGTAAAAGCGTTTAAATTTTTGCTTTTTATGCTTGCTGTGACGCAAATTTTGCACGCAGGGCCCAGCCAAACGCCTGAGCCATTAAGCGAGAAAGCCGCTAGTAAATTTGAAATTTCAACCTTTAAAATAAGCGCAAATAATGAAATTTATAAAATTTTTACAGCCAAGCTAAAAGGGCAAAATGAGTTTAAAAATGTGCTCTATCTACTGGATGCAAATGCCCAGTTTAACATGCTTTTAAATGAATTTGATGACTCTTTTGGCCCGCTAATAATAGGCATAGGATATGACACAGACAAAAGCTACGAGATAGAAAAACGCACAAGAGATCTCACGCCAAAAGCAAAGGGCGAGGAGTTTAGCAAAGGCGGTGGTGCAGATGCATTTTACTATTTTTTGACAAGAAATTTAGTGCCACTTATCGATCAGAAATTTAATGTGCAAGACCTCCCAAAAAGCATTTATGGACACTCTTTTGGCGGTCTTTTTACACTCTATGTGTTGCTTAAAAATGATGGTATTTTTCAAAATTTCTTTATCGCTTCACCATCTCTTTGGTGGGGCGAGTCTGAGATATTAAAACAAAACGTAAGCGATGGTAAATTTAAAGAGAAACTAAAAGCTAAATTTGTCTTTCTTAGCGTTGGCGAACTTGAAAAGAGAAAAGGCAAAACCGACAAACCTGGCATTTTAAAGGCGAGTGATCTGGCTAAGATTTTAAAGCAAAGTGGCGCAAATTCTCACTTTGAGCTTTTTAAAAATGAAACCCACGGCAGCGTAATACCTCTAAATTTAAAAGAGCTTTTAAAATATCTAAAGGATTAAAAATTTAAGGCTATTTTTGTTAAAATCCGCCGCATGAGAGTAGATAAATTTTTAAACGTAGTAAATATCACCAAAAGGCGTGCTGTTAGCGAAGATATGTGTAAAAGCGGCGTTGTGAGCATTAACGGTGTGCAGGCAAAAGCAGCAAAAGATGTAAAGATAGGCGATGTTATCACCATCAAATTTCTAGCTCGTGAGGCGAGATACGAGGTGCTAGCGATACCAACTACAAAAAGCATACCAAAAAGCGCTCAGAGCGAATATGTAAAAGAGCTTTGATGGTTTTTGAGCTTTTGGAAAATGAGCTTGACGAGCTTGTGCGGGTGCTGCCAAAAAGTGGCGTGGTGCTACTAAGTGGCGACCTGGCAAGTGGCAAAACGACGCTTGTAAAGGCTATTATCAAGGCTCACGGCATCGATGAGAGCGTGACGTCGCCAACATTTTCTCTGATGCAAATTTATGGTAAAAATATCTACCACTACGACATCTATCAGATCGGGTTTGACGGGATAGCTAAAAACGGCCTTTTTGAAAATTTATTTGAAGATGGACTTCATCTAGTAGAGTGGGGCGATGAAAATTTAGAAAAAGCTCTAAAGAAAAATGGCGAGAGCTATACGTTAGTAAAAATTTCTCCTAGCAAAAATGGCAGAAAATACGAGGTTATAAGTGCATAAACTAGAAGTAAAAGATCTAAAAAAGACGATCAAAAAAACTGAAATCATAAAAGGCATATCTTTAGAGGTAAATAGTGGCGAAGTGGTGGGGCTTCTTGGGCCAAATGGTGCTGGAAAGACGACTACTTTTTATATGATTTGCGGACTCATCTCGCCAACTAGTGGAGATGTCTTTTTGGATGATAAAAAGATTACAAGCGTCCCTCTTCACAAAAGGGCACACCTTGGCATCGGCTATTTACCGCAAGAATCAAGCATATTTAAAGAGCTAAGCGTAGAAGAAAATTTACTTCTTGGAGCTGAAATTTTAGGTCAAAACGCAGAAGAGATCTCTAAAAAAGTAAATGAGATGCTAAATATGCTAAACATTGAGCCTATTCGCCTAAGAAAGGGCATTAGTCTAAGTGGCGGCGAGCGCAGACGCTGTGAGATCGCTAGAAGCCTCATCATAAAGCCAAAATTTTTACTGCTTGATGAGCCATTTGCAGGCGTCGATCCTATCGCGGTTAGCGACATCCAAAGCATCGTTAGAGACCTTAAAAAGCTAGGCATCGGCGTTTTGATAACTGACCACAACGTTCGTGAGACACTAGCTATTTGCGACAGAGCCTACGTTATCAAGGATGGCTCACTTCTAGCAAGTGGGAGTGCGAGTGAAGTAGCAAACAACAAGCTCGTTAGAACGCACTATCTTGGCGAAGAATTTAAGCTACTTGAGTAGATGATGCTAAGGCAAAAGCAAACTTTAGCGCCAAAGATAAAACTAAACCAAACGCTGCGAAGCTGGCTTCCTATCCTTCAAAGCGGGCTTGATGAGCTAAAAGAGACGCTTGAGCCTTTTATAAAAGACAATCCATTTGCTACAATTGAGCACAAAAATTTAGAAAAAAGCGAAAAAAAGCGAAATTTTTTTGAGCAGGTTAGTAGAAATTCTGTTACTGAGAGTATCGAGGCTTTAAGTATTTATAAAGAAAGCCTCTATGAAAAGCTAATTAGTCAGATCAATCCGCCACTTTTTCCCACGCAAAAGTCACAAGATATCGCATATAAGATTATTGAGTGTTTAGATGATGAGGGTTATTTTTCCTATGATAATGAAATTTTTGCTGATTTTTGTGAGAGCGAAGTGGAGCGGGTTAGGGCGAGATTTGCCTACCTTGAGCCATGTGGCGTGGGCGCAAAGGATGTGAAAGAGAGTTTTTTGTTTCAGCTAAGCGAGACAGAGGCAAGTGATGAGATCGTAGAGTGCGCGAAAAAGATCATCTTAAATTTTGAAAATATAGAAAAGCTTAGAAAACTTAAATTTTACGACGATGCACTAAAGATCATAAAAAAATTTAAAAATCCACCAGCTATTGAGTATCTAGAAGAGGCTAGTCAAAAAGTACCTGACATCTTTGTGCTAAGCACAAGTAGCGGTGTGAGTGTGCAGATAAATGACGACTATTATCCCGAAATTTTGATTGACACTGAAGGATTAGACGAGAAAGATGCCTTTGTAAGCTCACGCATAAAAGAGGCTAGCGAACTCATAGATGCCCTTGAAATGAGAAAATCAACGCTTTATAAAATAGGGCTCATGATAGTTGAGTATCAATACGACTACTTCTTGGGCGGTGATATAAAGCCTATGAAGCTAAAAGACCTAGCAGACGAGCTTGGACGCAATCCGTCAACCATCTCAAGGGCAATCGCAAATAAGTATCTAAGCTGCGCAAGGGGTACTATTGCACTTAAAAATTTCTTTGCAACTGGCTTTGACGAAGAGACTTCAAATGCCGCGATAAAAGAATTTTTGCTAGAGCTCATTAAAGGCGAGGACCACAAAAAGCCACTTTCTGATCTAAAAATTCAAGAGCTGATCCAGGCCAAATTTAACATCCAAATCGTTCGCCGAACTATCACAAAATACCGCAAAATCCTAAATATCGGTAGCTCTAGCCAGCGAAAAAGAGTCTATCAGATAAACGGCTAGCTACCACTCATTTATGGCAAAAAGTGTAGCCTTTTGCATTTGCGTAAAAAACTCTGCGCTTAGCTCATCGTACTCTCTTCCATGTATACTATGGCCAGCCTACCGCGTCATCGTTCCAAGAGCCCATACCACTAAAAACATTACAGCAAAAAGAGCTAAATTTTCTTTGACATAAGCGGCGCATTAAATATCTTAATGACTTATTTTGCGGTAGAATTTAAAAAGCCAAGCAACAACAATGGCGCACAAGCTAAACATTTCGCCATTTATTTTTGTTCTTTTTAGCAGTCCTTGTGGCAAGCCGTGCTCTAGCCAACCATCACAAAATTTTCTTGATTTTTAAAGTATGGCTTTAGACTCTCATAAGCTGATTGAATATTTTTAAATTTCTTTGCGTATTCTTCTTGTATGAGAAGATTTTTGTTGGCGTGCCTGTCCGGGTGATAGATATTTGCAAGTGAAAGGTAGCTTTGTCTGATGATTTCAAAGTCATCATCTTTTTTGCAACCCAAAATCTCAAAATTTTCCTCAAGCAAATTTGCAAGCACAGAAAATCTACTTATAAATTTTGATGAGCTTTTTATTTTTATACCTTGTTTAAAGTCTTTGTAATCTTTTTCATTATAGATAAAATTTACGCTAAATTTTGGATAGCTTCTTTTGTAGAGTAGTTTATTTAATGTATATATGTCGTTGTCGTTTGAGATAGTAATGTTTAAAAAATCATCATTTTTGCTAAAAGCAACATTGCTTTTTACTAGACTTTCGCTGATATAGTTGGCAAAATCTCTGCAAAGTGCATCTTTTAGTTCAAATTTGGCTTCATTTTTTACAAAATTTACGTTTAGGCTAATTACAGGGGTTAGAGTATTTTTTTGAATAAAGCCAAGCTTTATAGTTTTATAGTTTGCAAAACGAATATCTAGTTTATCACCACTTTGTTTTTCGTAAAGTTTTTTTATAAATTTTAAAAAGCATTTGCGTTGCGGGATCTCGCTCTCTTCATAAAATGAGATAATTTTATTTTTATTTGACAAAAATTTGGTGAAATTTTTACTTATCATATCCCTAAGCTCACAAAATAATTTATCGTTTTCGGTTAAAATACTTAGAGATTCTAGTGTTTGTGTAACTTTCATTGCCTACTCCAAATAAAATATTACATGTTTTAGCAATAAGCATTCCAAATTTATATTTTTCTTATATCTTGACCTTTGATGTACTCAGCAAATTCGTCTTTTAGCTTATTCTCTTTATAAGAGATCGCCTCTTCTTTTGCATGAGAAACAGCCTCTTTTTGTATTTTTTTAGCTCCACCTTGCTCTTTAGTGAGTTCTTTTTTTATCTCTTTTAAGCTATCAAAAAAATCATTCATTTTTACATCCTTTTTCTTTTTGTGGAATTTTACTAAAACAGTTATAAAATTACAATGAATACAATTTTTTTTTAAGGAAAGTTTGGCTAATATCTCGACTTAACTTTCTTGTGCGCTCGTAGCTCAGCTGGATAGAGCATTTGATTGCGGTTCAAAAGGTCAGAGATTCGAATTCTCTCGGGCGCACCATCTTTTTACTTCTTGATGACCAAACTTCATATTTTTATAGTAAAATAATCAAAAAAATTGAAAGAGGGAAAATGGATTTTCAGAATATTCAAAAACAAATTTCTACGCTAAAAGAAGGTTTGACAGCCCTAGAACAAAGCGATGAGAATAAGATTGAGCTAACTATTGGAGTGGCTGAATTTAATAAAAATGCCGAAGAACTTAAAAAAAAGCTTACAAATTTAAAAGGTGGGAGTGATTTTTTCAAAAACGTCTTTGATACCGAAGATTACTACGAAAACATTAGCTCATATTTAGAACAAATCAAAAGAAACTTGAATTACAAAATAGAAAAAGACGGCGTTAGCTTTAAAGCAAATGAAAATTTACGAGAAAGTCTTGCTACTATTTCAAATATAATGGAAATTTTAATAGCAGAATATCAAATACAAACAAAAAAAAAGAAAAAGAGTCTTTTTTCTAGAACAACTGACACCACACAGATAAAATCACTACTCGCGGAGCTAAACGTTTTACGAGAGCGTATGCACAATGTTTTGCACGTTCATTCTAGAATAGTTTCAAACGTTGTTTTACAAAATTTTAAAATAATCTATACATTTTTTTATAATTGCATCAAAGCTGCAAAGCAACATAAAGACGAGCTTTTGCTAGTTGAGATCGCGGGCATCACAGACAAGATAATCTCCATGATAAATCCGGTTTTTGGTGCAAAAAAATTAGATACAAATGAGCTTATTTACCACTATTTAGTTTTCGAATTAAAAGAGCTAAAAGCTTGCGCGATAGGTGAAGACCTAGCTTAGAATCTTATTTATTATCTCTTTTGCTCCATTTGGCAAAAGGATCTGTTTTAGAGCTTTGCTACTTTTAGTTAGGTCAAAGCTCTCTATCATTTTTATAATTTCGCTTTTATCTAAAATCTCGCCATCTTGCAGGCAAATCTCTGCTATGCCTTTATCTTTTAGAAATTTTGCGTTGTAGTATTGGTGGTTACCAGCGGCATAAGGAAATGGTATAAAGATAGATGGTAAGGCATTTGCGCAAAGCTCCCAAAGTGAGCTAGCTCCTGCCCTTGAGATGGCAAGATCAGCCTCGCTCATCTTCTTCTCTATCTCTTTACTAAATTCAAAAATTTCTAGATTTGTTTCATTAAAACCAAGTTCATCATATCTTTTTGCAAGTTCATCAAAACTATTTTTGCCGCACTGATGAATGATCTTTATGCCTTTTTCTTTAAGATATGGAGCTAAATTTATAGCTAGCTCGTTTATCGCTTTTGCACCTTGTGAGCCACCTAAAAAGAGTATAATTTTTAGCTCATCTCTAACTCTTTGGCTATCAAAAAATTTCTTTGCAACGGGATAGGGGTAGGGCGAAGTTTCATCATAAGAGCTAAAAAAGCCTTTTGCATAGGGCTTTAAAATTTTATTTAATTTGCCCATTACGGCATTTTGTTCGTGGATAAAAAGTGGTGTTTTTGAGATGATAGCTGCGATAGCTGCTGGTGCTGCTGAGTAGCCACCAACACTAATAACTGCTTTAACGCCATTTTCTTTAAAAATTTTCTTGCATTTTAGAGCTAGGCTTATGATGTTTACTAGAGATTTTAGCTTTGCTAAACCTCTTTTATTTACCACACCACTACTTGGTAGAAAAAATTTTTGTGAAAATTTCTCATCATTTTCAAACCAAAATTTATCTTGACCGCTAGTTGAGCCAATAAATATAGGCTTTATGCCTCGCTCATTTAGCTCCTCGCAAAAGCTTCTGGCAATCGCTAAGTGTCCACCAGTACCACCACCACAAATAACAATCATAATTTTGCCCTCTTACTAACCATCAAAACCATGCCAATACCAATACAAATCGCAAGCACTGAGCTACCACCATAGCTTAAAAATGGCACAGCAATACCCTTAATAGGTGTGATTGATGTGATGCCGTAGCTATTCATCAAAAATGAAAACGATAATATAAGCCCAATACCAAGCGTAAATAGATGATATACCTTATTTTCACTTCTAGCTGATATTCTAAATATCCTATAAAGAAGCGTGATAAAGATCGCTGTGATGCACAAAATGCCAAAAACACCGACCTCTTCAGCTATGCCAGCTAGCACAAAGTCCGTATGCACCTCGCTTAAAAAGCCAAGCTTAAATATCCCAGCTCCAAGCCCCTCGCCAAAAAACTCGCCATGCTTGATCGCATTTAGTGAGTGAGAAATTTGGTATGGCTCTGGAGCATCTGCCACCCTAAGCACGTTTGCCACGCTATCAGGCAAGAAAGAGAGCACCATATTTTGTATAGTGCCCCACCATGATTTTATACGCAAGATTCTATGTTCTGAGCTGATTATTGCCACTGTCATAACAAAAGCAGCTCCTAGGATACCAATGCTAAAAAGTCTTGCGCTTGCCCCTGCAAAAAGTGCCATCGTCACAAATGTAAGTGCCAGCACGACCACTTGACCAAGGTCATTTTGCATAACAGCAATAAGAAAGATAGCAACACCAAAAAGAATAATATAAGGCACAAGTATTCTAATCTCATCTTTTAAAGTGCGTTTATTTTCGCTAAATTTTCTAGTAAAACTCCATGCCAAAAAGTATACAAACCCTATCTTAAAAAACTCAACTGGAGCTAGTGAAAATCCAGGTAGTCTAATCCA
This sequence comes from Campylobacter sp., assembly GCF_052169515.1. Classification (GTDB taxonomy): domain Bacteria; phylum Campylobacterota; class Campylobacteria; order Campylobacterales; family Campylobacteraceae; genus Campylobacter_A. Next base: position 98,529 of record NZ_JBQNCH010000003.1, read on the forward strand.
ACGTCTAGCACCGCCAGCGTCAGTTACCATAGAAGCTGGTAATGCATGCATTAACCCCATAGCGATACCACAAGATATAAGGAGCCCAAACCCTATCCAAACAAGCGTTTTTTCAGGATTGAGCCTGGAGAGCCACCACATGAGAAAAATTCCTATGCAGCCGACGATAAATTGGCGTATAAAAAAGTGAAATTCTCCGTAGTTAAAAAATAAAACTGTAAAAACTGGCAAAGAAAGTGAAAAGATAATACTTATAGCGATCAAAGTCGCACAAAGATAAAAAATAACCTTATCAACTGCCAAATTTAACTCCAACTTTAAAATGAGCCAAAGTATAATAAAAAACGGCTTACAAAGATATTATTTGCTATAATTGCAAGCTTTAAGGAAAAGCATGAAAATAGGTATATTTGACTCAGGGCTTGGCGGGCTTAGCGTCTTAAATGAAGCTTTAAGTAAGCTTAGCGAGCATGAATTTTTATATTACGCAGATGTGAAAAATGTCCCATACGGACAAAAGAGCAGGGATGAAATTTTAAAATTTAGCTTTGACGCTGTTAAATTTCTTATAGAAAATGGCGCAGAAGCTGTTGTAGTAGCTTGTAACACAGCAACAAGTGTGGCGATAAAAGATCTTAGAGCAAAGTTAAGTGTGCCGATCATCGGCATGGAGCCAGCAGTAAAAAAAGCCCACGATCTAAGCCGCAATGATACCCTAAAAACGCTTGTCATAGCTACTCCAGTCACCGTTAATGGTGCAAAACTAAAAAAGCTAATCGTAAATTTAAATGCAAAAGATAAAACCGAGCTACTTGCCTTACCACGACTTGTAAATTTCGCTGAAGATGAAGAATTTGACACACAAAATGTAAAATCATATTTAAAAAACGAGCTATCTAAATTCGATCTAAACAAATTTGATTTTTTGGTGCTTGGCTGTACGCATTTTAACTACTTTAAAGATAGCCTAAGAGAAATTTTGCCGCCGAATGTAAATATAATAGACGGCAACGAAGGGACGGTAAATCGCCTTATAAGCGAGCTTAGTTTAGAAATTTCACCACAAAAATCAACTTCAAAAATTAAATTTTTCTATTCTGGTAAAGAGGTATTTAACAAGAGTGAGCTAGATAAAATATCAAGAAATTTATCTCGTCTCGAAAAAATGAGAGAAATTTGTTAAAGTATTTTTGTATTTTTAAAATACAATAAATTATATGTATTTTTATTTGTAAAATTTATTGTATTTTTTAGTTTTTTTGTTTTGCAATATAGATTGCACTAATTATTGCAACTATTATTAAAAGAGCAATTGTTACCATTAAAAGAGTGTTTTTGTCAGGATTTGAGCCCAGAAAATAACCAATCCCAAGTAAAATAGCACACCAAATGCCGGCACCAAGTGTGGTAAATAAGCAAAATCTAAATATATTCATTTTGGCAAGTCCGGCTGGCAGGCTGATGTATTGGCGAATGCCTGGAATTAGACGTGAGTTGAAGGTAGAAATTTCGCCATGTTTGTTAAAAAATGCTTCAAATTTATCCATCTTTTCATGAGTGATGCCCACAAATTTGCCGTATTTTAAAATGATCTCACGTCCAAAAAAATAGCAAAGATAGTAGTTGAAAATAGCTCCAAAAAGGCTACCAAGTGTGCCTGCAAGAAAGGCTAAAATTAAGCTCATCTCAACTTTATGTGCTAAATAGCCAGCTGGTATCATCGCTACTTCACTAGGAAATGGAAAAAAGGAGCTTTCTAAAAACATCATTACAAATATTCCAGCATAGCCCCAGTTGCTAACACTTGTAACGATAAAATCTATAATATCATGTAGCATTTAATTTCCTAAAATTTTATAAAAAGAGCCATTTTAGCAAAGCTTTGCTTAAGTTTTTTGGCATAAATTTAAACAGACTTTGTCGATAATTGTGACATCTAATATGATAGAGAAGATAGCATTACAAAATAAAAATAAAATGTGAGTATATAAAATAGGGCGAAAGGCTCGCCCATTTTTAAAATGCAGGTATAACTTCGCCTTTGTAGCGAGTGATGATGAAATTTTTAGTATCAGGGCTAAGCACCGCATCGACTAAAGCTTTGATCTTAGGGCTATTTTCGTTGCCAGATTTTGTAACGATGATGTTTGCATAAGGACTATTGGCGTCTTCAAGTAAAAGTGCGTCTTTTGCCACGCTCATGCCAAGATCAAGGACGAAATTTGTGCTAATAGCTGCGATATCCACATCATCAAGCGTTCTTGGGATCTGAGCGCCCTCAAGCTCGACAAACTGCAAATTCTTAGGATTTTTCGCTATGTCATTTACGCTAGCTGTTTTGACGCCTTTGTTGATCTCTATAAGACCAGCTTTTTCTAAAATCCTAAGCGCTCTGTTACCATTTGATGGATCATAAGCGATCGCTACTTTAGAGCCATCTTTTAGCTCTTTGATATCTTTTATCTTTTTAGAGTAAAAGCCAAGCGGCTCGACGTGGACGTTTGCAACGCTTATAAGATGTAGACCTCTAGCCTTGTTTTGCTCCTCAAGATATGGCAAATGCTGAAAGAAATTTGCGTCCAAGCTACCATCTTCTGTTGCGACATTTGGGATAGAGTAGTCTGAAATTTCAGAGATAACTAGGTCGTAGCCTTTATCTTTTAGCTTTGGTTTTACAAATTCTAAAATTTCAGCGTGTGGTACTGGTGAAACGCCAACTACGATAGTGTGGTCTTTGTCGGCTGCGTGAAGGCTTAGAGCAACTAAAGATGCGGTTAAAAGTTTGATAAATTTCATTGTTTTTCCTTTTTTATTTGGTTTAAAGCGACGCCAAAAAGGTAAAAGCTTTTACGTCGCCTATTTAAATTTTTAATTAAAATGCTGGAAGAATCGCGCCATTATATTTGATCTCGATAAATTTCTTAACTTCTGGTGAGTTGATCGCTTTATCAAGAGCTTTTATTTTTGGGCTATTTTCATTACCAGCTTTTACAACTACGTAGTTTACATATGGGCTATCTTTACCCTCGATCACAAGTGCGTCTTTCGTTGGATTGAGGCTCGCATTTAAAGCGTAGTTTGTGTTGATAACTGCGATAGTAACGTCATCAAGTGTTCTTGGTACTTGAGCTGTCTCTATCTCTTCAAATTTAAGTTTTTTAGGGTTGTCAACTATATCAAGCGGAGTTTTTAGTGGGTTGTCATTTAGCTTGATAAGGCCGGCACCAGCTACGATATCAAGAGCACGGCTCTCGTTTGTTGGGTCATTTGGGATAGAAACGATCGCGCCATCTTTTAGCTCTTTGATATCTTTGATCTTTTTAGAGTAAACGCCCATTGGCTCAAGATGAACTCCTACTGTTTTTACAAGGTGAGTGCCTTTGTTTTTGTTAAATTCTTCAAGATATGGGATGTGTTGAAAGAAGTTTGCGTCAAGGTCGCCGTCCTCTGTCGCAAGGTTTGGCGTGGTGTAGTCGTTAAATTCTTTGATCTCAAGTGTGTAGCCATCTTTTGCTAAAATAGGTTTTACAACCTCTAAAATTTCAGCATGTGGGATAGGTGTAGCACCAACGATTATTGTTTTTGACTTGTCAGCAGCATTTGCACTAACGCTAAGGCCTAGGGCAACTAAAGAAGTAAGAAGTAGTTTTTTCATTTATTATCCTTTTTTAAAATTTGCCAAGCACCAAAAAGGATAAATTTAAGCTAGAAGGTTAAATTTCTTTTTAAGTACTTAAGCTATTTCTAAGCACTTAAAAAGAAATTTTGTGCTTAGAGATTAGTCTTTCGACGACGCGTTTTTTAGTAGGCGGCACATCTGGCACATATCTGATTTCATCTTTTGTCCTTTCAGCTAAAATTAATTTGGCAATTTTAAGAAAAAAAGCTTAAAATCAGATAAAAATGTGGTCTTATTTTTTTGAAATTTTATACAAATAATTACCCAAAATTTGAAAAATTTGCACCATTATAATGAGTATCACGACGGTGTAAAACATAATATCTGGGCGAAATCTTTGATAGCCGTAGTTTATAGCGACTGATCCTAGTCCGCCACCGCCAACTGCACCAGCCATTGCTGAAAAGCCGATGTTTACGATAAGCGTTAGCGTAAATGCCGAGATGATACCAGGAAGCGCCTCGACAAACATAACACGGAAAATGATCTGAAATTTTGAGCTACCAAAGCTTTGAGCAGCTTCGATGATGCCTTTATCAACCTCTTTTAGCGCATTTTCAATGAGCCTTGCTACAAACGGAGCCGCTCCGATAGTTAGTGGAACGATCGCAGCTGTGGTGCCAATGCTCGTGCCTACGATCATTTTTGTAATTGGAAAGAGCACGATGATTAAAATGATAAACGGAAAGCTTCTAAGCACGTTTATAACGATATCAAGTACAAGATAAAGCTGCTTGTTTGGCTTTAGTCCGTCTTTATCTGAAAGGATGAGTAAAACCGCAGGTATAAGGCCTATGGCAAAGGCGAGCAGGGTGGAGACGATGCTCATATATAGCGTCTCACCGATAGCTGGCAAAAGTATCCTAGAAAAAACATCTGGAAATTTAGAAAAATCAATACCAAACATCAAGCAACCTCCCATAAAACGCCACTTTGCTTGATATAGTTAAGCACGTTTTCTTTGTCTTTTTCATCTATGTTTATGACAAGCGAGCCAAGGACGTTGTCGTTTAGCTTTTCAAGCTTGCCCCAAACTATGTTAAAGTCGATATTTAGGCTTCTAGCCATGTGCGTGATCACGCTATTTTGAGCCACTTCTTTTGGAAAAAATAGCCTGATATTTGTGCCAGTGCTCGGCAAAATTTCGACTTCACCCAAAAACTCTTTCATCTTCTCATCTGGCTTTAAAAATAGCTCTTCAATGCTTCCAGAGCCTATTATCTTGCCGCCTTCAAGCAAGATGGCACGTTTTGCGATAGATTTTACCACCTCCATCTCGTGCGTGACGATGACGACGCTAATGTCTAGCTCTTTGTTTATCTTCTCAAGCAATTCTAAAATTTGATTTGTCGTGTTTGGATCAAGAGCCGAAGTCGCCTCGTCGCTTAGTAAAATTTTAGGATTTAAAGCAAGCGCTCTAGCGATTGCGACGCGCTGTTTTTGTCCGCCACTTAGCTCGCTTGGATAGCTTTTTGCCTTGTTTTCAAGACCGACTAAATTTAAAAGCTCTCTTACTCTTTTCTCGGTTTCACCGCTTTTATATCCCCAAAATTTAAGCGGAGTAGCCACATTTTCAAAGACATTTTTCCTAGCCATCAGGGCAAAATGCTGAAATATCATTCCGACATCTCGCCTTAAATGTCTTTGCTGCATCTCATCTAAATTTTTTATCTCTTGATCAAAGACCTTTAAGCTGCCACCTTGATAGCTCTCTAGGCCATTTATGCACCTTAAAAGCGTTGATTTGCCAGCACCGCTGTGTCCTACAATAGCAAAAATTTCACCCTTTGCAACCTCTAGATTTACATCATAAAGGATCTGCGTACCGCCATAAAATTTGGTTAAATTTTCTATTTTTATCACTAAATTTTCCTTATTTTTAAAACTGCACCATCTTATAAAATTTCTCGCCTCAGCTCATCGGCGCTCTTTGGCGAAAGAAGTGCTGGAGCTATATCAAACACGCTAAATGCGCCGCTTTCGCCCTTTTGCGCCAAACGATAGGCTGCTCTAGCGTAAGCTACTAGCACGTTAGCGGTAAATTCGGGATTTGAATCAAGCTTTAGTGAAAACTCGATCAGGTGTTTATTTTCGCCGCGCTCTCCGCTCACTCCGCTTCGCAGTACAAATCCCCCATGTGGGATACCGCCATGCTCTTTTTTAAGCGTCTCCAGATCTATAAAATGCACGCTCGTGTCGTAGTCGGCAAAGTAGTTTGGCATCGTCTTTATCTCAT
>NZ_JBQNCH010000004.1:0-99573 GCF_052169515.1 Campylobacter sp.
CTAAGAGTAAATTTAATTCCTCAAGGCGTCAATTTATAAAATTTTGCTTTGATGTGACATTTGTTATTTTTATTATCGCTTGTTTCTTAAAGGGAATTTTTAATGCATTAACGCCGCCAAAGATCAGGCAAGTTGATATAAAGATAAAAAATTTACAAAATGATTTAAAAATTGCCATGATAACGGACGTACATATTGGCGAGTTTTTGCAAAAAGATTTTATGACAAAGCTTGTTAGTGATATAAATTTAGCAAAACCTGACATTGTTGTGATAGTCGGAGACCTTGTCGATGTGAGCGCGCAGTTTATAGGGGACTTCCTCGATCCATTAAGAGATCTAAAAAACACTTACGGTACATATTATGTTCCTGGTAATCACGAATATTACCACGGAGTGGACGGTGTTTTAGAAAAGATAAGCTCGCTTGGCATTAGAGTGCTTGGCAACAAAAATGAAAAAATTGGCGGAATAAATTTGGCTGGAGTTTACGATCTGGCCGGCTTTAGATTTAAAAATTTAGAACCAAATTTAGATGAGGCTTTATCAGGACGTGATGAGGCACTGCCTACCATTTTACTCTCGCATCAGCCAAAATTTATAAAAACCATGCAAAAAGATGTCGATCTGGTTCTTTGCGGACACACACACGCTGGTCAAATTTTTCCTTTTGGTATTTTAGTTTTGCTTGATCAGGGATTTTTACATGGGCTTTATAAGATTAATGATAAAATGCAGGCATATATTAGTAGCGGTGCTGGATTTTGGGGGCCACCGGTTAGGATCTTTGCGCCAAGCGAGATCGCGATATTAAATTTAAGCAAGGAATAAAATGAATAGTGACAATCTTTTTTCTCAAATTTTTGGCAAGGTTGCAAAGCTAAGCTTCATTAGGCCGGTTCAAGAATTTATCAACTCATCTTATATAAAGCTTTTTAAGATTGATATGAGCGAATTTAAGCCAGTCAGCGAGTATAAAAATTTAAACGAGCTTTTTACTAGAGAGCTCATAAAATCAAGAGAATTTGATACAGCAGATGAGATATTTATTAGTCCAAGCGATGGTACATGTCTTAGTTTTGGTAGCACAAAAGATCTACAAGCATTTAGTATAAAGGGCATGAGCTACAGCGTAAAAGAACTTTTGGGGCAGGATGAGCTTGATGGCGAGTATGACTTTGCCAATATCTACCTTAGCCCAAAAGACTACCACCACTACCACGCACCTTGTGATATTACAGTTAAAAAAGCGATCTATATCCCAGGCAAGCTCTATAGTGTGGCTGTAAAATGGCTTGGCAAGGTCGAAAGTCTATACACTAAAAACGAGCGTGTGGCACTACTTTGCGAGATGAAAAATGGTAAAAAACTTTGGCTGGTTTTTGTAGGTGCGCTAAACGTTGGCAAGATGAAATTTAGCTTTGATGAGCGTATCCAGACAAATGCGATGGCAAATTTTACGCAAATTTATGAATATGAAAATTTACATATCAAAAAAGGTGAGCGACTTGGAAATTTTGAACTTGGCTCAACTATTGTGATACTTAGTGAAAAAGATGCGATTGAGTACAATCTCTTTGAAAACAAAGAGCTTAAATTCGCTGAGTCTGTTGGGATATTAAAAAAAGATTGCTGAAAGCATATATACTTATTTTGTGTCAAAATAAGTATATAAATGGTGTCCTTTTCGTTTAGACTCTTTTGGTGGATTCATGTAGTCGCCATAATATAAACGTAAAACAGGATCATAATTTTTTATGATCATTAGTTCACAATCTTCAAATTTGTGCAGTATATAGTCATTAAAATCAGTTTTTTTATATATCTCTTTTGAGCCACTTGAATAAATTCCTATAAAGTTGGTATCTTTTGCCTTCTTTGATTCGTCAATTGACATTTGTATTTTTGATAAAATTCGATTTTTAGTAATTATGAATTTATAAAAGCAAAGCTTTGGAAAATTTGTAAAAGTTTTTATAAAATTTCTTGTCTTTTTACCAGCCTTGTTAAATGTATAAAAACTTGTAAAAAAAAGCGCATGTACTAACTTTTTTTGTGTTTTTATCCATTTTTCAGGCGATCCTACTATATTATCCAATGGAAAAATATCTATAAATATACCAAAATTTTGTGGATGAGGCCTTAAATCATCTGAGCTTAACTTTCCTATAAATCTTTTTGAACAAAGTTTTGAAAAGTTAAAAATATAGTCATCTTGATAAAAATCCAAAACATAATAATCTTCACAATGTTTCAAAATTTTTATCAGTTTTTCATAATTTTCTCTAGTCATAAAAATATCAAAATCATCATCCCATGGAATAAAGCCATCATGTCTAATCGCGCCTATTAAAGTACCATATGCAAGAGAATATTTTATATCATTTTCTATACAAATTTTATGAATAAAATTTGCCACTTCAAGCATTGCTTTTTTGGCTTCATCTATTGAAATTTGTTTCATTTCAGTGCTCTTAATTTTTCGTCTAATTCATTTATATCGCTAACATCATCAATTTCTGCAACTAAATTATTATCTATATTAATAAAACTCATATCTATATTATCAAGGACTTCCACTATCGCATCATCATAATATTTTTTTGGATCTAAAAAAGCATTTTTTGATAAGCTTTTTATATGATTTTTTATAATACTTGCATCTTTTTTTGTAAAAAAACTTATGCCAAGAAGTGAAGGAGCTTTTTTATTGCAAATCTCAATTCCTGTAACTTTATTATTTATAGTTTTTATAACCCATTCTTTTTTATCGCTATTTTGTCTAATTGTAGTAAAATATGCAGAGCTAGATGGAATCTGTAAAATATTTTTTATTAGTACCACATCGCCATCTATTATAAAGCTATTTCCAAAATACTGCAAGGCTAGCGAGAAAGACGCGAGATTATTTTGCTCTTTATATTTGTCATTTTGGATAATGTTTATGTTAAATTTTCCCCTTAAGTAGTCAAATTGTTCGCTCAAATACCCAGTAACTATATGGATTTCTTTCACGCCTATTTCGTTTAAAAATTTTATAGTTCTTTCTATATTTGGTACGCCATCTATTGTAAAAAGCGCCTTATGTTTATTTTTTGTTAGCTCTTTTAGCCTTGATCCAAGTCCAGCTGCTAATATTATTGCATTCATGTTTATCCTAGAGATTGCTTAATAAAGATCCGATAATTAAAGTTACTGCCAGTACTAATTTTATTAAAATCATTTTTGCTCCAAAAAAATAGCTTAGCAGGACAGCCCAAAAACTATAAGATATGTTTAGGCCCATAGCTTTTAGTGCACCTATTTTTTTTATTCCAATATAATACAATCCATATGATAATGTGCCAAACAAAGAAGCAAAAATTATTTTATCAAATATAAAATCAATACTCATGTTGTCCTCAAAAAAAGTAGAATTATAAAATAGAGTGATTATAATGATACAAATAAAAAAACAAGAAAAACTTACACTCTGTCTTATAAAAAGAGCAAATTTTGCGGGAACGTCATCTTTTAGTGCAATATTTATTATGACACATTCAAAGCCCCAACCAATAGCGCATAATGAACCAAAAAGTATACCCATAGCACTAAACTCGTAATCGTTATATGAAACAAAGCAAAGACAAATTCCAGCAAAAACAGCCAATAAGATACCAAAAAGTCCTATGCGACTTAACATATCTTTTAATAAAAATTTAGACAAGATTATGCTTATGATGGGATATAGTGAACTAAAAAGAACTGCTACACCAATACCTGAATAATGGATTGAAGCAATAAAAGAGCCCATTCCAACAAACCCTCCAAAAAAGGAGGCTATTGCTATAATTATAAAACTTTTTTTTGAAATTCTAAATATGTCTTTAAAGGACTTTGAAATAATAAGAAATAACAGTATAAATATAAAACTTAGTCCATCATGAAAAAGCGATACAAGTATGCTTGATGCTTGTATAAAAGATAAGAATATACCATCTAATGCCCATAATAATCCACTCACAAGAGCGGCAATATATCCAATGTTCATATGCTATACTTTAGTGCTCTTTCCAATCGCATTTTTGCATACTTTAAATATTCTTCTTTGTTATTATCGTTTAGTTTTGCAAATGTCCAATATGTCCATAATATATCTTGAATGTTTTTGAAAATTTCTATTTTTTGTTTATCTTGCTTGTCTATTGCATATGAATCAAAAAAGCGTTTTTCATCTTCTTTTGTAAAATTATTTTCTAGAAACAATGATGCAATATCCCACATAGGGTCGTTCAATCCAGAATACTCCCAATCTATAATATATATTCTACCGTTGTCAAATAGTATATTTTCTGCCACTAAATCACCATGTGTTGGTCTTAAAAATAAATTTTTACCATATTTTGATTGATTTATATCAAATAGTAATTCTTTTAATTCATTGAAAATGTTTAAAGCTTTTTTAAGATCATTTTCAAAAATATATAAATTTTCTTTTTTTATTAAATTTAAATATTCTTTGAGTTTTATAAATGGATCAAAATTATTTTTAAATTTTACATCACTTGTATGTAGTTTGTAGAGTTCTTTTGAGATATTTTCTATATGATTTTTAATAGTATTTGGCTTTAAAGTCTCTGCATCTTTTAAAAATTTGGTTATTTTTATGCCACTATTTTCGTCAAAATAAACAGTTGGTATATTTAGTCCAAAATTAGAAGTAATGATTTGATTTTCTTTTTCCCAATGTCTATTTATCATACTATTTGAATTATTTCCTGGCATCCTTAAAACATATTGATTGCTGGTTTCTTTGTTTTTTTTGTTTGTGGTAATGAGAAAATTTGAATTTGTCATTCCACCTAGTGGAGCAATGCTTTGTATATTCTCTTTTAAAATTTTAGAAAAAATTTCTGATATGTCATCAGTTAAGTTCATATACTCTCCTCGTTTTTGTAAACCATAATAATTAATACGCAAATAGCAAAATATTTAAATCACCACTTTGGGATTGATGATAATTTTAGACATTAAACCTAAAGTGCATTACATCGCCATCTTGTACGATGTACTCTTTGCCCTCAAGCCTCATTTTGCCAGCCTCTTTGGCTCCGTTTTCACCGCCATGTGCGATATAGTCCTCGTAGCCTATCACTTCAGCCCTGATAAAACCTCGCTCAAAGTCATTGTGGATGACGCTTGCTGCTTTTGGAGCTTTCCAACCTTTTGTGATCGTCCAAGCCCTTACTTCAACGACGCCAGCGGTGAAATAGCTTATTAAATTTAGCTTTGCAAAAGATGTCCTGATGATCTTTTCAAGACCGCTCTCACTCGTGCCGATAGATGCCAAAAACTCGTGTGCCTCCTCGTCGCTTAGACCTATTAGTTCCTCTTCAACTTTTGCGCAAAGCTTGATCACCTCGTGGTCTGAGACTTTTGCGTACTCTTTTAGCGCTTTTACAAATTTATTATCTTCGCTAAGCCCTTCTTCATCGACGTTTGCGCCATAAACTACCTCTTTTGCACTTAAGAGCCTTAGCTCTCTATTGAGTGCTAAAAACGCCTCACTATCTTTTTGCTCAAAGCTACTTGCACTTTTGCCATCATTTAGGTGAGCAAGGAGTAAATTTGCCATCTCAAGCGCCTCTTTAGCACCTTTTGCGTTTGCCTTTGCCTCTCTTGTAAGCTTTTCTATCTTTTTATTTAGTTGTTCGATGTCGGCTAGTATTAGCTCAGTTTGTATGATCTCGATGTCTCTTACTGGATCGACACTGCCCTCAACGTGGGTGATATTTTCATCTTCAAAGCAGCGAACAATGTGCAAAATGAGCTCTGTCTCTCTGATGTTTGATAAAAATTTATTGCCAAGTCCCTCGCCTGAGCTCGCCCCTTTTACAAGGCCTGCGATATCGACAAATTCGATGGTTGAATATTGAATTTTGTTTGGATTTACTATTTTTGCAAGCTCGTTTAGGCGCTTATCAGGCACTGGTACGATGGCTTTGTTTGGCTCGATCGTACAAAACGGGTAGTTCGCGCTCTCAGCGTTTTGCGCCTTTGTAAGTGCGTTAAATGTTGTTGATTTGCCCACATTTGGTAGGCCCACTATTCCAACTGAAAGTCCCATCAATTCTCCTTGCTAAGTGCTTGTAAAAAGTATAAATTCATCCTCACGCCAGCTCCACTCGCACCTGCTTGGTTATATCCCCAAGCCTTTTCGCGGTATGCTGGGCCTGCGATATCAAGGTGCAGCCACTTATCTTTGTACTCATCTTTGATAAATTTAGCTAGAAACATGCCAGCTGTGATCGCGCCGCCATATCTGCTTGATGCACAATTGCTAACGTCTGCTATCTGGCTTTTGATAAGCTCGCTAAGATAAGAGTTAAAGTCAAGCGTAGTTACTAGCTCGCCGCTATCTTTTATCTTGTTTTTAAACTCGCTTTTTAGACTCTCGCTGTTGCCCATGATGCCTGTTGTGTACTCACCAAGCCCCACGACGCAAGCGCCAGTTAGGGTTGCCATGTCGATTAAGATGTCTGGCTTAAAGTCTTGAGCATAGCTTAGGCAGTCAGCCAGCACCAAACGTCCCTCTGCGTCGGTGTTTCTAACCTCTATGCTAATGCCACTTCTTGAAATAAGCACGTCATCAGGTTTGTAAGCGTTACCACCGATCATATTTTCAGTGGCGCCTAAAATGGCGTGAATTTCAAATGGTAAATTTAACTCCGCAGCACCCTTGATGATACCAATAGCTGCTGCTGCACCGCTTTTATCTGATTTCATCGTCAGCATATAATCAGCTGGCTTCAGGCTAAGGCCACCGCTATCATATGTTAGGCCTTTGCCAACAAAGATGATGCGTTTTTTAGACTTTTTAGGTTTGTAGGTTAGGTGGATGAGTCTTGGTTTGTGCACACTTGCGCGGTTTACTGCTAAAAATGCGTTCATATTCTCTTTTGCTAGAAATTTCTCGTCATAGACCTCGCACTTGATACTAGTGTGGCTCTTGGCTAAATTTTGCGCATCCTCTGCCATCTTTTGAGGTGTATAAATTTCTGGGATTTCATTTACAATATCTTTTGCAAAGTTTGTAGCCTCAGCTATGATCACTGCTTCTTTAAAGCCTTCTTCTGCGACCTTTATATCAATCTTTTGCGCGTTAAATTCCTCTGTGCTAAAAATTATCTTTTCAAGTGTGTATTTCTCTTTTTTCTCTTTATACTTGTTAAATTCATAGCTTCCTAGTAAAAAGCCCTCAGCTAGCGCCTCAAAGCTTAGTTTTGGACAATCTGCTATGTATGAAGCTAGTTTTATACTCTTAATATTTAGCGATTTTAGCGCGCTATAGGCCTTTGCTGCCGCAAGCCTTAGTTCGTCAAATTCTAGCTTAGCAAGTGGCACGTAGGCTCTCTTTGCCTCGCTTAGGACAAGGACGCTATCGCCTTTGTAGTTGTGAAATTTAAAGGCCTCTTTATCGTTTATAAATTTATGTTTTAAATTTTTATCCACTACAAAAATGAGTTCAATATCAGCTTTTATATCTTTTAATTTTTTATCAACTATTTGAAACTGCATGGTTTCTATGTCTCCTTTCATTTAAAATTTTATTTTCTATGCGTTTAAATGCAAATAGCAAGACTCCTAAAAATATGGCAACAACTGGCACGGCAACGTACCAGTGCTCTTTTGCTTTGTTCAAGATGTCAAGTATGTGCTCGCCAAGGATCCAAGCAGGTATAATCGTGATCGCCGCCCAGCACCAAGCACTGATTAAATTTATAAAGGCATATTTTTTGGCGCTATATCCTGTAAGGCCGATACACATAGGTATGATGACACGAAAGCCGTACATGTAGCGCTGTAAAAAGATTATTGGCCAGCCGTATTTTTTGAGCAAAATGTGAGCAATGGCAAATTTGCGGCGCTGCGTGTGAAGCTTTTTGGCAATATATTTTTTGTTGTAGCGGCCAAGATAGAAGTAAATTTGATCCCCGACAAAGCCACCGATGCCTGCTACAAATATAGCAAGTGTGATGTGCATGTGTGTCGTGTGAGCTAGGATGCCAGCCATTATCAAGGCCATCTCGCCTTCCATGATACACCATAAGAAAAGTATGATGTAGCCGTACTCTTTTAGCAGTTCGATGAAAAAGGCTTCCATGTCAAACCTCTAAAATGCTATAAACTTTGGTTAGCGATTTTAAATTTTCACTTCCTTTTAGATCAACTAGATCTATCAAAAAGCACGCCTCAACGCAAGTTGCATTTGTTTGGTTAATAAGCTCAACTGAAGCCTTTGCAGTACCGCCAGTCGCGATGAGATCATCACACAAAAGTACTCTAGCACCTGTTTTTTCGCCAAAAGCATCGATATGAATTTGAACCTCGTCCACGCCATACTCTAGGCTATATTTTTGTGAAAGTGTGATGTATGGTAGCTTTTTTGGCTTGCGAATAGGAACAAATGGTAGCCTTAGTCTTGCCGCAAGCGCTGCACCAAATATAAAGCCACGTGACTCGATACCAGCGATGTAGTCGATGCTCGTACTCTCATATCTGTCAGCCAAATGGTCTATTAAAAAGTTAAATGCCTCTTTGTTGTTTAAAAGCGTTGTGATGTCGCGAAAAACGATGCCAGGCTTTGGAAAATCGTTTATACAGCGAATAGAGTTTAATAAAAATTCTTTGCCTTTTTGATCTAAAATTTTCATAATTTTCCTTAAAATTGATGTTATAGCAACGCTTCGATCTTACCCTCAAGCTCACGAATACGCTGTCTTAGCTTGTCATTTTCTAAGCGGTACTGAGAATTTCTAGTACGAAGAGAGGTGACGTCATTTTTGGTTTTGTTTAGCTCATCTGTTAGGATATCAATATTTCCGAGGCTGCGTTGTAACTGGATCTGAAATTTCCTTATGACGACCTCGGTGTCTTGAAGATTGTTTTTCATAAAATCTTTTGTCGCACGCTCTTTTTTTAGAAGTGTCTTAAAGTAAAAAACCATGACAGTAAGGTAGATCGCAGCACAAACCAAAGCAGTAAAAACGATCCACTCGCCTATCATTTGCCTGCCTTAAGTTCTATCTTTTGTACACGTCTTTCGTGTCTACCGCCTTCAAATTCGGTCTTTAAAAATGTCTCAAGTGCTGAGTTTGCAACGCCAGCTCCGATCACTCTTGCCCCAAAGGCGATGACGTTTGAGTCGTTGTGCTCTCTAGCAAGTCTTGCAGTAAATTCGTCATGGCAAAGGGCGCATCTTACGTTTTCGTGCCTATTTGCAGCGATTGAAATACCAATACCAGTACCACAAATGAGCACGCCGTAGCAATTAGGCTCGAGCTTGCTTGCTAGCAAATGCGCATAGTCAGGATAATCAACGCTATTTTTGTCATTAGTGCCAAGATCAATGACTTCGTGCCCAAGCCTTTTTATGACCTCTTTTAGCTCTGCTTTTAACTCTATACCAGCGTGGTCGCAAGCGATAAAAATTTTATCTATTTTCATGAAAAATCCATTAAATTTTTTGACGATTATAGTGAAATTTGCATTAAAATAAAATTTTGCTTGCAACCATAAAGAGGCTATAATTTTCATAAAATTTTAAAGGAAAAGATATGAAAAAAGTACTATTTTTAATGGCTTTAACGCTAGCCTTTGCAAATGAAAATTTGATAAGTGTTTATACTGATCAAACCATCGTCATGCAAAAATTTAGTGACGCAAACAGCTCTTTTAGTGTGCTAATACCTGAAGGTGCAGATGAAGAAAGGATCATGATAAATGCTGATTGTGACGTAAGTGCTACTTTAAAAGATGGTAAAAATGCAAACGATGAGAGCAGTGCCAAGTGGCAGCAAGATCTTAAAAATTTAAGTAATAAGCTCGATGCACTAAGTGCAAGAGGCAGGTTTATAGAACACGCGTTGATTGACTCAAACAAAAGTAACGATGTGACAAAAAGAGCTGATGAGTTTTATAAGCTAAGCCTAGAAAATTATGAGAAAATTTCAGCCGTAAAGAGTGAGATAAAAAAGCTCGAGCAAAATAAGCCAGAGAGCAAAACAGCTGGATTTGCAGTACTTGATATGAAATTTGCTTGCAAACCAAAAGAGGTTAAATTTTCATATCCATACGGTGATGAAACTCAGATCTTAAATGAAATTTACGCTGATACAAAGGCAAAAAATATCTTAATAAATCAAAAAATTTTAGTCACAAATCCGTTTGCTAGTGATGTTGAAAATTTACAGCTTACTATCTATCCAACCAGATATCAAAAGGCCCTTGCGCCAAGTAGCTTCTATCCTTGGTATGAAGAGAGCGAGATAGCCACTGAAAACTATGTTGCTTTAAGGAGTGAGTCAAGAGCAGCAAAGATGTCCGCTGAGGTCGCTGATATGCGTGTGCAAAGAGCCGAGACTGAGTTTGCTAAAATTTGGAAGATAGATGGGATAAATTTAGAAAAAGGCGAGAGTAAATATATAACCTACGATACTCAAAAAATAGATGCAAATTTTAGCGTTTTTGCTGATTTTTACGGTTCACTAAAGGCTTATAATGTAGCTAGCTTTAAGCTAAACGACGATCTAACGCCAGCTAGAACGCTATTTTACGTAGACGGTATAAATATTGGTAGCTCACATGAGTTTGAAATGAGGACAAAAGAAGAGGCTTCGCAGCTATTTTTGGGGCAAAATGAGCTAATTGAGCTTAAAAAAGAGAGGCTAAATAAATTCAAAAAAAGCTCACTCCTTGGTAAAGAGCGTATAAGTGAAGAAGGCTATGAGATAAGTGTTAAAAACAACTCAAGCAAAAGTGTTGATCTGACTTTGGTTGAGCGCGTGCCAGTCTCTGCTGATGAGGCCGTAAAGGTCGAGATAAAGGGCTTTGATAAAAAAGATATCAGCAAAGAGGGCAGGGTGGAGCTCAAATTTAGCCTTACGCCAAAAGAGGAATTTAAAAAAGAATACTCTTATAAAATTTCAAAACCAAAGAAATAGAGCAAGTTGCCTTGCCCTAAATTTAGCCATTTATAAAGGCTGTTGCGATTTGTATTATATATCTTGTTGGGTAGAAGATAGTCTCTTTTAAAGGTGAAATGAGAATGATGATAAGGATGATAAATCCATATCTTGACATACTATCTAGTTTATCAGCTAAGGCATGAAAGCCAAAATTTCTAAGAGCATATTCAACCGCATGAAAACCATCAAGTGGTGGGATCGGATAGAGGTTAAATACGGCCAAAATTAAATTTAAAAGCGCAAGTGTATACAAAAACTGAAGTAAAATTTCAAATGTTTCTATATTTAGCAATACTTTTAGCACAAAAAGTGTTGCGATGCCTAAAATAATATTGTATAAAATACCAGCAAGACTTACGTAAATAGCCGCATTGTATCCACCGTTTCGCACAACGGTATATGTGTTTACTGGCACTGGCTTTGCCCAGCCAAACATCATACCAGTACTTAGATAAAGCACCAAAGGAACTATTATGGTGCCCACTGGGTCGATATGTTTTATAGGATTTATGCTAAGCCTACCAAGATTTTTTGCAGTGTTATCGCCAAATTTATATGCAACATAGCCGTGAGCTATTTCGTGGCCTACAATGGCGATGACAAGTGCTATTACAATGCTAGCTATTCTAATTGGATCTATATTAGTGAAGTCCATCTACTTCGCCTTCTTTTAGAGCTTTGTTGGTAAAAAATTCATCATTTTCTATCGTATCTACAAAACGCCCGATACGCTCCCATCGGACTTTATAGTTATTATCCCAACTAAAATATATAAACCAAGGCTGACCAACAACGTCTTTATATGCCACACTTCCCCAGAAACGACTATCATTTGAGTGGTCGCGGTTGTCGCCTATCATAAAATATTCGTCTTTTGGCACTTTTACGTAAAATGCATTAAAGCCAAAATTTGTATTTTGAGGTAGCGAGTTAACAACGGCTGGCTTCATAAAAACACTAGCTTTATTTGTATTTAGCATAAAAACCATTTGCTCAAATAAATTTACACTTTCATCATAGTGGATGCCACTAAATTTATATGGCTCTTTGATGAAAAGCCTACCGTCAAGATCAACTACGTCACTGCATGAGTAGTTTAGATTGCTCTTCTTGTCTCCAGCGTTTTCATGGCAATTTGCCTTTATGAAGCCATCTCCCTCTTTTGGACGCAAATACAAGGCTTTTTCGGTAAATACTATCTCATCTTCGCTTGTGGCAAAGCAGCGTTTTACAAAGTGGGTCTTTTCGTCTTTTGGATAACGAAAGACGACTATATCTCCTCTTGCTGGGCCACTGCCTGTGACAAGATGTCCATTATCGTTTAACTCAGGTAAAATTTTTACTTCAAGCCACGGAATTCTTGGTGTTGGTATGCCATAAACAAATTTTTTAGCGAATAAAAAATCACCAACTAAAAGCGTATTTTTCATTGAACCTGAAGGGATAACAAAGGCTTGAGCTACAAAAAAAATGACTAGTAAAACAATGATAATAGTGCCAGTCCAGCTCGAGCAAAAGTCATAAAATTTAGTAAAAAATTTTTTCATTATTACGCTCTTTTGTGGCTAGCTATCTTAGCTTGGGCTGCAAGGATTGTATTATTTAAAAGCATCGCAATCGTCATCGGACCCACGCCTCCTGGAACTGGTGTGATGTATGAGCATTTTGGTGCGACTTCATCAAAATCCACATCGCCTACAAGCCTACCATCATCAAGTCTATTTATGCCCACATCAATGACCACTGCGCCATCTTTTACCATATCAGCCTTTAAGAAAAATGGCTTGCCAATGGCCGCTACGATGAGGTCAGCGTTTTTGCAAATTTCTTTTAAATTTTTAGTCTTGCTGTGAGTGATCGTAACTGTTGCTGAAGCGTTTAAAAGCAAGTTTGCCATAGGCTTTCCAACGATATTACTTCTACCTATAACAACAGCGTTTAGCCTAGCCACGTCAATGCCATACTCTTTTAAAATTTCCATAACTCCAAGCGGTGTACAAGGCACAAATCCATCTAATCCACTAACAAGTTTTCCAACATTTACAGCATGAAAGCCATCTACGTCTTTTGCTGGATCAATCGTTGCCAAAATGGTGTTTGTATCTATATGTTTTGGAAGTGGTAGCTGCACCAAGATGCCGTGGATGCTATCGTCTAAATTTAGTACATTTATAAGTGCTAGAAGCTCTGCTTGGGTTGTATTTTCACTTAGGCGGTGAGCTACGCTTTTTATGCCGTATTCGTTGCAGGCTTTTTCTTTGGCTCTAACGTATGTTTGAGATGCTTTATCTTCGCCCACTAGGATAACAGCCAATGTAGGCTCTACGCCAAATTTTTTTAGTTCTTCGGCTCTTACTTTTACGCTTTCTTTGACCTTTAAAGATATGGCTTTACCGTCTAAAATTTTCATACTTGATCCTTATTTAAAAGCTTTTTTAATCACAAGGGTGGTATCATACCTAAAATTAAATTAAATTTTTAAAAGAGAGGTTTATGCGGTCTGTTTTTTTGATTTTGCTTTTTTGTGTAGCGATTTTTGGTGCTGACTTTATCACAAAGACCGAGTACGCCAAGATGCTATACCTAAATCCACGTGGCATAGGATGTGACAAATGTCACGGTGCAAAAGGCGAAGGCAGCCTGATATCCAAATACAAGCATTTTGACAAAAAGACAAACAAAACGGTTGATGATGAGCTAAGAGCGCCAAAGATAAATGATATAGAATTTGAAAGCTTTAAAGCCGCTCTAACAAAGCCAAAAGGTGTCATGCCAAGCTACTTTTTAACAGATGAGGAGACAACCATCCTTTATGAGTACATCACAAACAAGATGAAAACTCCTGCAAAGGCGGCAAAAGCGCAAAATTTAGCTAAGCCAGCCGCCCCTACAGCTACGCAAAAGCAGCCCGAATTAGCCAAAACAGCACCCACTGCAAAACCTGCCGAGCCAGCCAAGACAGCCCCAGCTAAGCCGGCTGAGCCAGCAAAAGCTGCTACACAAGTGGCAAAAACACCAGCAAGTTCAAAAGATAATCAAAAAACAAATTTAAAAACACAAAATCAAAAGGATAAAAAATGACAAATAAAGAGGCATTTAGCGAAGCCAAAAAATATATTCCAGGCGGCGTAAACTCACCAGTGCGTGCAT
The DNA here is from genome assembly GCF_052169515.1 of Campylobacter sp. GTDB lineage: Bacteria > Campylobacterota > Campylobacteria > Campylobacterales > Campylobacteraceae > Campylobacter_A. Next base: position 14,156 of record NZ_JBQNCH010000004.1, read on the forward strand.
TTGGTAGTGTTGGTGGTGAGCCTGTGATGATAGATCACGCAAAGGGCGCTTATCTATACGATGTCGAGGGTAAAAAATACCTTGACTTTATCCAAAGCTGGGGACCGCTCATATTTGGCCACTGCGACAAAGATATCGAAGAGGCGATCATCTCTGCCGTAAAACAAGGCGTATCTTACGGCGCTCCCTCTCCAAAAGAGACCGCTCTAGCAAAGCTAATATGTGATGAGTTTAAGCAAATAGATAAAATTCGCTTCGTTAGCTCTGGCACAGAGGCTACCATGAGCGCAATCAGGGTGGCTAGAGGATATGCCAAAAAAGATGGTCTAATAAAATTTGAAGGCTGCTATCACGGACACAGCGATGCACTTCTTATCAAAGCAGGAAGTGGCGCTACAACATACGGTAACGCTTCAAGCGGCGGTGTGCCACAAGATGTTGTGAAAAATACATTTTTAGCTATCTACAACGACATCGAAAGCGTAAAAGCTATCTTTGAAAATAACAAAGACAAAATCGGCGTCGTCATAATCGAGCCTATCGCTGGAAATATGGGGCTTGTGCCAGGCGATAAGAAATTTCTAGAGGAGCTTAGAGCACTTTGTGATAAATTTGGCGCTGTGCTTATCCTTGATGAGGTTATGAGTGGCTTTAGAGCTTCTCGCCTTGGCTCATATCCATTTCACGAAGTGAACGCTGATCTCATTACATTTGGCAAGGTTATAGGCGGAGGCATGAATGTCGCTGCATTTGGTGGCAAAGCTGAGATCATGGACTGCCTAAGCCCAGAGGGTGCAGTCTATCAAGCAGGTACGCTAAGTGGCAATCCAGTGGCGATGAGTGCTGGTATAGCAGCGATTTCAAAGATAAATAGTGATCCAAATTTATATGCTAGACTTGAAAAATTAGCTAAAAAACTAATGGACGGCTTCAAAGAGGCAGCAAAGAGTGCTGGCATCGCTATACAAACCGATGTTCGTGGTTCTATGTTTGGCTACTTTTTTACAGATCACGCTGTGAAAAACTACGACGATGCGCTAAAAAGCGATACAAAACTTTTTGCTAAATTTCACCAAGCGATGCTTAAGCGTGGAATTTATCTAGCGCCTAGTCAGTTTGAGACTGGATTTATCTGTGATGCGATGAGTGAAGCCGACATTGATCTAGCTATAAATGCAGCTAAAGAGGCATTTTTGGAGATAAAAGCTTAATGGCAAAGCTAAAAGTAAAAGATATAGTAGTAGGCGCTGAGCAGCTAAGCCTTGGCATATCGATGGTTGTAGCTGTGGTAATCGGCACTGGACTAGGATATCTTGTAAAAAAGGCTACAAATTTCACGCCAGCACTTTGGATAGGGCTTGTTTTTGGTATTTTGGCGGCTATTTTAAACGTATACAAGGCTTATAAGGCACAAGTAAAAAGCTTGGATGAGCTAAAAGACGAGAATAGGTTTAAAAGCTACGAAAAAGATGATGATGAGGACGATTAGTAGACTTTTGATTTGCTATTTTGTGCTTTGGTTTGTCCTTAGTGTGATTGGCAAATTTGTATCATTTTCATTTTTTATAAGCTCGCAAATTTCATTTTTTGCCTCGTTCATTATCTTAACGGCTAGTTTTTTTGCCTACAAAAACCGCATAAACTCAAGGCTAGAAAATGCAAGAGATGAAATTTTAGCCACAATAAAAGAAGAGGATGAGGAGGATGAAATTTATCCTCAAGAAGAGATAAAAGAATTTAACCTAAAAGATGAAAAAGCAAGGCTAAAAAAGCAGAAATTTTCATTTAAGGATAAGAGTTATGTGGCAGCATTTATGCCTTACCGTTTGGTGGCTTATACAGCATTATTCTTGGGATTTTTATTTTTAAGAAATGAAAATTTACTAAATGTGCCTGGCTTTTTGGTTGGGCTTGCTCCCATGCCCATTGGAGCGTTTATTTTTGGCATAATGCAAAATAAACATAGTTTAACAAGGAACACAGATGGCAAGTAGCTTTAGGATCATCCGTTCGATGGGGCCGCTATTTTTTGGTATGAGTTTGCTTTTTATCGGAAATGGTCTAGTTATCGCTTCTTGTAGTGCGTTGCTTAAGCAAAGTGGCGTTGGTGAACTAGAGATCGGCCTTATAAACATGAGTTTTTTTGTGGGTGCACTTGTTAGTACTATTACAGCTCATAGAGTCATATCGACCACTGGTCACATAAGGGCGTTTGCCATCTTTTCAGCCATTTTTGCAGTCTCGGCCATGCTTCATGCTATCAGTCAAAATTTGATCTTTTGGGCAGTGTTAAGGGTGTTTTTGGGGTATTGTTATTACGCGCTTTTAATGGTTATAGAAAGCTGGCTAAATGCAAAAATTCCAAATAAAATAAGATCTCGTGTGATAGCTTTTTATGAAGGCGTTTTTTACACCAGTTTTGGACTAGGCATTTTGATTTTAGCTCTTGATCTTAGTGTATTTGAAATTTTTATAATAAGTGCAGCCTTTATCATGCTCTCAAGCATTCCACTAAATTTAATTCGCATAAACCAGCCTCAAATCCCAGAGCGTCAACCCATAAATATCCCAAAAATTTTTGGCATAGTCCCACTAGCTCTTGTGGGGGCACTCATTGCAGGCCTAGCGATAAATGGCTTTTTCTCGATGGCAAGCCTCTTTATCATGCTTCAAGGATACGGTGCAAAGGAAGCATCATTTTTTATGACTGTTGCCATGATTGGGGGCTTTTTGGCTCAGATTTTTATCGGAGGTTTTTCTGATAAATACGGAAGAAGGCCAGCCTTGATATTATGCAGTAGCGTGGCTTTGGTGAGTGCGGTTTTATTTTTATTAAATGGCAACAACCTAAACATTCAATACATTCTTTCATTTTTCTTTGGCGGTGGTATTTTTTGCACATATGGACTCTCTCTTGCTAGGGCAAACGACGAGATCACAGACAAGGCAAAGAGCGTTCAAGTAGCACGTGCACTGCTTTTTAGCTACTCTTTTGCCTCACTTTTCTCGCCACTTCTTATGAGCTATGCGATGAAAATTTTTGGTTCGTTTGGTTTTATTTATGTTTATTTGGTGCTTTATGTGTTGCTTATCTTGTTTGCTATGACTCAAAAAACAATACCACAATATATGAGAAAAGAATTTAATGATAAGCTTGTAGCAAGAACGGCTGGTATCGCTACTATTCAACAAAATGGTAATTTTGCCGATAGAAAAAACAAAAAGTAAAAAATGAACGTAGCAAATTCTTTAAACATATCAAATACTTCTGTCCAAACAGGGCAAAATGCTGCTACTAGCACCTCCGTTCGTAAAAACGAGGGCTCTCTTTTTAAGGGTCAGCCAGCTGGGGCTCCGAGCGAACAGACTGTCTCAAATGCTCTTGATAACGTTGGCAAGCTAGTTGCAAGAGTGCTTGATGATTTAAAAAGTGCTTCAAGTCTTAGTAAGGCTGAACAAATTTTATCTCAAGCAAAAGATACAAAGATCGCTCCAAATTTGGCAAGTGAGCTCTCAGAGCTTGCAAAGAGTTTAGATGGTGAAGCCATGCAAAGTGAGAGCTCTGAGATAAAGAGCTTGGCTTTAAAGCTCAAAGAATTTCTAAAGCCAATAGCCGATCTAAAAGCTGGCTCGCTCAATGATCAGATCAAAAACTCAGGTGTCATGCTTGAAGCAAATTTAAAAGATGCACTTAGTCCTGAAAAGCTACCAAGCTCAGTTCAAAAGCTACTAAGCGATATCAAAAATTTATCAAGCCAGAATTTATTAAGTCAAATTTTAACCCTAAATGATGAAAATTTAGACAATCAAAACTCATTTATGAAGCTTACTTCGATGCTTGTAAAGGCCAGTAGTGAAGCTAAAAATGTCCTTGATAACTCAAGCATAAAAACACTTTTAAAAGATGTCGATAAGCTTGATAATGTAGCTAAATTTCTGGATAAAAATTTCTCAAAAGAGCAAAGCGGCGAAGCTATAAAAAATCAGATTGGTAAGATGGAAAATTTCATCTCAAATTTAAGCGAGAAAGTCGCAAATCTAGCAAATGAAAAACTAAACCAAAGCTTTGGTTTTAGCTCAAATCACAAAGAGCTAAAGGCTGTGCTTGATAGTCTAAAAAATGATCTAAAAATGCTAAACAATATAGGCGATGAAGCCGGACTTGTAAAGGCATTTAATGAAATAGGTGACGTTTCAAAAGAGGGTAGCTTGCAAGATAAACTCCAAAGTGCTGCAAGACGCCTTGCACACAGTCTAAGTTTAGCTGATCCTGATGCTAGCGCGGCTAAAAATGAACTATCTGAGAGTAAGGCACTCTTAAAGCAGCTAAAACTCGCTACAAATGACATAAATAACATCACAACAAAAAATCAGAGTGAAATTTCAAAGGTGTTAAATCAAGATGTAAAAAGTACACTTTTAAATATCAGTGAAAAAAGTCAAAACGCCCAAACTGTAAATTCTGCAAACAAGATGATCTCACAAATAGAGATGCATCAAATGGTTTCAAGTCTGCAAGGAGGCATTCAGACTTATATGCCATATATTTGGGACGGTGTAGAGGGTGGAAATGTCGCTTTTAAGCAAGGTAAAAAAGATAAATTTTACGCCCAGATCGATCTAAATTTTAAAAAATTTGGCCAGATAAATGTGATGGTTGGACTCATAGACAAACGTTATATAGATATTTCAGTGGCTACGCAAACAAATGAATTTAAAGAGCTTATAGTGTCAAGTTCAAGTGAGCTAAAGCAGGCAATATCTGGGCTTGGGCTCATTGTTTCAAATTTTAACATCAAAACCTTGCCAAAGGTGAAGTTAAATGATAGATTTAAAAATTTTGGCGGCCTTGATATGGGCTTTGATAAGAAAATTTAATGCAACTAAGTAAGAAAAAAGCCGTCGCTCTTGGCTATAACAGATCTCAAGATAACGCACCAAAGGTCCTTGCAAGCGGTGTTGGCGAGATAGCAAATAAAATAATCGGTCTTGCAAAAGAGCACGACATACCAATCAAAGAAGATCCTGACCTTATTGAAATTTTAAGCAAGGTTGAAGTAGATCAAGAAATCCCACCAAATTTATATAAAGCTGTGGCTGAAATTTTTAGCTTTTTGTATAAAATCACAAAAAAATAATCCAACAAAAGTAGCCAAAATAGACTATTTGTAAATTTGCTTGAAAAATCGACAAAGAGTCATATAAAGAGTGATAAGAATATTGACGATATAGCAAAAAGATGGTATAAGCCAAAAACTATAAAAATTTAAAGGCTATTTGTGGCACAAAAATTGATACTAATAGGAGCATCTACTGGTGGTCCTGGGCATATAAAAAAGTTGCTAAAGAATGTAGAGCTAAATGGAGCTATAGTCGTAATAGCTCAGCATATGAATAAAATGTTTATAGGCTCTTTTGCTGCACAAGTCGGAAAAGAAAGCGGTTTGGACGTTGAAATTTTAAATGAAAAAAGAAATTTAAAAGAAAATACCGTATATGTCTGCGAGCAAAATACAGTTATATCGCCAAATTTGCCAATAAGTGCAAAACCAAATACCGAAGAAAAAACGATATATACCCCAAATGTAGATGTGCTATTTAACTCAGGAGTCAGCATTTGTAAGAGTGCAAATGTACTAGCCATCTTACTAACTGGCATCGGAGACGATGGTGCGGCTGGGCTTGATAAGCTTTACAAGGCTGGAGCAAAATGTATAGCTGAAAATGAGGAGAGTGCGATAGTGTATGGTATGCCAAAACGTGCAAAGGAGCTAAATCAGAGCCTAAAATCACTAAACCTAACCATGATAAAAAAAGAGATGGAGGATTTTTTAAATGCTGCTAACTAATAACGCAAAAGATGTAAAAATAGCACAAACAGATACTCCACAAGATATGGATGGTTTTAATGATTTTATGAATGCAATCAAGGCTCTTTGCGGCGTTGATTTAGAGCCAAAAAGAGATATTACATTACGTAGAATCACCGCTTTTGTCAAAGACCGTCAGATAAAAAGCTTTAAAGATCTTGTCTCAATGATAAGATATAACTCGATTTTACGTCAAGACATTTTAAATTTAGTGACTGTAAATGAGACTTATTTTTATAGAGAGTTACCGCAGCTTAAAGATGTGATCTATTATGCAAAAGATCTTGGAGGAGCTAGAATTTTATGTGCTCCTTGTTCTACTGGGGATGAAGCATATTCACTCGCGATGCTTGCTTATGAGTTGGGAATGAAGCAAAATGAAATTTCTATCGTAGGTGTAGATATAAACTCAGAGGCTATAGCTAGCTGCCAAAAAGGTATTTTTAGCGAGAGAAGCATACAAAGACTGAGTGATTTTCAAAAAGATAGATTTTTTACAAAAACTGAGGATAAATTCAAGATAAAAAGTGAAATTTTACCAAAGTGTGAGTTTAAGATTATGAACGTTTTTGATGACGCGATCTTTAATCTCGGTAAATTTGACATCGTTCTTTCAAGAAATATGATGATATATTTTGATGATGCATTTAGACTAAAATGCGTCGAGCGCTTACATAAACTATTAAAGCCAGATGGGAGGTTTTACGCAGGGCATGCTGATCTTGTGCCTTATACCCCAATATATGAAAAACGTTTTTCAAACGGCATTACTTACTATCTGAAAAAATAAAATTTTACAAAGTCGCCTTTTAAATCAGGCGGCTTAATTTAAAGCTAATCACTTTATTTCGTAGCTTTTTAAAATTTTTTGGTAGTAAAAAGCTCCTACAAAGAAGAGACTTCCCATAAACGCCGCAATCATCTCTACGCTTAAGCCAAGCTCGTAAAGTAATCCAATTGCAAATGATATAAGTGCACTAAATCCAAGAAATACCATATCGTTATATGCGATTACGCGGCCATAAAATTCTTTCTCGCAGTTTTGCTGAAGCAACGTATAGGTATAGCTCCAAAGGCTTGATGTGCAAAAGCCTGCAAAGACTATGCCAACAAGCGCTAGGTAAAAATTTCTCAGCGTCAATGCCCAGATGATGATGCCAAGGCCTTGACCGATGTAGACATAGACTATGGTATTTTTATTTATAAATTTGCTTAACAAAGCTGGCGCAAACATGAGTGAGACAGATCTTGAAGCATTTAGTAGGCCGATAACTAGTGAAGCGGAGAGTAAATTTGCATATTTATAATCAGCTAAAAGTGCTATCAGTGCATCATAAGCAGTAATGCCAACAAATGCGTGTAAAAATATAAGGTGAACGATGAGTCTATTTTCTTTTAGATAGACAAGGCCGTTTTTTAACATTTTTAGTGGGCGTTCTATGAGGTCTGGCTTTAGACCTTGCAGTTTTAAAAAATATAAAAATCCAAAGCTAAAAATGTATAGCATGCCATCGAGTAAAAATGCGCTTTTTATCCCAAAAAAATGTATATAAACTCCTGCAAGTCCCATGCCAGCAGTGTATGAGACCGCCCATATGATAGAGTGGATCTCGTTTGCGAGTTTTAGTTTCTCTTTGCTTAAAATTTTTGGCAGCACGCTCATCTCTACTTGAAAATACATCCCGCCAGTGCCATTTCTAACAAAAATAATAAGTAAAAGTAGCCATAAAAAATCAAGCGAATTTATAAAAATGAGCATAAAAACGCTTACTGTTTCTATCGCCATCATGATGACAAGCATCGGTTTTGGGCTAAATTTATCAACTAAAATTCCACTAAACGGAGCTATAACGACACCTGGGATAAATGCCATCGCAGCACTTAGCGTGAGCGCCCAAACAGGAGCATCAAGGCTGATTAGTAGCGTAAAAATGCCAGTATGCGAAAACCACACACCAAAGTAGCACATTAGTTGAATGATGCTTAAAAGACGAAAATTTTTCTCATCTTTTAAAAGCTTAATATACTCTTTCAATTTACTGATTCCACATTAGAGTTATTTGCTCTATTTGTGTCTCTTCTGGGATTTCGTTTAGATTTGCCACGCTTTTTCCGAGTGGATTTTTTAACTTTATCAGCATGTCGTGGCTCTCTATTTTTAACCAGATATTGTTTGTATCGCTTTGAAATTTAGAGATAACAAGGGCGTTTTTTATATCCTTGAAATTTGATTTTAGGCTGATATTTTCTGGGGTTTTAAACTCTTTTGAATAAATGTCAATGCTTGTGATAATGCCATTTAGCAAGGTGTATTCAAAAATTCTTTCATTTTTGCTTGTTGCGATGTAGCTATTTTCTTTTTTTGTGTTATCACGTTTTATGTTTTTTGAGCCATAAATTTTTATCACATCTCTATTTGCAGAATCGCTCGTAATCTCTGAAAAAAATCCTTTACCAAAGATATTTTTATAGCCTTTACTTTTTTTGTAATGTCCGCTAATGTGAGCACTTTTACAAATTTTATCATTTGCGGTTATAAATAGATCGCCATTTATCTTGTGTATGCTTAAGGCTATACCTTTTTCATCCAAAAGGTAAAAAATCCCTTTGTCATAAAAAAGCTCAGAGCTAAACTCACAAAGTGGGGAGCCATTTTTTAACGATGAGTAAAATGTTGCTCTCGCGCCATTTTTACTTGGCGTGATGATAATATCTAAAAAGCCATTTTTGTCTTTAAATTTAGAGAACCTAGCAAAAAAACTATCTTTATAGGCTTTATCTATTGGTTCGAAGTTGTAAATTTGAGCTAGCACGCCAACTCGCTTATTTTTCTTATCATCAAGCTGTAAAAGCGAATTTTTATTTGGGACAAAGTAGCTTATAATACCACTTTCATCTTTTAGGATAATGGCACTCTCATCAACTTCAAATACACCGTTTTTTTCTACTAGGCTTGCCTTTTTACCCATAGTGAGCATAGTTTTTGTATATGTTTTGTCTTTATTAAGAGTTAAGATAGTTTTTATCCCCTCGCAGTTTGAGCAAGGCAGTATGGTATAAAAGCTATTGTAAATGGAATTTGTAAGAATTAGTTTTTCTGGCTTTTTAGGTGTATTTGCCTGAACTAATGCCTTGTCTTCTTTTGTTGTATTTTGTGTGCTTTGTTTTGGCTCTAAATTTTCATTTTTTACGCAGCCAAGGATGAAAAATGAGATAAGTATGGCAAAAAGATATTTCATTTGCAACTCCTTAAAAATTGCAAAATTATATCATTTTGCCTTTAAAATTTATTTTACGCGTTTAAAAATATATTTGTCTTTTAGCTCGCCAGTGACCTCTTTTTGGTCCATATCTAGCATTTTTAGGTTCTCGCCTTCTATCTTGTAAAAGTTCTTCTCTTTATACTCATCAACTGTTGTGATAACGCCATTTTCTATTGAGTATTTGCCTTTACTCATGGCCTTGTAGTTATCTTTTGACTTGTAGTCCATTACACTAACAAACGTTCCGTCTTTTTTTAGTGTAAGAGTAGAGTCTATGCCCATGCAACTAGCACACGGCAAGAAAGCCTTATATGTACCTTCGATGCTAGTTTGAGCTGCTGTACAACTGCTTTTTACCTCACATTTGCCTTGTGGAATGCTTGTATTTTGGCTTGATGTGGCACAACCTGCCAAAAGTAGAGCTGCGCTTAGTGCAAAGATAAAATTTTTCATGCGAATCCTTTTTTAAAAATAAAATTTAAAAATGTATTATAATACTTAAGAAAATAACAAATTATAAATTAAAGGAGAGAAAATGGAAATTGAAACTTTTGGTGTTTTAGTCATAGTTTTAGTTGTCTTTGCGTTTTTGTTTTTAAAGGCTGGCATAAAGATCGTATCGCAAGCGGATAATTTACTTATCGAGCGTCTTGGTAAATTTCACAAGGTGCTTGATGGAGGATTTCACGTGATCATTCCATTTGTTGATCAGATAAGGGCTATCATCACGGTAAAAGAGCAGCTTGTTGATATCACAAAACAGCAAGTCATCACAAAAGATAACGTAAACATAAGCGTCGATGGCATCGTCTTTTTAAAGGTATTTGATGCAAAAATGGCAGTTTATAATGTAGATAACTATAAGCGTGCCATTGCAAATTTAGCCATGACAACGCTTCGTGGCGAGATAGGCGCGATGAATCTTGACGATACACTAAGCTCACGCGACCGACTAAACGCCGCACTTCAAGTGGCTCTTGGCGACGCCGCTGGCAACTGGGGTGTAAAGATCATGCGTGTAGAAATTTCTGAAATTTCTGTCCCACTTGGCATCGAAGAGGCGATGAATATGCAGATGAAAGCTGAGCGTGAAAAACGCGCCATCGAGCTAAAAGCCTTGGCTGAAAAAGAGGCGCTTATCCGCAACGCTGAGGCGCTAAAACAAGAAAAAGTGCTTCAAGCAGAGGCGATCGAGCGTATGGCTGATGCGAAAAAATATGAGCAAATCGCCATCGCAACGGCTCAAAAAGAGGCGATGGATATGATAAATGACAGCATGAGCAAAAACGCAAATGCGGCTGAATTTCTGCTAGCGCGCGACAGGGTTGGGGCATTTAGTGAGCTAGCTAAAAATGGCTCAAAAGATAAAATTTTAGTCCCTTACGAGGCTACTGAGCTAATAGGCTCACTTAGTGTTTTGAAAAATTTTCTAGCTAAGGATAAGGCGTGATCAGCCCTTATATAATGATAGCCATTGGTGCACTCTTATGCGCCCTTGAATTTACGCTTTTTTCATTTTATTTGCTATTTTTCGGACTGGCTTTTATTGTTGTTGGAGTAGTAAATTTTGGAGTTGCCTTTGAGTGGCCATATCAAATTTTAGGCGTCTCAGCACTTGCTATTGTCTTGCTGGCACTCTTAAAAGCGCCATTAAAGAGCAAATTTATGGCTAGAAAAGAGAGCTTTAATGAGGAATTTTTAGACGAGGCCGGCGTTGGCGAGATTAGAGAAAATATGGTCTATTTTAAGGGTACTCTTTGGAAATACGACGGAAATTTAGCTAACGGAGAAAAAGTGATGGTTCTTGGCACCAAAGGCGACAAGGTGATATTAAAATAAAGCGCCATAATGGCACTTTATTATTTTGCGTGAACAGGGCAGCCTTGCATATTGCCGTGCATTGACCCATGCATCATGCAGTCATGATGATGGTTTGTTTTTTGCATGTCACTTTTCATCTCTTTGTGATGCGGACAGCCACAGCTTTCATAATTTGCCGGTTTTGGTTCACTTTTGGCACAACCAACTAAAAATAGGCCAAAAATTACGGTTAAAACGATTTTTTTCATATTTACTCCTTCAAAAAGTTTGCATATTCTATCTGCTAAAGTTAAAAATTTGGTAACGACATGATTTATCATATTTAAAAGCATTTTTGGCTAAACTCTCGCCCAAAAATAAGCAAAATAAAAGGTTAAATTTGAAAAGACTTAGTGTAAATGAGGCCATCGATCTTATAGAAAATGCACCGCTTCACGAGCTTGGTAAGATGGCGCTAGCTAGAAAAAAAGAGCTTCATCCAGAGGGCATTACAACCTTCATTGTAGATCGCAACATCAACTATACAAATGTCTGCTGGGTGGATTGTAAATTTTGCGCATTTTACCGCCACGCAAAAGAGGAAGACGCATACGTGCTAAGTTTTGAGGAGATCGGCAAGAAGATCGAGGAGCTAATCGCCATTGGCGGCACGCAAATTTTATTTCAAGGCGGTGTTCATCCAAAGCTAAAGATCGAGTGGTACGAGGAGCTCTTAAGCTACATAAGCAAACACTATCCAAGTATCACGATACATGGTTTTTCGGCTGTTGAGATCGACTATATCGCAAGAGTTTCAAAAATTTCTACAAAAGAGGTCTTAAGACGCTTAAACGAAAAGGGCCTATACTCGATGCCAGGGGCTGGAGCAGAAATTTTAAGTGATAGAGTGCGTGATATCATTGCGCCAAAAAAATGCGACACCGCAGACTGGCTTCGCATACACAAAGAGGCGCATGAGCTTGGCATGAAGACGACTGCGACGATGATGTTTGGCACGGTTGAGAGCACTCGTGAGATCGTGGAGCACTGGGAGCATATCAGAAATTTACAAGATGAAACGGCTGGATTTAGGGCGTTTATACTTTGGAGTTTTCAGGGGCTAAATACAAAGCTCATGCAAGAATTTCCAGAGATCAAAAAGCAAAGCTCAAACGTCTATCTAAGGCTTTTTGCCGTCTCAAGGCTCTTTTTGGATAACTTTAAAAATATCCAAAGCAGCTGGGTCACTCAGGGCAGCTACGTAGGCCAGCTAGCACTTCTTTTTGGCGCAAACGACCTTGGCAGCACAATGATGGAAGAAAACGTCGTAAAAGCCGCAGGGGCAAGCTTTAGGATGAATCAAGACCAGATGATCGAGCTTATAAAAGATGTCGGAGAAATTCCAGCTAAGCGCAACACAAACTATGATATTTTGGAGAAATTTTAGATGAAAATTTTAGATATCGATGTAAAAAATGTAAAAATTCCAGTCGTTTTTGAAAACTCAAAGTCGATGCCAGTAGTGAGCCTCAGATTTGTTTTAAAAGCAGCCGGTAGCTCTCAAAATGGTAAGCTTGCAGGCCTTGCTAGACTTAGTGCAAATTTACTAAACGAGGGCGATATAAAGCTAGGATCGGCTAAATTTGCCAAAGAGCTTGAGGTAAGGGCGATCAGCCTAAACGCAAGCTGTGGCTTTGAGACATTTTGCATCGATCTAAACTGCCTAAAAGAACATTTTGCCTTTGCGTGCGGCAAACTAAAAGAGCTCTTGAGCGCTCCAAATTTGACAGATGAGATCCTAAATAGGTGCAAAACTGTCACACTTGGCGAGATCGCAGCAAATGAAAATGACTTTGACTACGTGGCAAGGCAGGGACTTTTTGAGCTTTTATACCCAAAAAGCGTGCTTGCCCAGCCAAGTATCGGCACGAAAAAGAGCATTAAAGCTATAACGCTTGAAGATGTGAGGAAATTTTTAAACGAGCACTTAGACCTTTCAAATTTACTCTGTGTGCTAGGCGGCGACATCGATGAGAAGCAGACAAAAGAACTGGCTAAGGTTTTAGAAATTTTAGAGCCTGGCAAGGTGCGAAAGCTAGAGCGTTTTAGTCCAAGCAACAAGTGCGAAACCAGCGAGATAGTAAGGCAAAGCGAGCAGGCATATATCTACTTTGGTGCACCATTTAACATAAAACCTGAGGAGAAATACAAGGCCGCAGTGGCGACATTTATTTTAGGTGAGGGCGGTTTTGGCTCGAGGCTCATGGAGGAGATCCGCGTGAAAAGAGGGCTTGCATATAGCGCCTACGCTAGAAATTTGCTAAATCTCTCTTACAGCCAGCTTTATGGCTACATGCAGACAAAAAATGAGAAAAAAGATGAGGCCATCGCCGTTATAAAAGAGGAAATTTTAAAATTTAGTAAAAAAGGCGTTAGCAATGCCGAGCTTGAGCAGGCGAAGAAATTTTTACTTGGCTCGTTGCCACTTAGGCTTGAGACGCTATTTAAACGCCTTGATATCGCGCAGGGCGAGTTTTATGAGCATGGTGAGCTTGGGGTGTTTTTAAAGGATCTAGATAAAATTTCAGCCCTTTCGCTAAGCGAGCTAAATAGCTTCATAAAAGCCCACGCAGAGATAAACGAGCTAAGTTTTTGCGTTTTAAAAAATGAAATTTGAAGCAAGCGATAGGGCAAAACTTCTAAAAATAGGCGTGCTTAGCCTACTTGACCTTGCTCTCGTGCTGCCAAAGGGCTTTGAGGATACGACGATCGCTAAGAGCCCAAGAGAAGGGCATATCTGCATAAATGTAAAGATCACCTCGCTCGCCTCGCGTCCTGGTATGCTAACAGCACTTGCCTTTTGCGAGCAGTGGCAAAGTAGCGTAAAGATCGTCATTTTTAATGCAAAGTCTTGGCACTACGGTGCTTTTAAGGTTGGCAAAGAGATGGCGATATATGGGCTTTGCTCCTACGCCTTTGGCTCGTGGCAGATCGTAAATCCAAAAATCACCACAAAAATAGGCCAGATCGTGCCTAAATTTAAGACCGAGCTCAAAGATGATGAGGTCAAAAAGCTTGTTTTAAAATATATAAATTTACAAAATTTATTAGCTGAGGGCCTAGATGAGAGAGAAGCTAAATTTTTGGCTGATTTGCAAAAGCTAGACGAGCAAAGCGTACAAATTTTATACCACCTAAAAAATGACAATGAGGGCGCGCACATTTTAAAATTTGTAGAAATTTTTAACTACATAAAAAAGCTAAGTGCGAAAAAAACTTATTTTAAAAGTCCTAAAATAGAGCTTTTTGATATAAGCTCTTGGCTTAAAAGCTTGCCATTTACTCCGACAAATGACCAGATAAGCGCGATAAATGACATAAGAGACGACCTTAGTGCTGTGCAGGCAAAAAGGCGCGTCATAATGGGTGACGTGGGAAGCGGTAAGACGCTAGTGATCTTGGCAGCTGCTCTTAGCGTATATCCTCAAAGTGCCATTTTGATGGCGCCAACAAGTATCTTAAGCGAGCAAATTTTTAACGAAGCAAAGAGGCTATTGCCGCCATTTATGAATGTGATGTTGGTTCAAAGTGGAGAGAAAAAGATAGATTTTGGTGGGGCAAATTTGATCGTTGGCACGCATGCGCTGCTCTTTCACGAGCTGCCAAACTCACCGCTAGTCATGGTCGATGAGCAGCACCGCTTTGGCTCAAATCAACGCAAAAAGATAGAGGAGCTCGCCTCAAACGAGGATGAGCGGGCAAATTTTGTGCAGTTTTCAGCCACGCCGATACCAAGGACGCTCAGTCTCATTCAGTCTGAGATTGTAAATTTTAGCTTTTTAAAGCAGATGCCATTTAAAAAAAATATAACGAGCCAAATTTTAGGCGCTAGCGAGTTTGGCTTTTTGCTAACTCACATAAAAAAGCAGCTTGAGGGCGGCTTTCAAGTGGCTATCATCTATCCGCTTGTTGAGAGCAGCGAGAACTCAAACTATCAAAGTCTAAATGAGGCGCAGGGCTTTTGGCTAAAGAATTTCAAAAATGTCTTTGTCACGCACGGCAAGGATAAGGAAAAAGAGGAAAATTTAAGGCGTTTTAGGGAAGAGGGTGAAATCTTGCTTTCAACCACTGTTGTTGAGGTCGGAATTTCGCTGCCAAGGCTAAATACGATAGTGATCGTGGGCGCTGAGAGGTTGGGGCTTGCCACACTTCATCAGCTGCGCGGCAGGGTGGGGCGAAACGGCGGCGATGGATACTGCTTTTTGTTTACCAAGCTAAAAGAGACGCCTGCTAGGTTAAAAGAATTTTGTGCGACAAATGACGGTTTTAAGGTGGCCGAGCTTGATCTGAAAAACCGACAAAGTGGCGACATACTAAACGGCTTTGTCCAGCATGGAGCGACATTTAACTTCTATGACTACGAGGATGATATCACACAGGCAGCAAAGGCTAGAGTGGCGGCGCTTGCTAAAAATAGCGCCTAGTTGCTTTTAATTTAACCTAAATTTTTGATTTGATTTTGTTAGCTTTAAATTTTAGTGGAGTAAATTTTAATAAAATTATTTTTTTACTCTACGTTCTTTGCATATATTCTCGCATGGTATGCCGTCACGATCACGGTCAAAGCCACTGCGTCCACAGTTTCTTAGATAGTGATATGCTTCTTCACAACTCTTCATCTCTTTACAATAGCGTTTAGGGCAATCAAATTTATCAGCCGCATTTGCTATCAATGCAAAAAAATAAAATCAAAATTATTTTTCATTTTTACTCCAAAGGCAGTATGTGTGAAATAACAAAAAAGTACAAAAAGTGCTTTCAAAAGAATTTATCCTTTTGAAAGCAGGTAAATTTAAAGTGGATAAGTTAGGCAGCACTCTCTTTGGACTTTGTCGATGTAGCTTACGTTTAAATTTAGTCCGTAAAGCTGGCTTAAATTTTCACTTCTGATGATCTCATCAACCGTACCAAATCCAACCTCACCATCACCTTTCACAAGAGCGACATATCCGCCAAGAAGCACAGCAAAGTCAGGGTTGTGAGTGGTTAGCACAACCGAGTAGCCAAGCTCTTTTAGCCACTTAACGGTGCGTAGGAATTTATACTGGTTGCCAAAGTCAAGCGCGCTCGTTGGCTCATCAAATATAATCATCTTTGGTTGGGCTGCCATCGCACGTGCGATCATACACATTTGCTTTTGACCACCGCTCATCTGAGTGATAAATCTCTCTTCAAGATATTCGATCTCAAGCTTTTTAGTATAAATTTTAGCTATCTCCTCGTCCTCTTTGCTAGGTCTTGCAAAGATACCAAGGTGTGCTGCACGACCCATCGTGATAAACTCAAGCCCTGTGTAGTCATACTCTGTGATCTCGCTTTGAGCCACATATGCCATTATCTTTGCTCGGTCTTTATTACTTAGACTCTCTACGTTTTTACCATCGAGAAAAATTTCTCCAGATACTGGTTTTAGTGAGCCGCTTATCAGTCCAAGGGTGGTTGATTTACCAGCTCCGTTTCGCCCAAGTATGGTTAAAATTTCACCTGCACCTATCTTTAAATTTACATTTTCTAGTTTGCCAGCTCCATTTGGGTAGCTAAAGTTTAAATTTCTAACTTCAAGCATCACGCAACCTTTTTATTTCGCCACAAGACCCAGACGAAAAATACTGTGCCGATAAAGCCAGTAAGTACGCCAAGAGGCACTTCGCTTACGCTTATGCTACGAGCTAATGTATCTACAAATAGTAAAAACATCGCACCCATAAATATGCTTGCTGGCATGCTTTTTATGTTGTTTGCACCAACTAGCATGCGCGCCAGGTGTGGCATAAGAAGCCCCACCCAAGCGACTATTCCGCTTATACAGACGCTGCATGCTGTAAGGAGTGTAGCGCAAATGATAACGATAGCACGTTCAAAAGCCACATTTACGCCAAGTCTAGCCGCACTCTCGTCGCCAAGAGATAGCAAATTTATACGCCAGCTCATGGCGATTAGTAAAATGGCGCAGATGATCATCACTGGGGCTATAAATTTTAAATTTTCGCTATCAAGCTTTGCAAGGCTACCAAGCTGCCAGTAAACGATGTCAGGTAGCTTTGTTTCAGGATCAGCGACATACTTTAAAAAGCCGATCACCGAGCCCATAAGACCGCTTACGATGATACCAGAAAGAACTAGCATGAGCGTGCTTGTGCGCCCCATCATCTTTGGTATGGCTAGCGTGATAGCAACAGCTGCTAGGCCAAAGCCAAAAGCAAAAGCCTGCACCCAAAATAGCGATAGATCAAAGATGATCGCAGTGGCAGCTCCCACGCAAGCACCTGCTGATACGCCTAGAAGATCTGGGCTTACTAGCTGGTTCTTAAAGACGCCTTGATAGGCAGCACCGCTCACGCTAAGAGCGGCTCCAACAAGGATAGCTGCGATGATGCGAGGTATACGCAAATTTTCTATCACATTTGTGATGTTGCTAGCTGCGCCCTCGCCATAGCCAAAGCTGTGAGCTAGCACGCTAAAGACATCGCTAAATGGTATGTAAAATCTACCGATACCAAGCGCTACAAAGGCGCAAAGAAGCGTGAGCAGGGCTAAAAATATAGCAACTAGTGAAAAATTTGCGTTTTTCATATGTTATTTGCTGCTGCCGTCTGGATTTAGACCTTTTAGCATGTAGTCATACTCTGTGTTGGTAAGCTCGTGGCCTAGGAACTCTTTGTAAAACTCTTTTGTTTTTGCTTTCATATCTAGGTCTTTAAAAAGATCAGGCTGGATAGTTTTTGCCGCCCATAAAATTTGGAGCACGCTCTCAGCGCCATATCTATCCCAAGCAAATACACCTTTTGGGTTGCCATAAATTTTGCCGTTTTTCACAGCGTTTGAGCCTGAAAATGCAGGGTGCTCTTTGACATTTTTTATTAAAGCGTCTGTGTCATTGCCGCCAACGATGATGATATCAGGGTTTGCATTGATGATCTCTTCAGCTGTAAGCTCGATCATAGAGCCCTCTTTTGCCACTGCGTTTTTGCCGCCAGCTAAATTTATCCAAGTGTTTTGGATAGTGTTTGTTCCATCAACTTTTAATAAATTTGCGCCACCAAGAAGGTGAAGTACTTTTGGACGCTTGTCAGCTGGGATATTTTTTGTTTTGGCTTCTACAAATTTTGAGTTCTCATGGATCTTGTTTGATAGCTTTTCAGCCAAAGCTCTAGCCTTGTCAGTGCCGATAACTTCAGCTGTTGCATAGATACTTTTTTCCATATCTGGATAGTCTCTATATATCATATTTACCGCGCTAAAGCCATTTTTAGTAAGCTCTTCTTGGTAATTTTTGCTAGAAACTATGACAACATCAGGTGCTAGCTTAAGTAGCTCTTCTACTTGAATATCTTTGCCATTTAGCGCAGCTGGTAGGTCTTTTACCTTTGGATAGACAAGGGCAAACCACTTGTTCTTCTTAATAAGATCTGTTGTTGTTACAACCTTATCCATACCACCAAGTGCTAGGATGATCTCGTTGTTTGCGTGCCAAAGCGCAGCGATCTTTTCTACCTTTTCAGGTACGCTTACTTTGACACCTTGCATATCAGTGATGCTTCTTGCAGACTCAGCTGCGTTTAGGCTAAGAGCCATAAATAGTGAAGCAACAAGGCTAAATTTGGTTACTTTATGCATAAAATTTGTTTGCATATTTTTTCCTTTATTTTTGAAGTATAAACATGTATATTAATAATATTTATATTAATTCTATGTAAATTTTGCATATACATTATGAAAAATTTGCATATATTGTAAATTCTTATAAATTTAATAGGATAAATTCTCTCCTTTTATTGACATATGTCATTATTTGCTTTTTTAAAATGGGATAAACTTTGCCTGAATTTTTAAAAAAGGAGAATCAATGCGTGAATACAGAAAGTATTGGCTAGCACTTGTTGCTGTGCTAGTAGTTTGCTTTGGTATTTTAGGCTACTACGGCGTTGAGGTTTATAGAAGCTCGCCTCCAGTTGTAAATTTTACAGATGAAAATGGCAATGTCGTGATCGACAAAGAGAGCATATATAAAGGTCAAGAGGCCTGGCAAAGTATAGGTGGTATGCAAGTTGGCTCTATTTGGGGTCATGGCGCATATCAAGCACCCGATTGGAGTGCGGACTGGCTTCACAAAGAGCTAGTTGCATTTTTGCAGATAAAGGCAGATGAAATTTATCACTCAAAATACGCTGATCTAAACGATGAGCAAAAGGCAAATTTAAAAGTTTTGCTTAAAAAAGAGTACCGAGAAAATGGCGTAAAAAATGATAGTTTTGTGCTAAGTACTGACAGACTAAAAGCGATCAAGCAAGTAGCTAGCGAGTATGCTTCACTTTTTGGTAATGACCCTAAATTTAAGCCTTTAAGAGAAGCTTATGCAATGAAAGAAAATACTCTTCCAAATGCTGCTGATAGAGATGATCTCAATAACTTTTTCTTTTGGTCGGCTTGGGCAACTGCTACAAACAGACCTGGCAGTGATGCTACATATACAAACAACTGGCCACATGAGCCGCTAATCGACAATGTGCCAACAAGTGAGAATATATTTTGGTCAGTTGCAAGCGTCGTGATACTTATTGCCGGTATTGGATTTCTTGTTTGGTTTAGCTCTTTTTATGGCAAAAAAGATGATGAAAAGTTGGAGGCTGTTAGTGAAGATCCGCTTGGCAAGCTTAGTCTAACTCCATCTCAAAAAGCTCTTAAAAAGTATCTTTTTGTGACTTTGGCTCTTTTTGCATTTCAAATTTTAATAGGCGGTTTTACAGCACATTATACTGTCGAAGGACAGGAATTTTATGGCATAAATTTATCAGCCTACATTCCTTATTCACTTGCTAGAACATGGCATATCCAGGCTAGTATTTTCTGGATTGCGACAGGATTTTTAGCTGCTGGACTTTTCTTAGCTCCTATTATAAATGGCGGTAAAGATCCAAAATTTCAAAAGCTTGGTGTAGATTTGTTATTTTATGCATTACTAATCCTTGTGGTTGGTAGTTTTGCTGGTGAGTATTTGGCAATCGCAAATATCATGCCTATAAATTTAAGCTTTTGGCTAGGGCATCAAGGATATGAGTATATCGAGCTTGGACGTGTTTGGCAGATTATTTTATTTGTCGGTCTTGTCATCTGGATGCTACTTTTACTTCGTGGATTTATTGGTGGATTTAAAAATAAAGGTGACAAAAATTTACTTGCTATCTTTGCAGCTTCAGCTGTTGCAGTTGGATTATTTTACGGAGCAGGATTATTTTACGGTCAAAGAAGCCCACTTCCAGTGATGGAGTACTGGCGTTGGTGGGTTGTGCACCTTTGGGTTGAGGGCTTTTTTGAAGTCTTTGCTACTGCTTCACTTGCCTTTGTGTTTGTTAGTCTTGGACTTGTCTCAAAGAGATTTGCTACATTTTCAACGCTTGCTAGCGCGTCACTCTTTATGGTAGGTGGAATCCCAGGAACATTCCACCACTTATATTTTGCAGGTACCACAACACCTATAATGGCAGTTGGTGCTAGTTTTTCGGCACTTGAAGTAGTTCCTCTTGTCTTGCTTGGCGCTGAAGCTTATGAGCATTATAGACTTCAGTTTGCTCAAACTTGGGCTAAGACATTAAAATGGCCACTTTATTGCTTTATCGCAGTTGCTTTTTGGAATATGCTAGGAGCTGGTGTGTTTGGATTTTTGATAAATCCTCCGATTTCACTATTTTATATCCAAGGCCTAAATACGACTCCAGTTCATGGACATGCTGCACTATTTGGTGTTTATGGATTTTTGGCTCTTGGATTTGTTTGGCTAGTGGCTACTTATCTATTCAAAGGTCAAGAATTTGATGAAAAACTTATGAAAATAGGCTTTTGGGGCTTAAATATAGGTCTTATGCTAATGATCGTGCTTTCGTTACTTCCAATAGGAATTTATCAAGCATTTGCAAGCCTAGAGCATGGCATGTGGTATGCAAGAAGCGCTGAGCTTTTACAACAATCACACTTACAAAATTTAAGATGGGTTAGAATGATTGGCGATACGATTTTAATAATCGGTGGTATTAGCTTCTTTGCGCAACTTCTAAAATTTATACTTAATAAAAAAGCTTAAAACTAAAGGGGTATTTTTACCCCTTTATTTAAGCTATCTTTTCATAAAATAGCGTAAATTTAAAGGAAAGAAATGATTACATTTTTTAGAAGAATTTGCGTTACTTTTATTGTCCTCTTGCACCTTTTGTTAGCACTTGCGGTTAATTATTCGTTTCCGCATTATGATAGCGTTTTTATAACCGGTGGTGATGTAAAACGTATGGATAAGGACGGCATAATTGACGCCAAAAACCCAGCTGATGGCCCTACTAGAGATGTCTATTTTATCTACACTAAAAGTCCTCAAAATCCAGATAAAGTTATGGCCTATAGAAATGAAGATACTGCATGGGGATTCCCATTTTATTTTAAATTTAACTCAGCCGATGTGCAAGCTAAAGCCCAGGGCTTCACAAATAGCGATAGAAACGTCACCATAAAATATTATGGATATAGAATTTCTATGTTAAACGAGTTTAGAAATGTCATCTCTCTAAAAGAAAGTGGCACTGATACTAGTTGGCCGATAGCTAGCTATGTGCTTTACTTTATCTTGTTTATCTCGCTAATCATTTGGGTAAGAAAGATAAATAAGGCTTTTACACCAAAGGTTAGTGAAAATTTAGAGAAATAATTTAGTAGATTGTATTTTTTGATTATTGGATATTTTAAAAATCAAGCAGAGAGCCTTGTCTCTCTTTTATCTTTGGAAATTCTCTATACCTGACGCCATCAAGCGTTTTTAGCTCGTTTGCTCTGTTGCGCCATTTGCCACATTCATCTACACTTCCCCAGCCCATAAAATAAAATGCCACGCTTTGATCTTTGCACTCATTTTCTAAGGAAAGTATCCACTCCTTTTTCATGGCACGTGCTTCTTTGCCGTGTTCTCCACCAGCTGCAACCCAGTTTATGCCGTTTAAATTTAGCTAGCCAAGATCTTCTAAAAGTTGCTCGCATGAAAGCCATCTTTATAGAGCTTAACGCCTCTTTTTTGAAAATTTAAAGCAATTTTGCTGTCGTAGCAGTTTTTTGCAACTAGGGCTTGTTTTGCTACAACCTATACTTGGGTTCCAGGAAGAAAATTTATAGTGGATTGGCATAAATTTTAGGGGCAAAGCTGCCCCTATTTTTAGTAAAGACCGAAAGTTCCGTCTGTTCTTTTGTAGATGACACGCATTTTTGCGTCAACGTCATTAAATACGTAAAATTGTTTATCGCTTGATTTTAGTTTCTCAAGTGCCTCTTCGACTTCAAGTGGTTTATAAATTTCAAGCTCCACAGGCACGATCTCCTCGACACCCTCGATCTTTTCTTCACCTATTCTTGAGCGAAAGTCTTTGTCATCAGCTTTGCCTTTTACGGTAAATTTCTTGTCATGCTCTCTTCTTAAAACTTTTGAAGCTTTTTCGACAGCAAGATCGATCGCAGCATAAAGATCTTTGTCTTTTTGACGAACAACTATCGTATCTTTATGAGCCATATTTAGAGAAAATTCTGCGTTAAAACCTTTCTTGCCTTGTTTTTCATCGGCTGCGACAACACATCTTGCAGAAATGATGTCAAGATTGTATTTGCCAAGTGTATCAAAAGCGTCTTGGATATAGTTTTTGATCGGCTCTGTTAGCTCAAATTGTTTTCCTACAATGCTTATATTCATTGCAATCTCCTTTATAGAAAGTAATGAGATTATAACACGCCAAAACTAAAAACAAATTAAATTAAAATCTTTATAAAATTTTAAAGTTTCTGAAGAGTGCGCTTGTGGAAATTTATAGGATTTGGTGTTTTTTTATCTTTTGATGTTACAAAAACATCAAAGATCATATTGCCAGTGCTTGCGACTCCCTCAGTGCCAGGCATGATGGTTGGTGGAGTGCATATACCGATATCTCCAAAATAAGTTATTTTTACATTAAAGTCAAATATATTATTAAATACACCATTGACCTCTTTTAGGCACTTGTCTTCAAAATTTGTTCTAAAAATTTCAAACATTGCATATTCTGCTGCCGCTTGAGCAACGAGCTGCGCTTGCTCTCTTAGATAAACTTCGCTACTTTGCCTAGCCGATGTACTAGCTATCGAAAGAGCAAGGGTGCCGATAGATGCCGCTACAATCAAGAAAAATATCGCCGCTAATAATGTAACCCCCTTTCTCATTAATACACTGCCTTTGATTTACAAATAGTTATTTCTGATTTTTCTGCTTTGACACAAAGTTTAAGTGCGATAACTCCGTTTTTTTCGGTAAAACAAACCTTGTTACATGTTTGGCTAGTGTTGCACTTTCGGCTTTGATAGCCTTTGTGGATGTTGAGCTAAATTTTTTAAAACTCTCATTTAGCCATGGTCTATAGTTGTAGTACATTTTAAGATCAAAAACACCGTTTTGTATATCCTTGGCGCTTTGTTCAGCCGGAGCTATGGCGATTGCTGTGTAGGCAAGTTTATATTGTTCTGAAATTTTTTTATTTTTAAAATCATTTGAAATTTTAAGCGTATCGATAGATTGTATGCCCACTTTTGCGATATCAAGTTGATTTGGGTTAAAATTTTCTTGGTAGCCAAAGCTGGTACTAACTTTATAAAGTATGCTAGAAAATATCGCTACTAAACCGCTATTTTCATCATCGGCGTTTATACATCTGGCGCCACTGTTTATATCTTCTTCGTCGCTATCATTTTCACAGGTTAGGTCTTTTACACCATTTTTAAAAGCGTTGTTAAATTTACTTCCGGGGCTTTTTAATCCATCTGCAATAGAACTATTTGCAAGATCTGCATAACCGCTATATATGCCTTCTTCGATGATTGGATCTCCGTGAGCATCATCTCCTTTATATTCGTTGATGCCGTCAAACAGCTCATATGCTGCTGGGATAAATTCTAAAATTTCAAAATCGCTACTTAAATTTACACCACTATCATTGAGTGCTAGATAGCTCCCGTCGTGTTTTCTGGCAATAACACTTTGTTTTATTCTGTGGCTAAGCAGCACTGAAATTTGCTCTAGAGCGATCTCGGTTTGTGCTTCTAGGTCATTTACTACCTTGCTTTGAAAATAGTTTTGATATAAATTTAAAAGCGTGTTAAAACTCAGGGTTGCTTATAAATATTACCTGCTCACCATTATTTATACTGCCTACATCATTTCTTAAAACGGTACCGCTATAAGTATTTGTAAAGCTAAAGTCATGATAGCTAAGCACTCCTGCGCTATGTTTAGGATTAGTAGACCAAAATGGTGCAGCTGGAAAGTCTTGCCATAATTTACCATCATCTCTCATGTAGGCATTTTTATCGCATCCATCGCAGTAAGCACCATAATAAATTTTGGCATAAAAACCGCTATAAAGTCCTTCGTAAAATGGAGCATAAACCCTACCAAAATAGAATTTTACTGATGTTTTAGTAGGCGATTTCTCATATTTTTTTGTTTCATTTGTACCATTGGACATACCACTAAAGCTAAAGTCATCGCTTGAAACAGTAAAAGGATTTTTAGGGCGATTTACTTTTCTGTCAAAGTTAAAATAGACTTCACCTTTTGCTTTGCCACTTACAAATGTCTTTTTGTCCACATAAAATGTCGCCTTTGTGGCGCCTGGATCTATTGATTTTCTGGTATTTGAGCCAGGGATCTCAAAAAATAAAATTTCTTCATTGGCCTTTGTTAGTGTACCAGCATTGCCATCATTGTCTGTAAAATTTAAAGGAACTCTATCTAATTTTATATCAAAGTTCATATTTTTTGCATAGCAATCTTCATTGTAAAGTTTTGCAGGTGAGTCATCAAATAATTTTGCAACCACATCAAAGGTGATTTTTGCTTTTTGTATACCTTGGTTATCAAGATATGTTATTTCGCCATCTTTTATTATCTTTAAATTGCTTATTTCTATATCTTTTGGTCTAAAGTAATAATCTCTATCTCCCTCTAATTTTATATTACAACCAATTCTTCCTTCTTGTGCTGGATCTTGTGCAGGATCATTGCTAGTTGAGTTTTTTACGCAATCATCAGCTTTTGCTGGCGCATGTTGATCGGTTAAGGTAAAATCTTTATCCAATACATGAAAATATGTATCGCCTATATCTGAGTATGAAAAACCAACAGTTCCACTTGATGTATGACGAAAAAATTTACCCAACGCTTTATTTTTGTCATTAAAATCTACGCTTAGTTTATTTTCTACTTCCAAAAAGCTAGGATCGCAAGTTGCACTATATGCTGGTAAAAGCCTTATCTCTCCATTGGAGCCACTTATGTTGTTTGTGTATCCATTTGCTAGACCGCTATCAAGCGGTTTCATGGCGGCAAGAGCAATATTATCATAGGGTTTGCCACCTATTAGTATATTGTTCGTATTAGCAGTGTTTGTTTCAGTGTCCCATAACCTAAAGTGACTTGGCCTTATGGCAAAATCATCTAATTTTTCGCATGCTATTTTTGTTGTATGTGTTGTAGAGTCAAGATGAGAAATTCTAAATTTAACACTTTTATAGGCTCTGTCAATATGAATACCTGGTAATAAAACATCGCTAACTCCATCAAATCTTATATCTTTTTCATATAAATTTGTTGTGGCGGTACAAGATTCAACTAATTCTACTTTTACATCTACTGGAGTGTCTGGTGCCGTTTTATTATTATTTGGCCCATAGTTTGTAATGTAGACATTAAATGGTTTGGTGACTATTTGAGTTAGAAGTCTATTTTTATATTTGGTTTTAAAAGCTGCTGTGCCGTTGTCTTGTCTATTGCTTGGGATAAAATTATTTGGTTTGTCTGCACTTATGGCGATGTTATAGTTTTGGTCAGTGCATCTTTTTATATACGTATCATAAGGGTCTAAATTTATATCACTATTTGCGACTGTGGCTTTATAGCTATTTGATTTAAAAGCAGACTTAAGGGTAGTTTCATATATGGCATAGGCATAGTTGCCTTGGTGCATTAAAATTTCTCCACCTTTATTAGCAGCTGCACCTTGTCCTAAGTAAAAAGTTAAATCGTTGCCGCTTAACTGCTGTAAGCCTGTGTTGTCATTATAATGCAGTTGTCCTGACATAGTGAGGAGATCACTAGGCCCTTGCGATGATTTATTTGCGTATATATAAGTCGAATTTGGATTATAAACTTGGCTTTGGTCTATTGTAGCTTTTAGGGCAAAATCCTGAGCATTTTCATTTGTGCCATTTGTCACTTCAACGAAAGTTTTTAAAACAGTATTCGGAGATAATGAAATAGGCGTATTTTCTTGTACTTTTGTAAAATGGGTATCTCCAGGTTGTTTTGCGTAAATGTATTCCATGTAGCAAACATCTGGTTTATATATGCGAGTAGAAAAGCCGACTAGAGCTAAATTTATACGGTCAGCACTAGTGACATTGGTGGTACTGCCTGAGATTTTTTTCGTTGTGACTGTAAATCTTACATCTGCCTCCCTTTGACCATGCGACATTTTGTCTGTTATATTAAAGATGTCTAAGTCTGCTTGAGAGTGAAATTTTTTGCCATGATTTATAAAATTTCCAAATTTTGTCATAGTGGAGTTAAACTGATCACCTTGTGCATTGTTTGTGCTTGTTATGCTCTGATAGCTACCAACATTTTTTATTTCGATATCTTCGCCTTTTGTTTCTGGTTTACCACCAAAAGAAAACATTGTAAGAGAGGCATCCTTGTCACCTGCTTTTGGCGTATAGATGTTTTCAAATTTTACATCTACGGTTGAGCTTTTTACTGTGCCGTATGGATCGCTTGACTTTATCCAGTCCGCAGCTAGTTGTTCAAAACCATCAAATATGCTAATAAGTCTTGGTTCTATATTGTTTGCCATGGCGGTTTTATCATCAAAATTATAAATAATAACCAAGCTCCAAGCTGCAAATTGCGGAGCTATTGACTGTATCCAATAGCCTTTTTGTCTCTTTACTGGTGAAAATAGTAGTGTGCCATATGTTTTTTTAATGTTCTATTTGTAGAGCTATTTACCTTATATATTCCATCGTTGGGGTCCAAAAATTCATTGCCGATAGGAATTCTAGTGGCTCTGATATTACCAGCATAAAATGTCCTATCTTGCGTGCTAGTTCCAAGAGAATTTTTGACTAAATCTGTAACATCAGCACTTGCTACATATTGGTAGTTTATTCCAGCTTTTACGGAGTAACTATTGGATTCATTTTGATTGTATGATTCAAGAGTCATTGATTTTGGTGCATACTGACTAAAAGAGCCAAACCAAAAGACATCTTTTGGTTTGGCATCTATTGTGATTGGATTTGGATTTCCAGGAACTTTAAAATCAATCTTGCTATATCCTTTTATATATTTTAAGGCGTTCATATATAAATTTGTTCCAGTATCTTTAACAAGCCAGTTTTGATATAGTGAAGCACCCCAGTAGAGCCTAGCGTATACTACATTGCTGCCTTTTAAGTTGTTTTGTATAAAGGTATTTTTATCACTAAAATCAAACGTAGAGGATGATGAATTTTGGCAATAAGGATGATAGTTTGGATTGTAAATAAATGCATTTTGACAAAGTACGTTGTCACTACGCCGTGTAAATCCACCATCATTTAAAAATTTTCTATTCGCTGTAGATGATGTTTTTGCCACATTAGTTATATCTGGAATAAAATTATATTCGCCATTTTCTGGAATAATAACAGTACCGCCAATGGTAGCCATATCACCATTTACTCTGGTGTTGAGCTTGCTATTTATTGTTCTTTGCCGCAAGGCTTTGGAGTTATCATCTGTCATGCCAATTAACGGTTCATGTCCCCACGGAGAAGATTGCTTTGCATAAATGTGATAATGATCTTTTGCTAAGCCCGATGGGTAAAAACTAACCGTGTCTATTGTCCAAGTTCTATTGTGCTTTTTTATACAGTGTGGGATATTTTTAGAAGAGCCATCTTGATATTCTTCTAAATCTATATAACAAGAATACAGTAAACCGCCACAACCTATTGAAGCTGCTTCTGCTGTCGTACAAGCTCTAAATGCAGAAAAACTAAACGTGGTAATAAAGCAGAGTAAACATACTATCTTCTTCACAACAATCCTCTAAATAACAAGAAAAATCTGTCCTTAGATTTTTTTAAAAAACTATTTTTGTATGAAATTTTCTATAACCTCAGCCTGTCCATATTGAGGATATTTGGTAATGTCTAAAACTACTTGAGATAATGTCATGTTGTCCATATTGCAAACGATAGGAGCTATAAAATTTACAGTTGATTTCTCAAGCGGAAGTGCAACCACGATAATGTTATAAATTCTAAGCTGTGAACTTTCTTTTATATCCATAAGGTCTTCATAATAGCTTGGGATATCAAATTCGTAGCTTCTTAAGGCAAAAGGATTTATCATCGTAAAAGACGTCTCATCATCTTTACTTGCCAGTTTAACAAAAAATTTATCGAGCTCAATTAATTCCATCGTCTTGATATGCTCAAAGCCTAAAATAGGGCTTTTAACATTAAAAATCATACTAACTCCTGTTTTGTAAAGTTACCGTATTTTATCATAGTTTTAAAAAATTTATACAAAAATAATGGCAAAAAATGTAGAATACGTGAATTTAAACTTTTTAAGGAAAAGCATGAAAAGATTTTCTAAATTTCTAGCGGTCGTAGCTCTTTTAGGCCTTTTTAGTGGTTGTGCTGAGAAATATACCGAGCTTTACAATCTAACCCCTGATGAGTGGTATGCTCAGGTTATCTCCGATATAAAAGATGGCGATCTTGAAGCGGCCGACAAACACTATGTTTCAATGGCAAGCGAACATGTGGCAAGCCCACTTTTAGAGCAAATTTTACTCATCCTTGCTCAAGCACATGCAAACGATGAGGAGTATCTAATGGCAAATCACTATCTTGATGAGTACATCAAAAGATACGGCGATAATGGCCCAAAAACAGAGTTTGCTCAGTACCTAAAGATAAAAGCAAATTTTGACTCATTTACTCAGCCAAATCGTAATCAAAAGCTTATGGAAGATAGCGTAACCGAGATCGAAAAATTTCTTTATATGTATCCAAATACTGAATATAAGCCACTAATCGAGACAATGCTTATAAAATTTAAGCTCGCACTTTACTTTTTAGATATGCAAATAGCTGATCTTTATAATAGAACAGGCAGGGACATATCGGCTAAAATTTATGAGCAAAAACTTGAAGAGTCGCCGTTTAGAAATTCTGACCTTATCAAGCCTGACGTAGCATGGTATAGAAAACTTTTTGAATAGGAGAAATTTTGCAAATAAACGAAAGTAGAAGCCTACCAACTGAAATTCCTATAATTGTTGAGGATGAGCTATTTTTATATCCATTTATGATAACTCCGCTTTTTTTAAGCGATGAAGAAAATTTAAAGGCACTTGAACTTGCTATACAAGAGGAGACTCCGATCCTTGTAGTGCCTACAAAACCTCAACAAGATGGCGCTAGAGATTTTGAGGGAATATATGATGCTGGTGTGATCGGCACTATAATGCGTCGTGTGCCACTACCTGATGGACGTGTAAAAGTACTATTTCAGGGCATCGACAAGGGCAGAATTTTAAAACAATCAGGCATAAATCCGCTCCGTGGTATCGTCGATATGCTTCACGTCAAGCGCCCATCACAGGTCAAAACTGATGCTCTCATCGTTGTTTTAAGAGAAAAAGTAAGAGAGCTTTCGCAGTTTAGCCACTTTTTTCCACCAGATCTTTTAAAGACGATCGAAGAGAGTGCTGAAGCGATCAGGGTTTGTGACCTGGTTTCAAGTGCACTTCGCCTAAAAAAACAGATTGCCTATAGCTTTTTTGTAGAGGAAAATTTAGAGCAACGCTTGCTAAAACTTATCGACTATGTTATCGAAGAGATCGAGGCAAATAAGCTTCAAAAAGAGATAAAAAATAAAGTCCATTCAAAGATCGACAAGACAAATAAAGAGTACTTTTTAAAGGAGCAGCTAAAGCAAATTCAAGCTGAGCTTGGAGCGGATACGAGCCGTGAAGAGGAGCTTGAAGAGTACCGCAAAAAACTTGATGCGAAGAAAAAATTTATGGCTGAGGATGCCTACAAAGAGATCAAAAAACAAATAGATAAACTTAGTCGTATGCACCCAGACTCAGCTGACGCAAACACTTTACAAAGCTATCTTGACTGGGTTTTAGAAATTCCATTTGAAAATATAGCTAAGAAAAAATCATCCATCACCGAAGTGAGCAAGCATCTAAATGCCGATCACTACAGTCTTGAAAAGCCAAAAGAGCGCATAGAGGAGTATTTTGCCTTGCGTGAGCTTTTGGAGCTTAGGGGTGTTGGCGAAAAAGTAAATAATGGCGCTATTTTATGCTTTGCAGGTCCTCCAGGCGTGGGAAAAACTAGCCTTGCAAACTCGATCGCAAAGGCACTAAAGCGTGAACTAGTTAGGATCGCTCTTGGCGGACTTGAGGATGTAAACGAGCTAAGAGGTCACCGCCGCACCTACATAGGTGCTATGCCAGGGCGTATTGTGCAAGGGCTCATAGAAGCCAAGCAGATGAACCCAGTGGTTGTCTTGGATGAGATCGATAAGGTTGGCAGAAGCTATAGAGGCGATCCGACTGCGGTTTTACTTGAAATTTTAGATCCTGAGCAAAATAACAAATTTAGAGATTATTACCTAAATTTCAATATTGACCTTAGCAAGATTGTCTTTATCGCCACGGCAAATGATGTGAGCATGATTCCGGCTGCACTTCGAGATAGGATGGAGTTTATTGAGCTTAGCTCATACACTCCACAAGAGAAATTTGAGATCGCGAAGAAATATCTCTTGCCTCAGGAGCTTAAAAAGCACGGACTAAAACCAAGCGATGTTAGCATAAGCAAAGATGCACTAGAGCTCATAATCAGCGACTACACAAGAGAGAGTGGCGTGCGAAATTTACGTCGTAGGATCGCTGATATATTAAGAAAAGTCGCCAAAAATATCCTCACCAAAAAAAATGAGGGCAAGATCAGCGTTACGGCTAAAAATTTAAAAGAATTTTTAGAGAAAAAGGTCTATGAGATAGAGCCAGCTGATAAAAAAGATCAGATCGGCTTAGTAAATGGCCTAGCGTGGACTAGCGTTGGAGGCGACGTACTAAGGATCGAGGCTATAAGGATCCAGGGTAAAGGCAGCATGCAAATCACCGGTCAGCTAGGTGATGTAATGAAAGAGAGTGCTCACATCGCATTTAGCGTCGTTAAAGTGCTGATCGATAACAAAAAACTAAAAGTACCAATGGCAATCGTGCCAAAACTAGATGACGACAAGCGCAAGCTCGAAGCTAGCGATGTTTATAGGCGCTATGATCTTCACTTGCACGTACCAGAGGGCGCTGTACCAAAAGATGGACCAAGTGCTGGCATCACGATGGCAACCGCGATCGCATCTATACTAACCGACACAAAGGTAAGACACGACATAGCAATGACTGGTGAGATTACGCTAACTGGTAGAGTGCTGCCGATCGGTGGTCTAAAAGAGAAGCTCATCGCTGCTCACAAAGCTGGCATCAAAACAGCTCTGATACCTCGTAAAAACTACGACCGCGACCTTGTCGATATACCTGCCGAGGTAAAAGGCGACATGAAGATCATTGCCGTAGATACGATAGACGATGTCTTAAAAAACGCTCTTGTAACTAAAAAATAATCCAAATCCTAGCCCTATTTGGCCTCACTTTGGGCTAGGAAATTTTTATAAATATACTACGAAGTAAAAATTTTAGGCTAGCTTGTTTACTCTTGAATAAAAAATAAATTTTAAAACTTTTTTATTCGCTTTGGCGGACTACTAAAATTTGTAAGATATTTTTATAAAATCTAGGTCTTGCAAAGCTCGCTGCTAAATTTAGAGCCGTGATATGCTCGTTCATAAATTTTAAAATTTGATGGATTTTTTGCTGTAAATTTTAGCTATTTATGCTTTGCTTCATGCTCTAAAAGCCAAATTTTAGTTGGTAGGCCATCTCCGCCAGAGTAGCCACCAAGTCCGTTACTAGCTAGTACTCTGTGACAAGGTACAATAATAGGCACTGGATTTTTAGCATTTGCTGATCCTGCTGCTCGGTAGGCATTTTTGTGACCTACAGCAAGTGCTAGGGCCGCGTATGTGGTCGTTTCTCCGTATGGTACTTTTTGTAAGGCCTCGTAAATTTTTGCTCTAAAATTAGTTGTTTTTATATCAAGTCTAATGCTAAATTTTTTAAGCTCACCCTTAAAATAAGCCTCTAGCTCATCAAGGCAAAGCCTTAAATTTTCATCTTTTATCGCTATTTTTTCAAATTTATCTACAAAATTTATCTCACAAATTCCATTTTTACTGGCAACGATCTCTAAAATTCCAATGGGAGATTTTAGGTAAGCTTTTGACACATTTGCTCCTTTAAATTTGAAAATTTGGGCAAATTTTACTTTAGTTTGTTTTGCTTTTTGATAAAATGCAAGCAAAACTAGCGATTTTTAGACCAAAAATAACGAGCAAAAAACCACAAAGGAATTTTATGAGCTTTTTTACCGACTACAAAAAACACGTGAGCGAGCGAGAAAAAGAGGGCGTGCCACCGCTTGCGCTAAATGCCAAGCAAACAAGTGAAATTTGCGAGCTAATAAAGTTTGCCAGCAAGTCTAGTGGCGATGAAAAGGCGCAAAGCGAGCTAAAATTTCTTATAAGTTTGCTTGAAACTCGCATCAATCCTGGCGTTGATGATGCTGCAAAGATAAAGGCAAACTTTCTTGGTGAAGTGATAGATGGACTTGCTGTTGGCGGTCTTGACGCTATGCGTGTCATTAAAATTTTAGGCAAGATGCTTGGCGGATACAATGTAGAAATTTTGGTGCGAGCTCTAAAAAATAGCGACGAAACTATCGCAAGCACTGCCGCAAATGAGCTAAAAAATATTATCCTGGTGCATGAATATTTTGACGAGATGGTAAAACTAAGTAGCAACAATAAATTTGCAAAAGAGGTGCTTGTTTCTTGGGCAAATGCAGAGTGGTTTACGCATAAAAAGCCAATTGAAGCCTGTATAAACGCTGTCGTTTTTAAGGTACCAGGTGAGACAAATACTGATGACCTAAGTCCAGCGAGCGAGGCATATACAAGGGCTGATATACCACTTCATGCAAAAGCAATGCTTGTAAAAAAGATGCCTGAGGCTCTAGAAATTTTAAAAGAACTTAAAGCTCGTGGTAAAAAAGTGGCGTATGTTGGCGACGTAGTTGGCACTGGCAGCAGCAGAAAGAGTGGTATAAACTCGATCCAGTGGCATTTGGGCGATGAGATAGAGGGTGTGCCAAACAAAAAAACGGGCGGCATCGTGATTGGCACGACCATAGCTCCGATATTTTTTAACACAGCAGAAGACAGCGGTGCGTTGCCGATAGTTGCAAATGTAAATGAGCTTGAGATGGGCGATGAGATAGAAATTTATCCATTTAAAGGCGAAATTTATAAGCTTATTGGCGGCGAGAAAAAACTCGTGGCAAATTTCAAACTAAACCCAAATACTCTAAGTGATGAGATAAGAGCAGGTGGTAGGATACCGCTTATGATAGGACGCCAAGTGACCAAAAAGGCTAGAGAAGCACTTGGGTTAGGCGAGGAGCAAATTTTTATAAAGCCAGACCAGCCAAAGGAGCAGAGCGGTGGCTATACGCTGGCTCAAAAGATGGTCGGCAAGGCTTGCGGCGTAGCTGGTGTTAGAGCTGGGGCTTATGTGGAGCCAGAAATTTTAACTGTTGGCTCGCAAGATACAACAGGGCCGATGACTAGAGATGAGATAAAAGAGCTTGCTAGTCTTAGTTTTGGCACGGATTTTGTTCTGCAAAGCTTTTGCCACACGGCCGCATATCCAAAGCCAAGTGATCTTGTGATGCATGAGAACTTGCCAAAATTTATAAACTTGCGTGGTGGTGTGAGTTTAAAGCCAGGCGATGGCGTCATCCACTCGTGGCTAAACCGCATGGTACTACCTGATACGGTGGGTACTGGCGGCGATAGTCACACGAGATTTCCTATTGGCATTAGTTTTCCAGCGGGAAGTGGTCTAGTGGCGTTTGCAGCGGTACTTGGAATGATGCCACTAAATATGCCAGAGTCGGTTTTGATCAAATTTAAAGGCGAGCTAAAAGAGGGCGTGACGCTTCGTGATCTTGTAAATGCGATACCGTATTTTGCGATAAAAAAAGGGCTTTTAAGTGTTGAGAAGAAAAACAAAAAGAACGTTTTTGCAGGTAAAATTTTAGAGATAGAAGGGCTTGAGAATCTAAAAGTAGAGCAGGCGTTTGAACTAAGTGATGCTTCAGCTGAACGCTCGGCTGCGGCTTGTGTGGTAAATTTAAGCGAGGCTAGCGTTGTGGAGTATATTCGCTCAAACGTTGCGCTAATAGACGCAATGATAAAAGCTGGTTACGAAAGCCGTGAGACCCTGCTTAGACGAAAAGAAAAAATGCAAAAATGGCTTGAAAATCCAACCCTTTTAAGAGCCGATAAAGATGCAAAATACGCTGAAATTTTAGAGATCGACCTAGCTCAGATCGATGAGCCGATCCTGGCGTGTCCAAATGATCCAGATGATGTGGCTACTTTAAGTGAAATTTTAGCTGATAACAAAAGAGTGCATAAGATCGATGAAGTTTTTGTGGGAAGCTGTATGACAAATATCGGCCATTACAGAGCACTTGCTAGAATTTTGGAGCGTGAGAGCAAGCTTACAACTAGGCTTTGGATCGCACCGCCGACAAAGATGGACAAAAAAACTCTTGAAGATGAAGGCGTTTATGAAATTTTTAAAAGATTAAATGCAAGAACAGAAGTGCCAGGCTGCTCGCTTTGCATGGGCAATCAAGCAAGAGTAAACGACAATGCAGTGGTATTTTCTACTTCAACTAGAAATTTTGATAACAGAATGGGTATGGGTGCGAAGGTCTATCTAGGAAGTGCCGAGCTAGCTGCTGTTTGTGCGCTACTTGGGCGTTTACCAAACATCGATGAGTATAAAAGTATAGTAAGAGAAAGTCTTAGTTTAAACAAAGATAAAATTTATAAATATCTAAATTTTAATGAAATAAGTGAGTTTAGTATATAAATTTGTTACAATATCGCGGAATTTTAAGGAGCTTTGATGAAAAAAGTAGGTTTTTTTCTCTTTTTTAGCGTTTGTTTTTTGATAAATCTACACGCTTTAGAGTGCAGTGATCTTGCCAAAAAAGAGAGCTTTAAAACTACTCCAAACGGGCTTGCATATATAAATGAGAGTCTATTTTATTGCGATGGCTCACTTATAAATTTACAAGAGATAAAAGAGCTTTTTGATACTAGTATAGCTGTGAGAAGCGAGTCTCAAAGCTGTGTCGGCGATGGCGTTTATAAAGAAAATTTAAATAAGCTTAGATGGCTTTTGCTAAAAGCGTCATTCGCACCTGAATTTTATGCAAAGGAGCTTGAAAAGCCTGATATTGCCGAAGAGCAAAAAGATGCTAGGATGGAGTATTTTAGATACTGGGCAAATGAAAGTTTGTTTAATTTTTTAAAATATAAAAAATTTTTAGAAGCCTATAAAAATGCTCAAACTCCGCTTGTAAAATTTTATGAAAGCCTTGGACTTGATACGCCAAGTGCTGCGTATTACGTAACCAGCGTAGTAAATGAGTTTTTGACATTTAGTGTTGGCAAAAATATAAATAAGGCTAAAATTTTAACCCCTGAACAAAAGATGATCGCCCAAAAGATAAGTTTTGATGAGCTTGCAAATTTGCTTTACTCGAAAAATTTCAGTACCGCTGAGCTTACAAATTTGCTTAATATTGCACTTTTGAATGAAAAGAGTGGCGATATGATAAAAGAGATCATAAGGCGTGGAGCGGATGTAAATTTAGGTGATGAGACGCCGCTATTTTTTGCGCTAAAAAATATAGAAAATGTAAAAATTTTACTTGCAAATAAAGCTGATGTAAATCATAAAAATTTCTTTGGAAAAAGTGTGCTTTTTTATGCTGTGCAGTTTAGCGATAAGCCACTTTGTGAGCTTTTGCTAAAAAATGGTGCCAATGTAAACGAGAGTTACATAGACGAAAATGCCAAGATGAATATGATAAATTTGGGTATGACGCAAGTTGAAGATACATGCGGTCTAGAACACACAAATAGAAGTGTTTTTATGCATGCAGCAGCTCACGCAACACCAGAAATTTTAAAACTTTTGATGGATAATGGTGCTGATATTAATGCCACTGATGACGCTGGATTTAACGCGCTTGACTATGCCATGAAAGAACAAAACGAAAAGACAATCAAATTTTTAGAAAACTTGGGTTTAAAACCAAATTTTAATTAGGAAAAATCATGAAAAAGACAGCTTTTGTAACCGGTGCAACATCTGGATTTGGCGAGGCGATCGCCAGAAGACTCTCAAAAGAGGGCTACAAGATAGTCGCTCTTGCAAGGCGAGAAGATAGGCTAAAGAAGCTTGCAAGCGAGCTTGGCGATACGCATATCATCGTAGCTGATATACGTGATAAAGAAGCTGTTTTTAAAGCGGTTGAGAGCTTGCCTGATAAATTTAAGGACATTGAAGTGCTTGTAAACAACGCTGGCATGGCACTTGGACTTGAAAAGACGATAGATGCGAAGGTAGAGGACTTTGAGACGATGATAGACACCAACGTCAAGGGTCTTATCTACTCTACAAAGGCGGTTTTGCCGCTACTTTATAAACAAGAAAAGGGCTATATCTTTAACCTAGGCTCGACAGCTGGCTCATGGCCGTATCCTGGAAGCAACGTTTATGGTGCCACAAAGGCCTTTGTGAAGCAGTTTAGTTTAAATTTAAGAAATGATTTAGTCGGCACAAATATTAGGGTGACAAACATTGAGCCAGGGCTTTGCAAGACTGAATTTAGCGAGGTTAGATTTAGGGGAGATAAGGCAAAGGCAGATAGCCTTTATGAAAATACAAATTTCATCACATCTGAGGATATCGCGACGATTTTGGTAAATTGTCTAAATATGCCCGGAAGTGTCAATATAAACAGAGTCGAAGTCATGGCAAATACGCAGACTTGGGCTGGGCTTGCGATAGAAAAATTTTAAGGAGTTCTTGTGAGACAAATTTTATTATTACTTTTTTTTAGCGTTGCGCTTTTTGGTGTCGATCCAGAAGTGGCAAAGAGAAACGCTGAAATTTATGGCGTATTTACGCTTATACCGCCTGTTGTGGCAATAGCACTTGCTTTTATCACAAAAGACGTTATATTGTCGTTATTTATCGGTGTTTTTAGCGGAACGTTTCTTATAAATATCATCAATGAAAACATCTTTATGGGCATCGTAAAAGGCTTTACAGGTATCGTCTCAAGGGTCGTTGAATCAATGGCTGATAAGACTGATTCTGGTATCTTGCTTCAAGTGCTTTGTATCGGTGGTGTGGTCGCACTCATCACAAAGATGGGCGGTACAAAGGCGGTTGCCCTTTGGCTTAGCAAAAAGGCAAAAACAGGTATCTCAGCTCAAATTTCAACATGGCTCATGGGAATTTTTGTATTTTTCGATGACTACGCAAATGCCTTAATCGTAGGTCCTATCATGAGACCAATAAGTGATAAATTTAAAATAAGCCGCGAAAAACTAGCCTTCATCATAGATGCTACTGCGGCACCGATCGCTGGCATAGCTATCATCTCGACATGGGTTGGCCTTGAGGTTTCACTCATTGAAAAGGGCTATGAGCTAGTTGGAGAGACTGGAATTAACGCTTATTCTATATTTATCGAGACAATTCCATATAGATTTTACAACCTTTTTATACTATTTTTTATAGTTTGTACTGCCTTGATGCAACGTGAATACGGCCCAATGCTATTAGCTGAAAGACGTGCCAGAAAGGGCGAACTTCACTCAGGTAAAACCCAAATCCAAGACCTAGAAGATAAAACACTTGAGCCAAAAGAAGGCGTAAAACTAAGCGCCTCAAACGCTGTCGTGCCACTTCTTGTGCTAGTTATTGGTGCTTTTACTAGTTTTTACTTTAGTGGCCTTGCTGCACTTGAGGGTGATGCTCTTAAAAATGCACTTGAGCACCCACTTGCATTTTCTACTTTTAAAGATACTTTTGGTGAGGCAGACTCAGCTACATCGCTATTTCAAGCAGCGTTACTTGCTAGTATTGTAGCTATCACAATGGGCGTTTGGCGTAAAATTTTTGACGTAAAAGAGGCTATCAGCACATGGGTAAAAGGCTGGAAAACTATGATAATTACAGTTGTGATCTTACTTCTTGCGTGGAGTCTTAGCGCTGTTATAAAAGAGC
This sequence comes from Campylobacter sp., assembly GCF_052169515.1. GTDB lineage: Bacteria > Campylobacterota > Campylobacteria > Campylobacterales > Campylobacteraceae > Campylobacter_A. The sequence continues at coordinate 52,559 of NZ_JBQNCH010000004.1, forward strand.
TTGGTACATCAAGATATCTGGTTGATCTACTAAGCTCATCAACACCTAAATTTATCCTACCAGTGGCTGTTTTTATCCTTGGTTCATTTATAAGCTTCTCAACAGGAACAAGCTACGGCACGATGGGTATTTTGATGCCTTTAGCTATTCCACTAGCTTACGCTGTTGGTAAAAATTACGGCTTAGACGGAGATGCTATGCATGCATATATGATTGTAAATATATCAGGCGTACTTACAGGTGCGATCTTTGGTGATCACTGCTCTCCGATCTCGGATACTACGATACTTTCATCAATGGGTGCAGGATGTAACCACATCGACCACGTCTCTACACAAATGGTCTATGCTTTAAGCGTTTGTGCGGTGAGTGTGTTAGTCGGCTATCTACCTGTTGCATTTGGCGTTAGCGTTTGGATAGCACTTCCATGCGGATTTTTAGCGATTTGGGCATTAGTTAGATTTGTCGGTAAAAAGGTGGAAGCATAAATTTGGATTGCAATTATCTAAAAGAGTGCGGCTCTTGCACTCTTTTTACTCCTTATGATGAGCAAATTTTATTTAAAACTGATCTTGTAAAACAAAATTTTTCAGAGTTTTATGATGGCGAATTTGATGTGTTTGGCTCCAATCCAAAGCACTACCGCACGAGAGCTGAGTTTGGCATCTGGCACGAAGGTATTAAGCTTAGCTATACTATGCATGCAAGCGAAAAAGGTAAGAGAATTTTTATAAATGAGTGCCCAAAGGTTTGCGAGCAAATTTCTACTCTTATGCCAAGTTTACTTAAAAGTTTGCAAGAGAGTGAGACGCTGCGTACAAAGCTTTTTGGAGTAGAATTTATCTCTTGCAAAAGCGGCACTTTAGTCACGTTGCTTTATCACAAAAAGCTTGATAGTGAGTTTGAAACAGAGATTAAAAATTTAGCCAATAAGCTTAATATCACCATACTTGCTAGATCTTGCGGGCAAAAGCTGCTAAGTGGTGAGCTAAATTTGATAGACGAGCTAAATATTGGAGGGCAAATTTATAAATTTAGCCTCTCTGAGAATGCCTTTATCCAGCCAAACAGAGCAGTAAATGAAAAGATGATAGCTTGGGCTAAAGAGTGCGTGCAAAGCAGCGATGACCTCCTTGAGCTCTACTGCGGACATGGAAATTTTACCATTCCGCTTTCGTTTAAATTTAAAAACGTTCTTGCCACTGAAATTTCAAAAAGCTCGATCGCAAATGCCATTAAAAACTGCGAGCTAAACGAGGCTAAAAATATCAAATTTTTACGAATGGATGCTGATGAGCTTATGAGTGCATTTGCTGGCGTTAGGGAATTTAACAGGCTAAAAGAGATAAATTTAAGCGACTTTAACTTCTCGCACGTACTTGTCGATCCGCCTCGTGCAGGACTAAGCGAAAGTGTCGTAAATTTCATCAAAAATTTCAAAAATATCATCTACATTTCGTGCAACCCAGAGACTTTGAAAGAAAATTTAAATGAGCTTTGTAAAAGCCATAAAGTGATAAAATTTGCCATTTTTGATCAGTTCGCAAACACTCATCACATCGAGTGTGGCGTGCTACTAAGGGCAAAAGAATAATTTTAAAAAGGAAAATTTGAAAAAAATGGTTTCACTAAATAAAATCATCCAAGCAAAGATCACGATCGGTCATTTTGTGACTAAGACCCCATTTGCGCTGAGTGCAAAGCTTAGTAAAATTTTAGGCGCAAGTGTTTACCTGAAAGAAGAAAATTTACAAAGAACTGGCGCATATAAGATAAGAGGTGCGTACAATAAAATAGCTAGCCTAAGTGATGAGGAGAGAAAACGTGGCGTTGTGGCTGCAAGTGCTGGCAACCATGCTCAAGGAGTAGCTATAAGTGCAAAGGAATTTGGCGTGCATGCTTGCATCATCATGCCAGAGTCTACGCCACTTCTAAAGGTTGCTGGCACAAAGGACCTTGGCGCAGAGGTCATCTTAAAGGGCGACAACTTTGATGAGGCATACGCTTTTGCGGTCAATTATGCCAAAGAAAAAGGCATGACCTTTGTTCATCCATTTAACGACGAGTACGTCATGGCAGGGCAGGGCACTGTGGGGCTTGAGATGCTTGATGAGATCAGTGACCTTGACATGGTCATCGTCCCAGTTGGTGGCGGAGGGCTAGCTAGCGGCGTGGCAAGCTGCATAAAGCAGGTCAATCCAAAGACAAAAGTGGTCTGCGTTGGTGCAAAGGGTGCTCCAGCTATGTTTAATAGCTATGGTGCTAAAAAGAGCATAAACTCAAAATCAGTCCGCACCATAGCAGACGGCATAGCTGTGCGTGACGCTAGCGAGATCACACTGGCAAATATCGTTGAGTGCGTAGATGAGTTTGTGCAAGTCGATGACGAGGAGATTGCGACTGCAATTTTGTTTTTGCTAGAGACGCAAAAGATCGTAGTTGAAGGTGCTGGTGCAGCAGGTGTAGCAGCACTTATGCATGATAAGATAAAATTTAAAAAAGGTGCAAAGATAGGCGTGGTGCTAAGTGGCGGAAATATCGATGTGCAAGTTCTTTCTATCATTATAGAAAAGGGTCTTATTAAGTCTCACCGCAAGATGACATTACAAATCACTCTTGTAGATAAGCCAGGAGCGCTCATGAGCCTAACTGATAGCCTAAAATCAGCAAACGCAAACATCGTGAAGATTGATTACGACCGTTTTTCAACAAGGCTTGATTACGGTGACGCTAATATCACGATCACGCTTGAGACAAAGGGCCTTGAGCATCAAGAAAAGATCAAAGAAGTTCTTACTAAAAACGGTTTTTCTTTCACTCAACTATTTTAATTTAATGGCTCGCTACCCTTTAAAGTAGCGAGCATAACTTCTACTAAAACAATATCTCAAATTTTGCATTTACGCTGTTTGACTTCACATCTTTAGCAAAAGCACCTGTGTAAGATAGGCCCAAATTTATATTTTTATAAACATTTGCTTTTATACCAAGGCTAGCTGTGCCAAGATCGCGTACCTCTTTTCCTTCAAGTTCCAAGTATCCAGCATTCGCGATATTTACGCCGATATTTGCTCTTGTATCGCCGACTAGTCTGTTGTAGGCTACATCTGCTTCAAATTTCATCTTCATGTTGCCAAGACTAAATGGCACACTAGGATTTAAGCCTAAGCTAAATATGCCTAAATTTCTAGCTTTTTCATCAACGTCCATTCTGAAAATTCCTACATTTTGGCTAGTGCTATCAGTTTTCATACGTAGATAGCTTGCGCCCACATAAGGATTTAGTGAGAAATTCGCACTATTAAAGCTAGTTAGTGCCAAATTTGCGTAAGTAGTAAGTGCTTTTTCTTTGCTCTTTACGTGTTCATTTGAGTAAAAGCTTGCGATTGTAGCACCATTTTGTGTTTTTCGTTTTGCATTTGTGTATATGAGACCGAGGTCTAGTTTTGTACTGGCGATCTGGCTTTTTCCGTAGATGCCAATGCTTGTGCCTTTTGTTTTATAGGCATCATCGCCATCTTCTTTTACTTTTTCGTTGCTAGCACCAAGCACACCACCAAGTGTGAAAGCATCATTTACGCTACCGTCAAATCCAAAAAGCTGGGTGAATGAGTTTGCTTTTACATCATCAGATTTCATAGCGTTAGCCATGGTATTTGACCAAAATTTCATGCCACTCGCATCGATTGCTTTTGCACTGAATGGATCAAATTCATGGTTGATGATTGCATTTTTGAGCAAGATGTTTTCTAGTAAAAATGCATTATGTTGAGCTAAATTTGCATTATTTGCAAATGTTTTTAGTGTGTCACTTGCTTGTTTTGGTGTAGCGTAGATGAAGTGTCTATACAAGTCGCTCGTGATGACTGCTGGTCTACTTCTAAACGGAGAAGCGAGGAGTGATGGCCTGCTAGCAGTGCTCTCTATGAGCTGTGCTACTCTCTTTTGGTTATCGTTAGCTGCGATACTTGTCATCGTGTTTTCTGATTTTTTGAATGTGAGCTCTAGCTTGCTGTCACTATAATTTCTAGTAAGGTCAAAAAATGCGTATTTTTTTGAGATGGTGTCGTTGTAGCCACTAAAATTTCCAGTTACGGCGTAAGTTTTTTCCTTTGAGCTATCATCATAGAGTCTTTTCATGACATCTACATCTGGCTCGCTTATATCTATAATAGAGTTCTTCTCAAAATTTAGATTTAAATTTGCTGCATTATTTGAGATGATATAACTACCACCTGTTTTTATAGTAGCTTTTACTGTGTCACTTGTACTTTTTCTAGTTACATCTTTAAAAGATAGCTTTTGAGAAAATTTATTTTTATCAATCTCTCTAACGCTCATCTCTTTAACAATCTCAAGTGCACCACCATTTTCAACTACTACTTCGCTTGATTTTAGTGATTGATTTAGTGCTGTGATTTTGCCACTTTTTATTATAGTCTTGCCAGTGTATGAGTTGTTACCTGCTAGTTTTAGAGTGCCTAGACCTCTTTTGATAAGAGTCCCTTCATAGCCTTCGTTAGCTCTTTGTTCTCTCGCTTTTTCTCTAGCATTGCCTATATCAAGTTCAGCCCTTTGCTCGGCTGTTAAATTTGACATTTGTTTAAGTTCGGCCTTGCGATTAGCCCAAATTTGTGCCTCTGCTTCATCTTCAGTCTTTCTATATTTTATAGCTACATCGCTGATATTATTTGAGTAAAGATCATCTACGTCTAGACTTACATCAAATACACCTAGCAGCTGTCCTGGTCCAAACATAGCCTTTGACATATCAAGTACTCCCCAGCCCCAGCGCTCATCAGGTACGCCAAGTGGTGCAGTAAAACCAGAAATTCTTCTTGTATCAGCTGGCTTTTTAAACTCATCTCTAACTTGTCTTGCGGTAGTTAGTAGAACATCTCTTGCTTGAGTATTACTCATATATGAATATCTTTGCATGACAAGACCAAGTGCGCCAGTGACGTGTGGAGCTGCCATTGATGTACCATCCCAGCTGTCATATCCTGCCTCTCCATTTTTAGGATCAACTGTGCTTGATTTTATACTTTTACCAGGTGCTGCGATACTCCACCATTTTGAGTGACCTGCTGTGTTAAAGTATTGTGCATCGCCATCTGTCACTCCAGTGACGTTTATCCAGTATTTTTCAGCATCTGGACGAAAATATGGAAGCATTGCTCTTGTGTATGACTCTTTCATGCCATTTCTATTTCCGGCAGTGAAGACTTGAATGATGCCGTATTTTTTGGCGACTTCATAAGCAGCATCTATGAAATTTTTGCCTTTTGTAACAAATGGATAGTAGCTTTTATAAGCTGCATCAAGGTCTTTTATATCTAAGCTATTGCCGCCATCAAATCCAGTTGCTCCCTCATAAGCTTTATAAAATTTGCGGTTTGAACCCCAACTATTATTTATAGCTCTTGCACCACCTTTGGCTAGTCCCTCATAAGATGCTAAAAAGAAGTTGTAGTCTTGGTTTGGTCCATATGTCATACCGTCGGTTCCGCCAGTATTTCCTACTATAAGTTTTGAGCCAAATGCTACACCATGCATCCCTTTGCCATCTCTTGAGCCAGCAATTGTGCCAGCTACGTGTGTGCCGTGCGAGTCGTTTACACCAGCGATCCAGTTGCCATCAGCCTCAAATTTTTCACCTTTTTTAAAGTCGCCAAAGTCAGCTCTGTTTTTGTCATTGCTTCCTTTTTTTAGATAAGGTGAGTTGCCGTACTCAGTATCTGGATATTTTTGTCCGTCTTTGTAGTAGCTACCAGAAATTTTTAGTGCGCTTATCCTACCGTCACTAAGTTCAGGGTGGCTAAGTAATGCGCCAGAGTCCATAACACCAAGCGTCACACCTTTGCCTGTCGCTCCAAGAGCATAAGCGATAGCTGCGTTTATACGCTTTAGTCCCCAGTATGCTTTATACTCAGCGCTCTCCCAGCTGCTTATGTCGCCAAATTTACCACTTTCTTGATCGTTGGCATTTAGTGAATTTGCAAACAAAAGAGCACAACAAGCCGCGCTTATCAAAATACATTTTTTGTTTAAAATGGGTCTTTTCACATCTTATCCTTTGCATAAAATTTAAAAGGATTGTAATATGCTTAAAATAAATTATTAATTAAAATATTAAAATTTATGATAAAATTTACTTTAATAATCCCTTTTTACGCTATTTTTACTATAAGATATGAAAAAATGATCAAGATATTATCACAAAAGTATTATTAATTACATTTATATCTTAAAAGAATTATGTAAATATGATTTTTAATAAAAGTAAAATTTCACCTTTGCTTTACAAAATTAAGCTAAAATAGAAAGCTTTAAAGGAGAAAGAATGAGTGAATATATAAATTTGATATTAGCCCTTTTGCTTGCGGTCCTTGCATTTGCATTTTATAGGGCGAGCAGGGCTTTAAAAAAGACTAAAGATGAGAGTCAAAATTTATCTGTAAGTACTGAAATTTCACAGCTAAAAAGTATCGGTGAGCTATCTGTCTTTCAGGTATATAGCAAAGAGATCGTCACAAAAACCGACCATGCGTTTGGAAATTTTGGCAAAGAGTATCTAAGGTGGCTGGTAAGCGAAAAGAAGCTTTCGATGATATTTGAGTTTGAGATAAATTTCATTTACGATCTAACTAGCCCAAAACTTGAGATCATGCAGATCGCAAACTCTAGCTATAAAATAAAAATGCCCACATGTAAGTATAAATTCTCAATCGCAGATATGAAATTTTATGATGAGAAAAATGGCAAATTTATACCATTTTTACTGCCTGATTCGCTAAATGGTTTTTTTGGAAGCACATTTACAGAAGAGGACAAAAACAGACTTATAGAAGAGGCTAGAAGTGAAGTAAAAAAGATGAGCGTCCGTCTTATCTCACAGCTTCAAAGCAAGATCCATAAATCGGCTCGCGACACGCTTGAAGCGATCGCAAAGAGCTTTGGGGCAAACAAGGTCGAATTTGTTTTTGATGATAACGATGAGCAGATAAATTCACAGCTAAATTTAGAAAATATCGCATAAATTTAAAGGAGAAAAAATGAGTTTTAATTCACAAGAGGTTACACAAACTCCAGGAAATAACACCGTCTTTCAAACTTGGGTTTTAAAAGATGATAAAAAGGCGTGCCAAGAGGGCTTTGCTAGACTTTGTGCTTTGGTTATAAATTTAAACAAAACCGCAAAGGTTAGATTTGGTGCGGGCGAAAATGTAAACTGTGTCCTTGGCATTGGACACGATGCGTGGAAAAAGCTAGCTATCACAAAGGCACTGCCAAAAGAGCTTGTAAATTTTAAAGCGATCAAGGGCGACAAGCACGAGGCTGTTAGCACAAAAGGTGATTTGCACATTCATATCCGTGCGTTAAATGCGGCTGATTGCTTTGACATGGCACAAAGTGTAAAGGGTGTGCTATATGAATTTGCTGATCTTATAGACGAGGTGCAAGGCTTTAAATACCACGACGGTAGAGCGATTATTGGCTTTGTTGATGGCACTGAAAATCCTGATGGCGAGGATAGAGATCTTTTTGCAAAAGTGGGCGACGAGGATGCTAAATTTAAGGGCGGAAGCTACGTTTTTGTGCAAAAATACTTTCATAAAATGCAAGAGTGGAACGCCACAAGCGTGAGCGAGCAAGAAAAGGTGATAGGCCGCTCAAAGCAGCTTGATATCGAGATGAGCGAGGATGAAAAGCCTAGCAACTCTCACTCAGCCGCAGCAAATGTTGGCGATGATAAAAAGGTCGTGCGCGGCAATATGCCTTTTACTGAGGGCAGCAAGAGTGGCACCTACTTTATAGCTTATGCGAGTACGTTTTCGACCGTTGAGGCAATGCTTAAAAAGATGTTCATAGGCGAGCCAAAAGGCAATTCAGATAGGCTACTTGACTTTAGCACGCCAGTAACTGGTGCACTCTTTTTTGCGCCGACTATCGATATGCTAAGCGAGTACGAGGGTTAAATTTACAGTGGGGTGAAGCAAAAGCCCCTTTAAATTTATAAGGAAAAAGATGCCAGAGTGGTTTATCTACGCAGCTCTTTCAGCTATATTTGCTGCACTCACTGCACTCTTTGCAAAGCTTGGCGTAAAGGACATCGACAGCGATTTTGCAACATTTATAAGAACGATAGTTGTCGTTTTTATGCTTGTTTTACTTCTAAGCGTGGCTAAAAAATGGCAGCCACTAAGCTCTCTAAGTCCCAAAAACTGGCTCTTTCTCATACTTAGTGGCATAGCTACTGGGTTATCTTGGCTCATGTATTTTAAAGCAATGCAAGTAGGAAAGGTTTATCAAGTGGCTTTGGTTGATAAATTTAGCGTTGTGCTTGCTATCATTTTGGCTGTCATCTTTCTTGGTGAGAGGCTAAATTTAAAAGAAATTTTAGCCATCTGTCTTATCGTGTCTGGCGTATTTTTACTCATTTTTAAATAAAATTTTCTGCATTATTCTTAAAATATATTTTTAATTTTAATTTATAATTAATCAAAAAGCTCCTAAAATTTGAATGATTTCATTTTGAAGGGAGAAATATGAAAAAAATCATTTTTTCAGCCATCGTGGCTTGTGCGGCATTTGGTGCTAGTGTAAACTACACAGATGTTGTAAAAGATGTTTACGGTGATGCTGGCTCAACAAAAAGTATAGGTAGACTGCTACCAACCAATGCAGTTGAAATTTTACAAACAAGCGGCGATAGAGCGCAGATCAAAGTAAAAGGCTATCAAAATCCAGCCGTTAGCAACGTAGTTTATTTTGCTGATGGTGTTAGGATCATCTCAGTGGCATTTGCTAAAACTGCACCTTTTGACATCAAAGTCATAAAAGAGGGCAAAAACGGCAAATGGAATGAGGTAGAAACAACAGTTTTTGTTCAAAAAGATGGTTTTAGTGCTGACGTAAATGCGATGTTTGCAAAAGCTGATAAGATGTATAAAGAGGGCTGTGGTGTTTGCCATGCGTTGCCTCAAACCACACATTTCAACGCAAACCAATGGCCATCACTTCTAAAATCAATGATCGGCAGAACTGCAATAGAGAAAAAAGACGAGTGGTTGGTTGTTGAATACCTTCAAAAACACTCATCTGACGTAAATTTAGGCAAATAAGTAAAACCTAGCAGGCTAAATTTCACTAAATTTAGCAAGGAAAAAGGCTTAAATTTAAAAGGTTTTACTTAAGAAAAATCAAAATTTAGATCGCAGACTTGCGATCTTAGGCTTTAGTGCGGGATCAAACCGATGGGGTTTGTCGGAGCTTGGGCTTGCTCAAGCGAGAAGTTAAAAATGAAAGGGAGATAAGATGAACGAGAACAGACGAGAATTTCTAAAAAAAGGCGCTACAGCAATTGCAGCAACACCTTTGCTTTCAAGCGTAACAGCTTCAAATTTATTTGCTGATAGCATAAAAAAGAGTGTTTTAAGAGATAGCGAGGTTATCACAGCCGCTCACTGGGGTATGTTAAAAGTAACAACCAAAAACGGTGTAGCAGTAAAGTCAGAGCCTATCCAAAAAACAAGTGAAATTTACAACCCACTTCAGCACTACACACCAGATATGATCTACAAAAGTCGTATCAAACGCCCAGCAGTTAGAAAGAGCTACCTTGAAAATCCAGATAATCCAAAGCCAGAGCTTCGCGGCAAGGATGAGTGGGTTGAGGTGCCTTACGAAGAGGCGATCAAGCTAGTTGCAAGAGAGCTTAAAAAGACAAGAGCGCAAAAGGGCTTGCAAAGCGTTTTTGCAGGCAGTTACGGTTGGAAGTCAAGCGGAAACGTGCATAACTCAAGAATTTTGCTTCATAGATTTATGAACCTTAGTGGCGGCTTTGTTGGCTCGTTAGGGGACTATTCAACAGGTGCTAGCCAGATCATCATGCCTCACGTTGTTGGTAGTATCGAGGTCTATGAGCAGCAAACTAGCTGGCCAGTCGTGCTTGAAAACTCAAAAGTCGTAGTCATATGGGGTGCGAACCCACTTGCGACACTTCGTATAGCTTGGACATCGACTGATGAGCAAGGCTTTAAATACTTTGAAGAGCTAAAAAACAAAAAAGATATCAAAGTGATCATTATCGACCCTATCAAAAGCGACACAGCGCAATACTTCGACAAGGCCCAGTGGATCGCCCCAGTGCCAAACACCGACACAGCGATGATGCTTGGTATGATGCACTACCTATACGAGAGCGGCAAGTATGATAAAAATTTTATTGAGACCTATACAACTGGCTTTGATAAATTTCTTCCATATCTACTTGGCAAGACAGACAACACTCCTAAAAATTTAAAGTGGGCGAGTAAAATTTGTGGTATCGACAAAGATACTATCAAAGAGCTAGCTGATACATTTGTCGCAAACCGCACTATGATAATGAGTGGTTGGGGTATGCAGCGCGCTCACCACGGCGAGCAACCACACTGGGCGATGGTGACACTAGCAGCTATGATCGGTCAGATAGGACTTCCGGGTGGAGGATTTGGCTTAAGCTATCACTACTCAAACGGTGGCGCACCAACATGCAAGGGCGCAGTCATTGGCGGCGTAAATAGCGCAAGTGTGGGTAAATTTAACGATAAAGGCGAGTTTATCGGCACAGACACAGGCGAGTTTGACAAACGCGATCGCTTCGTCGCAAAGGCAGCTGCAGCAGCAGGTACAGGCCAAAGTTGGCTACAAAAGGCAACCAACTATGCCTTCCCGGTAGCTCGTATCGCTGATGCATTGCTACATCCTGGTAAGGTGATCGACCACGACGGCAAAAAGATCACTTATCCAGACATTGATTTTATCTACTGGGTCGGCGGCAACCCACTTGTGCACCACCAAGATACAAATACAAATTTAAAAGCGTGGAGAAAGCCAAGAACAGTTGTCGTACATGAATCATACTGGACACCGACAGCAAAAATGGCTGATATCGTATTCCCAGTCACTACAGAGTATGAGAGAAACGACATTACCATGACTGGTGACTACTCAAATATGAACATCGTACCGATGAAACAAGTCGTTGAGAAATACCACGAGGCAAGAGATGACTACCAAATTTTTATCGATCTTTGCAAGGCTTATGCTAAAAATTTAGTCGTTGCCTACACAGATAACGGCAAGGATGAGTTTGACTGGATCAAAGAGTACTATGACGCAGCCTACGCTCAGGTCAAGGCTGTGCCAGAGCTAACTACTGATATGAAGCCATTTGAAGAGTTTTGGAACGAGAACAAGCCAGTTACATTTGCCTCATCTCAAGATAGCGATAGCTGGGTGAGATTTGGCGAATTTAGAGAAGATCCTGTACTAAATGCTCTTGGAACCCCAAGCGGTCTTATAGAAATTTACTCAGAGACTATTGAAAAAATGGGTTACGACGACTGCAAGGCGCACCCAATGTGGTTTGAGCCGATCGAGTGGCTAGGCATGAAAGATAAGCCAGCTAAATTCCACATGATAAGTGCTCACCCAACTGACCGCTTGCACTCACAATTAAGCCAAACTTCACTTCGTGACAACTACGCTATCGCAAACCGCGAGCCTATCTGGATTAACGAAAAAGACGCAAAAGAGCTTGGTGTACAAAGCGGCGACTTGGTGCGTGTATTTAATGCACGTGGTGAGGTTTTAGCAGGTGCTCACGTGACTAAAAACATCAAAGAGGGCGTTGTAAAACTAGCTGAGGGCGCTTGGTATGACGGCTTTGATAGTGGAATTTGCAAAAACGGCGGTGCAAACGTATTAACCATAGATATCCCAACAAGTAAGCTAGCAAACGGCAACATCAGTCACACAGCTCTTGTAAATATCGAGAAATATAAAGGTGGCGAGGCGTTAAAGCTTACAGCTTTTGTTGAGCCAAAAATTTCTAAATAATATTAAAAGCAGGGGAGCAATCTCCTGCTTTTGAACTTAAAATTTAAAACAAATCTTCTATTCACAAAAAGCTTAAATTTATATTTAAAGCCCATAGTTCTATAAATTTGTGTTTTGCAATGGATGTTGAGGTGATAGGTATAATTTTTGTTGATTTTGAAATAAAAATTTCTAGATTTGAATGATCAGTTATAAATTTTTATAAAGTCTTTTTAAAAGCCAAATTATCGGACTTTTAAAGATAAAATAATCACTAAAAAAACTCACTTTTTTACCTTAATAGATACAATTTTTGATTAATTATTTAAAAGGCGTTAAATGTAGTATAAAATTAATTTTAGTTTTAATTATTTTTGGATAGATTAAACAGATTTTTATTTAAAGGAGGAAAGATGAAGTCCATAACTTCTAAAATAGCGATAATTATAATTTCGCTACTTGTTATTTCGTTTGCTGCTATTTCAGCAGTCAGTTACTACACGGCTGAGAACAAGGTTATTCAGCTTGTTAGCCAAAATCAGGCGCAAATTTTAAAGGATGTCAAAACGGTCACAGATTCGTTCTTAAAAGACTATATTGACACAGTAAAAAAACTTGGGACAAGTATTCAAAAAGTCCAACATAGTGAAGATGAATTGTTAAAGACATTAACGCTAGAAAAAGATCGGTCAAATTCTGTAGTAGGCGATATTTATTTTGGTAGAGAAGTTGATGGAAATCATTTCCTAATTAACAATGTTAAATTAGTTCCTGAAAAGGATAATTACGACCCTCGTAAACGTGGCTGGTATATACAGGCAAAAGCTGCTAATCAGGCTATATATACCGAGCCTTATATAGATGCTATGAATAAGATTTTGGTTATGACATTTGCAGTGCCTGTATATGATGGTGGTAAATTTGTGGGTGTTACGGCGATAGATCTAAAAATAGACGCTCTAAGCAAAAAAATCCTTGATATGGGCAAGACTGAGTATGGTTACGTTTACGTTATGAATAAAGACGGCGTGATACTGATCCATTCAAATCCAGACATTGTCGGTAAGGCAGTTGAGTCTACACTATATCTCTCAAAACAATATTCAGAAAAGCAATTTGACGAAAACGGCCTTATTTCTTATGTTAACGACAAGGGCGAAAACGTAACTGCCAAAATTCTTCCTATAAACGATCAAGGTTGGCTAGCTGTTGCAGCTATTGGAGCTGATACATTCTCAAGCAATACTATGCCTTTACTAAAAGCCCAAGTGGTTTTGGCGATAGTCTTTATAGTCATACTTTCGAGCATTGTATTTGTGCTTCTTAGAAGATCACTAAGCCCGATTAAAACTATCCAGACAAGTCTTGAAGATGCGTTTAAATTTATCACTTACGAGACATCAAAAGCTCCTGAAAAGATAGCAGTAAGCACTCAGGATGAATTTGGCAGAATGAGTGAGGCCATTAATGAAAATATAGAAAAAGTGCTTAGTGGCGTTAAAAAAGATAGTGCATTAATAGATGAGATGAACGGTATAGCAAATCTTATGATAAAAGGGCATATGGGCGCTAAGATTAATTCTGTTCCTAATAATCCAGCTTTAGTTCAGCTAAAAGATTTGTTAAATAAATTCTTTGCGTCAATTTCTGAAAATTTAAAAGGTATAGCTATAGTTTTAGCCTCTTACAATAAAAATGACTATACACCTAGAGTAGAGCTAAAACCTGAACTAGAAAGCGATCTAAAAGATATGATAGTCGGTCTTCAAAGCGCAGGAGATGCTATAAGCAATATGCTAAGTGAAAATTTAAAAGAAGCTCAGATGCTAGAAGAGAAAGCTAAAGTATTGGCTGAATCGATGAAAACATTAACTGACGGAGCTCATAAACAAGCAGACTCCATCCAAGAAAGTGCAGCAGCCATAGAAGAGATGAGCAGTTCTATGAATGCTATTAGTCAAAAAGCTAGTGACGTAACTAGACAAAGCGAAGAGATCAAAAACATTATAGTTATCATTAGAGATATAGCCGACCAAACAAACCTACTAGCTCTAAACGCAGCAATAGAGGCAGCACGCGCAGGAGAACATGGTAGAGGATTTGCCGTAGTTGCCGATGAGGTTAGAAAACTAGCTGAAAGAACTCAAAAGTCACTTGGCGAAATCGAAGCTAACGCAAACGTTCTAGCTCAAAGTATTAATGAGATGAGTGAAAACATTAGAGAGCAAAGTGAAGGTATAAATATGATAAATCAATCAGTTACTCAAATAGATGAGATAACTCATCAAAATATCTCTATTGTAAATAATACCAACGATATAACTGCTCAAATTGATGACATGGCTAAGAATATAGTAGCTGATGTTAGAAAGAATAAATTTTAACTTTTAGAGTATCGAATTTAGGGGTTTTGACTCCTAAATTCTAATTTTATTATCACTGATGTTGACCAACTAAAATTAAAAAATAATCCAAAATTATTACTAATATATTCATTGCTATTTTGTAATTAATATTATTTAAGACTATTTAATATAAAAAAATATAGAATCACACCTTAAAATTTTTTGTAAAGGAAAAGTAAATGCGCTCAATAGCAAATAAAATATCACTAATGCTGATTTTAGCACTGTTTGTGTCGTTTTCAGCAATATCTTTAGCTAGTTACAATACAGCTCACGATAAAACAGTGGAGCTAATAATCCAAACTCAAAAGCAAATTTTAAAAGATGTAAAAGCAACGCTAAATAACTTTTTTGATAACAATCAATATGCTATAGAAAAAATAGCCGATACCCTTACTCAAATAGGTGAAAAAGATGGCGAACTAAATGCTAATGGAATAAATTTAGCCTTAGCTCAAGCAAAAGCAGTATCTGGAAAAGAGATTACTCTTATTTTTGCTGGCTATGAGGATGGAGCTATGTTTAGATCAACTGGTCAAAAAAATAAACCTGGATATGATCCGAGAGTCAGAGGTTGGTATAAGCAAGCTAAAGCCGAAGGTAAGTCAATATACACTGATCCGTATATATCTGCTTCATTAAACGAAATGGTTATAACCTTTGCTACACCTATTAAAAATGTTGGAGTTACCGGTATAGATGCGTCTATTGAAGAGCTGAGCAACAAAATATCTCAAATTAGTAAGACTGAATACAGTTATGCTTTTGTCATTGATCAACAGGGTAATGTCATCATGCACCCAAACAAGGAATTAGTAGGCAAACCTCATGATATTGCTAAAAGTTTAGTAAAACAATATCAAGAAAAGAAATTTGATAAAAATGGACTGATAGAATATAAAAATACTAAAGGTAAAGATGTTTACGCTTATGTGCTAGAACTAAACGACAAAGGCTGGTTGGCAATAACGGCAATGAATCAAAGCATATTTAGCTCGCATACTTTCCCTATCTTAAAAATTCAACTTATCTTAGCTATCGTATTTATAGTTGTCTTGTCGGCAGTCGTATACTTCTTACTCAAAAGATCACTTGGACCAATCAAAACAATCACAGATGCTTTGGTTGGATTCTTTAAATTTTTAAATTTTGAGATAAAAGAGCCAGTTGTTTCAAAGGTAAATACAAAAGACGAATTTGGCGTAATGAGCAAGCTGATAAACGACAATATAGCTAAAATTTGCGACAACGCCAACCAAGACGCTAGAGCGGTATCTCAGTCCGTAGAGGCCGCAAAACAGATAGAAAACGGAAATTTAAGAGCTAGGATAACCGACAACCCGGCCAACCCGAAACTAGTCGAGCTAAAAGACGTTTTAAATAAAATGCTAGACGTTTTAGAGCACAAAGTCGGTAGCGATCTAAACGTAATCCAAAAAGCTTTTAACGATTTTAGAAAATCTGATTTCACGTCAAGGATCGCAGACGCCAAAGGCGATGTCGAGCTTGTAACAAACGAGCTAGGTGAAGAAATAGCTAAAATGCTTGAATTTAATCTAAAACAAGCTCAATTTTTAGAAGAAAAAGCTAAAATTTTAGAAGAATCTATGAAACATGTAACTCAAGGTGCTAGTGCACAGGCAAATTCTCTTCAAGAAAGTGCAGCAGCCATAGAAGAGATGAGCAGTTCTATGAATGCTATTAGTCAAAAAGCTAGTGACGTAACTAGACAAAGCGAAGAGATCAAAAACATTATAGTTATCATTAGAGATATAGCCGACCAAACAAACCTACTAGCTCTAAACGCAGCAATAGAGGCAGCACGCGCAGGAGAACATGGTAGAGGATTTGCCGTAGTTGCCGATGAGGTTAGAAAACTAGCTGAAAGAACTCAAAAGTCACTTGGCGAAATAGAAACTAATGCAAATATCCTTACTCAAAGCATTAACGAAATGAGTGAAAGTATCAAATGGCAAAGCGAAGCTATAAATTTAATTAATCAAGGCGTATCTCAGGTAGATGAGCTAACTAAACAAAACGTTAGGGTGGCAAACGACACCAACGCAGTTACTGTTGAAGTGGATCAGATGGCTCAAGCTATCGTACAAGAGGTGAGAAAAAAGAAATTTTAAAATAAAATTTATCAAAGGAGGGTTTAGATGAAAAAGGTAGCAAACAAGATAGCTTTTATCATTTTTGCATTATTGGCCGTACTATTTACTATATTTGCGGCCATGAACTACAATAGTACTAAAAATACTATTTTGGATGTTTCGGCAAATTCAAAGGAGGCCATATCGCGTTCTTTGGAGGTTTATGCTGAAGAGTATCTTGGTACTAAGGTTTTTGCAGTAGAGAGTCTAGCGCGATATATAGAGGAAAATCCTCATCTTATGACAGATAGAGAACAACTTAAAGATCGCTTGATGACCATGGCTGTTACGGTAGATATACCAGAGTTTTTTATAGGTTTTGCTGATAATGGCGAGCTTTATGACGCAGTCGCTCAAGAGGGCAAGGGACCTAAATTTTTAAATTTGACACCTGAAAAGGACAAATTCGACTCCAGAGAAAAAACTTGGTATAAACAAAGTGTCTCTAAGGATAAACTCATTTTTACGGCTCCATATGTAGCTCAGTCGAGTGGAAAGTATACTTTGACATTGGCAAAGTCGATCGTGGTAGACGGTAAAGTTGTCGGCGTAGTAGCTGCGGATTTGTATTTGGATGATGTCGCAAGCAGCTTAACAAAATCAAAAGAGTCAAAAACTAGCGTCCCAGTAATAATAGATTTGGAGTCGCAGCTTTTGGTTTATCATCCTGATAATAAATATATTTCATCTTCTGATCCAGAGTTAAAAAAAGCTATCGAATTTATCGTAAATAACTACAATAAAGACGGTGGTAAAGCATTTTTTAATAAATTTGGTGGTGATGAAAAAATTTATTCATGCCAAAAATACGATAAAGCAAATTGGCTTATTTGCTCAGATAATTCGGTAAAAGATTACGATCCTATATTAGATAGTGTTTTGTTAAACCAGTCAATATCTTCACTCGTATTTATAGCGATTATCGTTGTTATTTTGGTGTTTATAGTTGGATATTTTTTGAAGCCTCTTGGTATCATATCAAGCGCGCTAGATGCATTTTTTAAATATCTAAATTACGAAACCAAAGAGCCGCTTAAGGCAAATGTGGCCACAAAGGACGAATTTGGAGTTATGGCGGCGCTTATAAATGAAAATATAAGCAAAGTAGAGGTGTCAAATGTCGCTGAAAATAACTTTATCAAAGAAGCAAACGTTTTTGTGGATAAGATAAAAGCGGGCGACTTTATGGCAACTCTTGACGCGCATACCTCTAACCCTGCACTAAATCAGCTAAAATCTACTTTTGCTCAGCTTCAAACGGCTCTAAAAGATGCGATTGCCGAAAATAGCAATGAGGTTATAAGATTGCTAGATAGCTTTAAAGCGCAAGACTTTACAAAAAGGCTTGATGATAGTGGCAAAATGGCTGTGGGCATCAACTCGCTAGGCGAAGAGATCACAAATATGCTCAATATAAATTTAGAGCAAGCTAAGTTGCTAGAAGAAAAAGCAGGCATTTTGGCCGAGTCGATGAAAGAGCTCACAAACGGCGCTAACGTACAAGCAAGCTCGCTACAAGAAAGCGCTGCTGCAGTCGAGCAGATGAGTAGCTCGATGAACGCTATCAGTCAAAAGACCGGCGACATCATAAGACAAAGCGAAGAGATCAAAAACATCATAGTTATCATTAGAGATATAGCCGACCAAACAAACCTACTAGCTCTAAACGCGGCTATCGAGGCAGCGCGTGCAGGCGAGCACGGACGCGGTTTTGCCGTCGTTGCAGATGAGGTTAGAAAACTAGCCGAAAGAACTCAGAAATCACTTGGCGAAATCGAAGCCAACGCAAACGTACTAGCTCAAAGCATCAACGAGATGAGTGAAAGCATCAGGGAGCAAAGCGAAGGCATAAATATGATAAATCAAAGCGTAAGCCAGATCGATAATATTACAAAGCAAAATGTCAATATTGTGGCCGAAACAAACGAAATCACTGTTCAAATAGATGATATGTCTAGAGCCATAGTAGCTGACGTTAGAAAGAATAAATTTTAATCTTATAAACTGCTAGTTTATGAGTTTTATATTAATATTTCATCCCCTGATTAGGGGATGAAATTAACTTTAAATAACTTTATAAATTATAAATCCAAGTAAATAATAATGTGCTATATCTTTATTGAAAATTAAATCGTGTAGATATTGTTTTTTTTAATAAAGTATAGAAAATTTCTGTTAACTTTTTATGTTACCTTTTTACTCAAATATTTAAAAATAATTTTAATATATTTTATTAAGCTTTTTGATAACTACTCTAAAGATTTTAGCTTTTATTGGACCATATTTTCTTTTAAAATACGTATTTTACGCAAGTATTAATAATTTTATATAAAAAAATATCTAAAATTTGTAGTTAAGCTTTTAAATTTTTAATCAATGTAAATCAGTTGTAAATAAGTTTAGCAAGGTTAATATTAATTAAACTTGTTTTAAATCTTTAAAGGAGAAAGAATGAATCGACGAGAATTCATAAAGAGTGCCGCAGCTAGTGCTGCTTGCGCAAGTGCTGGTATAGCTGTGCCAAGCTCGCTAAGTGCAGCAAGCGAAGCAGAAAAAGGCTGGCGTTGGGACAAAGCTGCCTGTAGATTTTGCGGAACTGGATGTGGCATCATGGTTGCAACCAAAGAGGGCAAGATAGTAGCTGTAAAAGGTGACCCAGAAGCACCGGTAAACCGCGGTCTAAACTGTATCAAAGGCTATTTTAATGCTAAGATCATGTACGGCGAAGACAGGATCACTCATCCGCTTTTACGTGTAAACGAAAAAGGAGAATTTGACAAAAAAGGCAAATTTAAGCAAGTAAGCTGGAAACAAGCATTTGATGTCATGGAGGCTCAGTTTAGAAAAGCATATGATGAACTAGGACCTCACGGTATCGGAGTTTTAGGTTCTGGTCAATATACTATTCCAGAAGGTTACGCTGCTGTTAAGCTTATAAAAGGTGGTTTTAGAAGTAACAGTATTGATCCAAACGCAAGACACTGTATGGCAAGTGCAGTTGTTGGTTTCATGCAAACATTTGGTATAGACGAGCCATCAGGCTGTTTTGATGACATTGAGCTTACAGATACTATTGTGGCTTGGGGCGCAAACATGGCTGAAATGCACCCAATCCTTTGGGCACGCGTGAGCGATAGAAAGCTTAGCGATCCTGATAAAGTAAAGGTAGTAAATTTAAGCACATATTCAACTAGAACTTCAAATCTAGCTGACATCGAGATCATTTTTGCTCCATCATCTGACTTGGCTATCTGGAACTACATTGCTCGTGAGATAGTTTATAACCACCCAGAGATGATTGATGAAGAATTTGTTAAAAAACACTGTGTATTTACAACTGGTCCAGCCGATATCGGATATGGTCTTCGCACAGACATTAATCATAAAAAATATGCTCCAAGCGAGCTAGATACTGCTGCTACTGAGAAGTCAAAGGTGGTAAGTGAGGCTGAGGGTGTTACACTTGCATATCTTGGACTAAAAGCTGGTGATACACTAGAAAATAAAAATGCTGCAAAAGCTGGCGCACATTGGCAAATAACATTTGAAGAGTTTAAAAAAGCTCTTGCACCTTACACGCTTGACTTTACAGCAAAGGTGGCAAAAGGCGATCCTAACGAAGACATTAATGAGTTTAAAGCAAAACTAAAAGCACTTGCTGATTTTTATATAGAGAAAAACCGCAAAGTTGTTAGTTTTTGGACGATGGGCTTTAACCAACACCAACGTGGTACATGGGTAAATGAGCAAGCTTATATGGTTCACTTCTTACTCGGTAAACAAGCACTTCCAGGTTCAGGAGCGTTTTCTCTAACCGGTCAACCAAGTGCGTGCGGTACAGCAAGAGAGGTTGGAACATTTGTTCACCGCTTGCCAGCTGATATGGTTATTGAGAATCCAAAACATAGAGAGATAACTGAAAAAATTTGGAAACTTCCTGCCGGAACACTAAGCGGTGTACTAGCTTCTCACTACGTAAAAATGATGCGTGATCTTGAAGATGGTAAGGTTAAATTTATCTGGGTTCAAGTAAACAACCCATGGCAAAATACTGCAAACGCAAACCACTGGATAAAAGCGGCTCGTGAGATGGATAACTTCATCGTTGTAAGTGATCCTTATCCAGGAATTTCTGCAAAAGTAGCCGACCTTATTCTTCCAACTGCGATGATCTATGAAAAATGGGGTGCTTACGGTAACGCTGAGAGAAGAACACAACACTGGAGACAACAAGTACTTCCTGTTGGTGAAGCGATGCCTGATATTTGGCAAATGATGGAGTTTAGTAAGCGCTTTAAGCTAAAAGATGTTTGGGGTGAGAAAAAAGTAAATGACAAAGTTACACTTCCAAACGTGCTCGATGCTGCAAAAGCTATGGGATATAGCGAAGAAGATACGCTATTTGATGTACTTTTTGCTAACGAAGAGGCTAAGAAATTTAGTGCAAACGATCCTATTATGGAAAACTACGACAATACAGAAGTATTTGGTGATAGCAGAAAAGTGATCGGTTCAGATGGTAAAGAATTTAAAGGATATGGATTTTTCGTTCACAAATATCTTTGGGAAGAGTATAGAAAATTTGGCGTTGGCCACGGCCACGACCTAGCTGACTTTGACACATACCATAAGGTAAGAGGTTTAAGATGGCCAGTAGTTGATGGTAAAGAGACTCAGTGGAGATTTAACACTAAATTTGACCCATATGCTAAAAAAGCTGCTCCAAATGAGAAATTTGCATTCTATGGCAACAAAAATGCAGCACTTCCAACAGGAGATCTAAAAGGCGTTACAAATAAAGATAAAACATCTCTTGCAAATAAAGCAAAAATTTTCTTCCGCCCTTATATGGATCCATGCGAGATGCCAAGCAAGGAGTATCCATTCTGGCTATGTACTGGCCGTGTTCTAGAGCACTGGCACTCAGGCACTATGACTATGCGTGTTCCTGAGCTTTACAGGGCTGTTCCAGAGGCACTTTGCTACATGCATGAGGATGATGCTAAAAAACTTGGCGTAATGCAAAACGAGATCGTTTGGGTTGAATCACGTCGTGGTAAGGTAAAAGCAAGAGTCGATCTAAAAGGTAGAAATAAGCCGCCAGTAGGTCTTATCTATGTGCCTTGGTTTGATGAAAACGTATTTATCAATAAAGTAACACTAGACGCTACTTGCCCACTCTCAAAAGAGACTGACTATAAAAAGTGTGCGGTTAAAATTTATAAGGCGTAAATATGGCTGATATGGAATTTTCAAGTAGGCGAGAGGCTTTAAAATTTGGAGCTAAGGCTGCGATTTTGGCGCTTAGTGGAGGCTTTATATGGTCGCTTAGTGCCAAAGCTTCGCCGCTCATGCTTCTTAGACCTCCTGGTGCAAAAAACGAAAAGCAGTTTTTAGAAAGCTGTATTAGGTGCGGACTTTGTGTGGAAGCATGTCCATTTGATACGCTCAAGCTTGCCTCTCTGGGAGATGGTGTGAGTATTGGAACGCCTTATTTTGAGCCTAGAAAAATTCCTTGCTATATGTGCGAAAATATTCCTTGTGTGCCAGTTTGCCCAACTGGTGCCTTGGATTTAAATTTAGTAAGCACAAACGATAAACTCGATATAAATAAGGCTAAGATGGGCGTTGCAGTTGTTGATATGAAAAACTGTGTGGCCTATTGGGGTATACAGTGTGATGCTTGTTATAGGGCCTGTCCGCTTCTAGATAAGGCTTTATATCTAGAGTATCGTCGCAACGAAAGAACACAAAAGCATGCGTTTTTGCTTCCAGTGGTTGATAGCGATATCTGTACTGGGTGCGGTGTTTGTGAGCGAGCCTGTATCACCGAAAAAGCAGCTATAACAGTGCTAAACCGTGACGCGGTGCTTGGTAAGGTTGGCGATAACTACGTAAAAGGCTGGATAAAAGAAGACGAAAAGCGCATAGATGATACAGACAGCAAGATAAAGCTTGACATTAAAAAAGCGACTAATTATCTAAATGGTGGTGAGCTATGAAATTTTTAATCTTAAGAAGAATAACTCAAATTTCTATCCTAGCGCTATTTATTCTAGGAAATATTTATGGGGTTAAGATACTTAGCGGAAATTTAAGCTCATCTTTGCTTTTTGGAAAAATTCCACTAAGCGATCCGTTTGCTTTGCTCCAAATTTTACTTGCAAGCTTTAGTGCTGGTATAAATGCAATCATCGGAGCAATCATTATCTTTGCCTTTTATGCCATCATCGCCCCAAGAGTATTTTGCTCATGGGTTTGTCCAGTAAATTTACTGACTGACATAGCTTTTAAGCTAAGAGAAAAATTTGGCTTTAAGAGTGAGAAAATTTTAAACGTAAGTAAAAAATTTCGTTACTTTTTATTGGCCTTGACTCTTGTTTTGAGTCTTGCTTTATCATTTCCTGCGTTCGAGAGCATTAGCTTTGTGGGTATTGTCCAGCGTGGTATTATTTACGGCTCGCTTAGTGCTTTGGGTATAGCGGTCGCCATTATCGCTTTTGATATGTTTGTATTAAAGCGTGGCATCTGTTCACACATTTGTCCGCTTGGTGCATTTTATGCAGTGATATCAAAATTTGCTCTTATTAGAGTCAAACATGATGCCCAGGCCTGTACAAAGTGTATGAAGTGTAAGCTCATATGTCCTGAAATGCAAGTACTTGACATGATCGGCAAAGAAAGCCGCTCGGTTAGCTCAAGCGAATGCATAAGCTGTGGTAGATGTATCGATGTTTGTGGAGATGGGGCTTTAAAATTTAGTATTAGAAATTTAAGGAGAGAAAAATGAAAATAAAAATAATGGTACTTGGAGCATTATGTGCAGCTTTTTTTGCGGCATGTGCATTTAATAATCCAAGTATTAATGATTCGCAAATTGGCCTTAGAAACGTTGATTTGCTAGATGAGAAAGACGTTGCTATAAAAGATGTCAACTACACAAAAGAACCAGCTGGTATGGCGAAGAGGTTTGATAGATCTTTTGAAAATGCCCCACCATTTATCCCACATGACACTGAGGGTCTAGTGCCTATCACTAAAGATATGAATATGTGCGTAACTTGCCATATGCCTGAGTTTGCAAAAGATAGTGGAGCTACTCCGATCCCTGCGTCACACTTCTACGACATTAGAAACAAAAAAGACCTTGCGGGCAAGCTTCATGATGAAAGATATGTATGTACGACTTGCCACGTCGAGCAACAAAACGGCGTTACACAGCTAGTTGGTAATAAATTTAAGCCTGACTTTAGAGATAAAAACGGATCACATAAGTCAAATTTACTAGACGTATTAAATGACGGCATTAAATAATGCAAAGTAGGCGCGAGCTTTTTAGTAAAATTTTGGGGGCAAAACCTGCTCCCAAATTTATAACTCCGCCATTTTTTAGTGGAGAATTTAACTGTGATGGTTGTGAGGCTAGCTGCATAAATGCTTGCGATAAAGAGCTTCTTAGCTTTGAAAACGAAAGAGTTGTTTTTAAAGTTAAAAAGCTAGGCTGTGACTTTTGTGAAGAGTGTGCAAAAGCATGCCAAAGCATTGGCAAAACGACATTAAATTTAAACTCGCCAAAGAGTATAAATGCAAAAGTCAGCATAGATGTTGGCAGCTGTCTAGCATGGAATGATACGATCTGCTATAACTGCCTTGATGCTTGTAAATTTAAAGCGGTTGAATTTCTTGGCGTTTTTCGTCCTATTGTTAATCAAAACTGCGTGAGCTGTGGCGAGTGCTTTGATGTTTGTTTTAAAAATTCACTTCAAATGGAGGCTTTATGAGAGCTTTGTTTTTTCTTTTTTGTATTTTAGGTTTTGCTTTTGCAAGCGAGATCACGACACCATATAAACAAATAGAGGCTAGTGCAAATGTGCTTAGCACTACGCTAATAAACGGCAAACTTTTTGTGGCAACTGATGGTGGAACAGTTGAAATTTATAATCCTAAAGAAGATAAATTTGAAGAGATCATAAAGATAGATGATATAAAAACTTACGTAAGCGAGCATGAGAGGCCAAAAATTTTAAGTGTCGATGAACTTGACGGCAGAACTCTTATACTTAGTGAGGGCGATTATGCGACAAAGGTGCTTTATCTTAGAGAAAATGGTGAGATGAAGAGTATAAAACTATCGAATCAAGCGATAAAAAAAGCTCTTTTCTTAGATGACGAACACATTGTGCTTGCCTCAATTAGCAATGAAATTTACTTTTTAAATATAAAAAGCGGTGAAATTTATGAAAACTTTAAAATTTCAATCGCAATGCTTTCAGATATGGAGCTAAGCGAAGATAGGAATACGCTTGCCATTGGATGTGAGAGTGGAAAAGTTTATCTTTATAATATAAAAACTAAAAAAATGGATCAAGTTTTAGATATCCATACCGACAACATTTACGATATCGCTTATAAAAATAATGTACTAATCACCGGAAGTACTGACAGGATAGCTGGAATTTTTTCAGCAGGAAGCCTAAAAAAGATAAATACTGGCTTTTTGGTTTATGGCGTTGGGCTTAGCGATGACGGAAAGATCGCAGCATATATGAGTGATGAGATGAGTGATGTGAATTTAGTTGATAGTGTGAGCCTAGAGAAGATAGCAATGTTAAAAACCGGACAAAGCACTATAAATAGCATAGTTTTTATAGGCGATAACGAGGTGGTGACTTCTGCCTATGAGAAGAAAATTTTATTTTGGAGAGTTAGATGAATATTTCAAGTCTGATAGTCTATACAGATAATAAAAACGAGAGCGTCAAAGCTGAAATAAGCAAACTAAAAGAGTGCGAGATCATAGCTGATGCAGATGATAGGATCGTGGTTGTAGTGAGCTCAAATGGTATTGAGGATGAGATAAGAAATTTTAAAGTCATAGAGGCTATCAGTGGCGTAGTAAGCGTTGCAATGGTTTATAGCTATCAAGAAGATGCCGAAGAAAATAGACAAAAACTAGAAGAAAGCGGCAAAATAAGTGAAATTTTAATGAACGATAATGTAAAAGCTGAAAATATTGCATATGGCGGCAGTGTGCACTATAAGGTTAAGTAATAAAAAAGGGGTTAAAGCTCTTAGATTCGTTTTGGAAATTTTTATTTTTATCTCTATAAATTTTTAAATCCTCTTTGTTTGCTTCTTGGCAAGTAGACAAAAATAATTTTAATTTCTACTAATCCAGATAGGCTACTAGAATTTTATAGCTTTTAAGGCCTATCTTTAATTAGATTTAAAAGATTCTCTGCAATGTTTTCATTTGTTAGATTTGAAATTTCTTTGTAGAAATTTCCAGCTTTATCAATCAGGTATATCGATGAGCTATGTGCGACCGAATATCCCATGGCAGAGTTTTCAAGACGTACTTTTTGAAATTTTACGCCGTAGTTTTTCGCCACTTCTTTTAAAGCATTTAGTTTTAGCCCATCAGCATCTTTATAGAAATTTTTCGCCATCAGTGTTAAATTTTCAGGAGTGTCGCGTTCAGGATCAAGTGTAATGAAGAGTAGCTCAAAGTCATCTCTTTTTAATTTATTTAACTCATCGCCAATTAAAGAGAGCGCAGTAGGGCAGACATCGGGGCAAAAGAGATAACCAAAATATAGAACTTTGTACTTTCCATTATAATTTTTAAGACTCACTTCACCATTTTGTGAAAGTGCTTTAAAATCATATTTATTCGGCTTTATTAGCAAAAGCGCAAGACTTGCACAAATTAAGATTATCACCAAGCCCCAAAATGTCTTTTTCATCATAATCTCCTACAATTTTAGATCAAAATCTACAAAAAAACCAGTTTCTTTTTTGCCATCAAGTATTTTAAATCTATATCTCATAATTTCAACAACACAAGCACTTAGTACTACTTGAGCAACTAGATTATCGCCTTTTTGCTCAAGTCTTGTCTTGATTGATCCCATGTCCATATTTATGCCATCTATTACAAGATTAGGATCTTTTAGACCCAAATTTGCACCATTGATTATTTTAAAGCTAAAAGGTCTCATGGCGTAAATAGGTCTTGGAGAGATGTCTATTTTTAGCTTTTGGCCATTAAACTCCATCTCGCAAGCTTTATTGTTTAGATCACATTTTAGAGGATCTAGCGAATTATTTACGTCGGCAAATTCTGGCGGATCTTCCGTGCTTGTAGTTATAAAATTATAACTCATCCAAAAGATGCCAACAACAATAAATATAAACGAAAAAACAGTTATGATTTTTTTCATTATTTAAAGTTTTTAGTTACTCCGATGTTATCAAGCTTTATACTTTCACCATTGCTAAATTTTAGCTCCAAGTCAACTTTATCGCCATCTTTTAGTGGTTTGTTTAGATCCATAAGCATAATGTGAAGACCGCCTGGAGCTAGTTTTGTTTCACCTTTTTTTGGTATCACCGCATCTTCAATCTGAATCATAGCCATCATGCCATCAGTCATTTTGTGAGTATGGATCTCTGTACTTTTGCAAACACTTGAATGAGCCCCAATAAGTTTTACATCAGAATTTGAATCATTTTTGATATCCATAAAAATTGCACTATTGTTTGTGCCAGGCTTTGTATCTCTAGCTCTAACATTATCTAGGCTTATATCAGCCGCCACAAGAGTAGAAGCCGCAAGCAGCGCACCAAAAACAACTTTTTTCATTTTTTTCCTTTGTGATAAAATTAATAATAGTTTTCATATTATATATTTAAGACCGCTTAATTTACATTTAAATTCTAAAAATATAAATTTTTTAGGCTATAATTACGGACTAAATTTTACTTTTTGGGACATTTCACTTGAAAAAAATTATATTTTTCTTCATCGCGTTATCGCCTTGTCTTTTTGCCCAAAATTATGAAGAAATTTACTTAAAAAATGGCTCAGCTGCCGTTATTGAAGCCATTGAAAAAAATATTTTAAGTAAGGATTACTGGCTAAAAAAGCTTAAGGACAAGGATGTAAGATATGGATATTATGACAACGAAATACTGCTAAGCGTCGTCGATAAGACTAGCAAAAAGCTTGAAGTGATTTCGTATAGCAACGGTGCTTTAAAAAAGCTTTTTAACTCAAACGTTATTGTCGGTAAAAACGGAGACAAGCTACTAGAGGGCGACTTAAAAACGCCAGTTGGTGTCTATCAGCTAACACGTAGATTTACGCCAAATGACAGATATCTTGGACCACTCGCTTTTTCACTTTCGTATCCAAATTTGCTTGATAAACTAGCAAAACGCAACGGCGGCGGAATATGGATACACGGCTATCCTCTTGATGGTCAAAGGACGGATGAGCTAAAGACCAAAGGCTGCGTGGCTATGCAAAATGATATTTTAATGAAGTTTGACGAAGTGATAGATCACAAAAAAACACTAGCATTTATTTACGAGGATAAGCGTCCAGAAGCAAGTGCAAACGATATAGCTGTGATAATCTCTGGACTTTTTGGCTGGAAAAAAACCTGGAGTGAGAGCGACATCGAAAACTATCTCAAATTTTACGATAAAGATTTCGAGCGATATGATGGCATGAGCTTGGAAAATTTTAAAAATATGAAACGAGCGATCTTTTCTAAAAAAGAGAAAAAAAGAATTGCCTTTTCAAATTTCCTTATTACGCCCTATCCAAACCTCAAAAACGATAAGCTTTTCCGTGTAAGTTTTTATGAAGATTATGTTTCAGATACTCATAAATTTGCAGGTCAAAAGACACTTTATGTAAAGCTCTACAATGATAATATGAAAATTTTTATAGAGGAGTAAAGGTGGATAAAGAAAAATCTCAAATCGTAAAAGAAAAAATAGAGAAAATTTTAGAGGCAAGGGCTGCTTTTTTTGCTGAGCTAGACAGACAAGTGCCAAAGGTAAATGGTACCGATGTTTTTGACTTTAGCAAGGTCAAAGAAGCCGATCTAAAAGAAATTTATAGCAAGTTTTATGCATTTGACTACAACGTAAGAAAGCTTTTGCCAGATGTTTATAAAGCTTATAATGTGAGCTTTAATGTCTGAAATACGCTTAAACAAAGCAGCTTATATCCATAATCTAACTCAAATTTCTGCTAAAGCAGGTGGTGTAGAGAAAGTGATCATCGTATTAAAAGACAATGCCTATGGTCATGGTGTAAGGCTTGTTGCTAGTGAGGCTAAAAAATTTGGCATAGAAATTTGTGCTGTAAAAAATGAGTTTGAGGCAAATGAGATTGCTGATATTTTTAAAAATATTTTAATTCTCTCTCACATTCCAAATGGAAATGAAAGTGACAAATTTGTATATGCTATAAATGATGTGGACGCGCTTTTAAATGTAAAAGAAAATACAAAAATTAATCTTGCAATCGATACTGGTATGCATAGAAATGGTCTTGATATAAGTGAGCTTGACTATGCGTTTGAAATTTTAGCAAGAAGAAATTTAGAGCTTTTGGGCGCTTATACCCATTTTCGTGCAAGCGATGAAGTAAACGCTGATTATTTTGTGCAAAGGGAAAATTTTAGAACTGCAAAAAAGAAAATTTTATCTCTTTGTGAAGAGTTTGGCTTTAAAAAGCCCATCTTTCACTCACATAACTCTGCTGCACTTGAAAGAGCAGGCGAACTTGAGGATGATATGGTACGTATTGGTATTGCCCAGTATGGATACTCTCAGTTCAATGATAATTTGGATCTAAAGCCGGTTCTTTCGCTTTGGGCCAAAAGAGTTAGCAAGCGTATTTTAAAAAGTGGCCAAAGTGTTGGATATGGTGCTAAATTTAATGCAAAAGAAGATATAAATTTGGCTACATATGATCTTGGATATGGCGATGGTCTACTTAGATATAATGGCAACGGCGAACTAAGACTTGCTAATAACGAGCCAATATTAGGCAAAATTTCAATGGATAGCTTTAGCTGCAAAGATAACGGCGAATGGGTCTGTGTGTTTGAGAACGCAAATATTTGGGCAAAATTTTTTGATACGATAAGCTATGACATTTTGGTAAAGCTTTCGCCAAATATTACTAGAAAATTTATATAAAGGCAGTATGTGAAAAAGATTGTTTTATTGCTCCTTACAACTTTTGCTTTTGGTGTGCAAGAAAGCGAGTTTAAGATTTATGAGCAGATATTAAATCAGCTTGATACTAAACAAATTCCAGCGTTTGTTGTGCAGGTAGCAAAGCCAAATTTGCCAAGTAGAGTTGATGAGATGATAACGCTAAAAGATGTAAGTGCAAATGGACTAAATATACACGGTGAGTTTTTACTAAACGAGACAAAAACTAAAAAGTTAAAAAACTACAACAAAGCTCAAATTTTAGCCTTAAAAGATGAGTTTTATAAGAATGGAAAAGACGCGCTTTGCAACTCAAATATGGCTAGGGCCGCACTAAATCGTGGTATTACACTAAGTGGTAGCTATGGCTTTGATGGCAAACACCTTTTTGATCTAAATTTGGACAAGAGTAGTTGCGAGTAGTCCTTGTTTTGTTATTTTTTTGCTTGCATGCTCTGGCGCTTACGCCAGATATGGCAGCGAAAAATCACGCAGCATATTATAAAAAAAAGCTTCCATTTATCTGTACACCAACACTTACGTTAAATGATATCTTAAATGTTGGCGATACACTTATCTATAGATATGTCATCAAACATGCTAGAAAGCAAGAGATCAAAAGACTTGAAGAAAAAGAGCTTTTAGAGTTTATCGAAGCTATCAAAAAAGAGAATTTGCGAACCGCTTGTAAAGACAAAGAGATATTAAATATGCTAAGTATCGGTGTCACCTTAGATGAGCTTTTTTATTCAGAAAATGGCGAGCTGATTTTTGAATATATTATAGAAGATCGTGACTGTAAGAAATTGCAGTGAAATTTGTGGTTAAATTTAGAGCCAAAATCACTCGTTTATAAATTTTAAAATTTTTAATTGTCTGTATACAAGTTTAAAGCCGAAAAATATGGTAGAGAAATTTAGCTCAAATTTCACTAAGAGCTAAATTTTTACATACCTCTTTTTATCTCGCGTTCAAGCCTTTGAAGCTCAGCGATCCTGTCACTGGTACTTGGATGCGTTCTAAAAAGCACGCTAAGCTTGTCGGTAAGCGAGCCAAACGGGTTTACTATAAACATATGAGCACTTTGCTCACTTGCGTTTTGCATGACGTAAGAATTTGAGTAGTTTTCAAGCTTGGTTAGTGCGCTGGCTAGCCACTCTGGATGCCCAGTTAGCAAGGCGGCACCTTTGTCTGCTTTATATTCGCGCTCTCTTGAGATTGCCATTTGTACGATAGTGGCAGCTATTGGCATTACGACCGCGATGATTAGCATAACTATGCCATTACTATTTCGCTGTGAGTTTTGATTTTGGCCGGCTACGGTACCTATTTTGGCAAAATTTGCGACCATTGCTATTGCTCCAGCCAGTATGGCTGCGACTGAGCCAGTTAGTATGTCGTAGTGTCTTACATGGCTTAGCTCGTGGGCTAGCACACCCTCTATCTCGTTTTCGTTTAAAATTTTTAAAAGCCCTTCAGTTACTGCTACGGCTGCATGACTTGGATTTCTACCTGTAGCAAAGGCATTTGGCACTTGTTCTGGGATGATATAGATTTTTGGCATCGGCAAATTCGCCTTTTGTGTGAGGCGAGAGACGATCTCATAAAGGCCGCGAGCGTTGCTTTTATTGACAGCGATAGCATTGTATCTTTTAAGCACAAGCTTATCGCTAAAAAAGTATGAAAAAATGTTTGTGCCAGCTGCCATCAAAAAAGCGATCATCATACCTTGTTCGCCACCAACATATCCGCCAATAGCGATAAATATTAACATTAAAGCAACCATCAAAAAAGCGGTTTTAAAAATTTCCATTTTTTTCCTTATTGTTTTATAGCGCTTGGTAAGATCGCAGCATCGATGTTAAATTTTGCAAGTTCTACCAGCTCGATTTCGTCTTTTATTAAAACAGCTATAAGCGCGTCAAATAAATAACTCTCAGCAATCTTTGCTAAATCTTTTGCAATGTCAATATCGGCAATAATAAATTTTGCTCCAGCCGCATTTGCGATGATAGCTTCATTTAAATTTGAGGCAAAGACGCTAAAACTAGCGCCAAGAGCTATCGATCTTTTTATCAAATTTCTATCAAATTTAAAAAGATTTTGCCTACCGCTTAGGACTTCAGTCTCGCTTTTGCAAAGAAACAGCGGTTCAAATTTGATTAGTTCATCACCTAAAATTTTCATCTTTCACTCTTTATGCACTCTTTGCAGATGTATTTTCCGTCTCGCAGCACCATTTGATCGATGTCTGTAAAGACACCGCATTTGCTACACTCTTCGAAGTTACTGCTGCTTATCTTGTCGCTATTTTTCCTATTCTTAAAAAATATAATGTAAATCGCAACTAAAATCGCCGCAAAAAGCAAGTATTTCAATGTCTTTCTCCATGATTTTTTAGATTAAAAAATATATAATTTCTATTCTTTTCATTATAAATTTGCGCGTCTATGCCTGAAATTTCCTCCATGACGCTTGAACCTTTGTAGATGAGAAATTTTGTCTTTTCATCGTAAAACCCATCGCAAATTCTTATAAGCTCTTTTGTTTTGCTAAGCGCTCTTGAGGTGATGAGATCAGCTGTAAATTTATCTGTAAGCTCGATCTTTTGGCTGTGAACTTCTAGATTTTCTAAGCCAAGCTCGATTTTAGCGTAGCTTAGAAATGACGACTTTTTGGCTATTGGCTCAAAAAGGTGCCACTTGGTTTGTGGCATTGCGAGTGCTAAAAATATTGCTGGAAAGCCAGCTCCACTTCCTACATCTATCGCAGTTTTGGCACTTAGGTCAAAAATTTCAAGCGGTTCTATGCTATCAAGTACTTGCTCACCTATATCTTTATAGTTACTTAAACTATGAACGGCATTAAATTTTGTAAAAATTTGAGCGTAAATTTTTATTTTTTCGTCAAAATTAGCTGGCAGAGAAAGCTCATTTTTCATTACAAAATATGCCCCATTTGCTCTTTTTTTACACGAAGATACTCTTCGTTAAACTTGTTTGGTTTTATGATAATAGGCACGCGTTTTACGATCTTTGCTGACTTTAAACCATGAAGTTTTAAAGGGTTGTTTGTGAGTAAATTTATCTCTTTTATACCGTAGTGATTTAGGATAAAATCAACCACTTCGTATGTCCTCTCATCAGCTTTAAAGCCTAGCTGGTGATTGGCCTCTATCGTGTCAAAGCCCTTGTCTTGGAGGCTGTAAGCGTTTATCTTGTTTAAAAGCCCAATATTTCTGCCCTCTTGGCGAAGATATATGACCATGCCGCCATTTTCTTCAATATATTTTAGACTCGCTTCAAGCTGATCGCGACAGTCACATTTTAGGCTCCCGATCGCATCGCCAGTTAGGCACTCAGAGTGAATTCTAAGGTTTACAACTTCGCTTAAAGGCTCTTTAAAAATCGCTAAATGCTCTTTTGCTCCTTCTTTGAAAGCTTGAACCTTATAAGCCCCAAATCTTGAAGGTAGATTTGCTACATTTGAAATTTCTATTTTCATTTTAAATTTACTCCAACTATGCTAAACTAGCTAAAAATCAAGCATTTTAACAAAGAAAAGGCAAAAATATGTTTAAACGTTTTAGAAGATTGAGAATAAATCCAGCCCTAAGAGATATGGTAAGAGAGACAAGCCTTAGCGTAAATGATTTTATTTATCCACTTTTTGTAGTTGAGGGCAAAGGCGTAAAAAACGAAATTTCTTCGATGCCTGGCGTTTATCAAATGAGTATCGATGAGATTTTAAAAGAGTGCGAAGAGATAGTAAATTTAGGCATAAAGTCGATCATTTTATTTGGCATACCAAACCTAAAAGATAGTGTTGGCAGCGACGCACTAAGCAATGACGGCATCATAGCTACGACACTTCGAGCTATAAAGGATAAATTTCCAAATTTATTTGTCATCACAGATCTTTGCTTTTGCGAGTACACAGACCACGGTCATTGCGGCATTATCGATCACGTGCATAACACTATCGACAACGACGCCACGCTTGAAATTTCAGCCAAACAAGCCTTGATCCACGCTCAAAATGGCGCCGACATGATCGCACCAAGCGGCATGATGGACGGCATTATCGCTACTTTAAGACAGACGCTTGATAATAACGGTTATGAAAATTTACCAGTGATGGCCTACTCGACTAAATTTGCTTCAGCTTACTACGGACCATTTCGTGACGTGGCACAGAGTGCACCAAGCTTTGGCGATAGAAAGAGCTATCAAATGGACAGTGCAAATCGCCTAGAAGCGATAAATGAGAGCTTGCAAGACGAGGCTCAGGGTGCTGATATCTTGATGGTAAAGCCAGCACTTGCCTATCTTGACGTCATTAGAGAGCTTAGAAATTTAACCCTTCTTCCGATCTGTGTATATAACGTAAGTGGCGAGTATGCACTGCTAAAAGCTGGTGCAAAAGCTGGCATCATCGACTATGATCGCGTTATGATGGAGACGCTCGTTGGCTTTAAAAGAGCAGGAGCAAATTTAATAATCTCATACCACGCAAAAGAAGCAGCTAAAATTTTAAGGGGCTAAGATGAGGCATTTTTTGACGCTAAATGACTTTAGCAAAGATGAAATTTTACAGATGATAAATTTAGCTCGAAAGATAAAAAAAGAGGCGAAATCTAGAGAATTTAAACCATATCTAAAAGATCAAAAGCTTGCGATGATATTTGAAAAAAGCTCGACTAGAACTAGAGTTAGCTTTGATGTTGGCATGCACGAGCTTGGCGGATACGCGCTATTTTTAAGCAAAAATGATATACAAATAGGCCGTGGCGAGCCAATCCGTGACACCGCTAGAGTGATAAGCAGGATGTGCGACATGGCTATGCTAAGGGTCGATAAGCATGAAACGCTAGAAGAATTTGCTAAATTTTCAAGCGTGCCAGTTATAAATGGCCTAAGCGATAAATTTCACCCAGTGCAGCTTATGGCGGATTATCTCACGATGCTAGAATTTAGCGCAGGAGAGAAGGTTGCGTACGTAGGAGACGGCAACAACATGACTCACTCGTGGCTCATGCTAGCAAGCAAGCTAGGACTTGAGCTAAGAGTCGCCACACCAAAAGGCTACGAGGTGGACGCTGAAATTTTAAAGATAGCTAATGAAAACGCAAAAATTTCAGGTGCGAAAATTTTTATCACAGATGATATAAAAGAAGCGGTAAATGGTGCCGATGTAGTGACTACGGACACTTGGGTATCGATGGGGCAAGAGGCTGAGAAAGAAAAGAGACTAAAAGACTTTGCTGGATACTGCGTGGATGAAAATTTGATGAGTTTAGCTAAAAAAGATGCGATATTTTTGCACTGCCTACCAGCTTATAGAGGCTATGAGGTGAGCGAGACAGTTTTTGAGAAGCACGCGGATGAAATTTTTAGCGAGGCTGAAAACAGACTTCATGCCCAAAAAGGTGTAATGGTCTGGCTAAATGAGAGAAGAAGATGAGCAAAGAAAAAAGTATATATGATGAGATAGATGAGATCGGCAATAGTCTTGGGTTGAGTAGTCCTGAAAAGACGATCTTTGAAATAGTGTCAACCAAAAATCCAAATGAGCATATTTTAAATTTAAAAAGTGGCTCTTGGGACTCAAAAGAACCATGGTTTGGCATTGATGAAAATCAAAATTTACACACAGTAATCTCTGTAAAATCGCTTTCGGCTTTGATTGAGGCTTACAAAGAGTCTCAAAAAGAAAATTTTGATCTAAGGCTTGAAAAGACGATCTGGCAAAATATACCGGTTGATTTTAGTGATGTTTGGGTAGTTGCTATGGATGAGATAAAAAAGATTGCAAGCGATAAAAAAAGCAGACAATTTAATATTGATCTTGACAAACTAGTAAAAAATATCAAAAAAGAGCACCCAAATTTATTTGTAGACATAAAAGAGGTGATTCAAATGGCAAGGAGTAGAGCAGATGATTGATTTTAGTGCTTATGTGAAGTATTCAAGGCCAGGGCCAAGATATACTAGCTATCCGACAGCACCAGAGTTTAGTGATAAATTTAGCTATGAGGCATATATAAAAGAGCTTGAAGGCCGTGATCTAAAGCGACCGCTTTCGTTATATTTGCACTTGCCATTTTGTAGAAGTGCTTGTTATTTTTGCGGCTGTAACGTCATTTACACTAGCAAAGAGGACCGCAAAGAGAGATATATAAGATATATAGAAAAAGAGCTTGAAATTTTAGCTCGTCACCTGGACACCAGCACTGAGGTCTTGCAGATGCATTTTGGTGGCGGCACACCGACATTTTATAACGCCGAACAACTTGATGAGATTATTACATTAATCAAATCCAAATTTAAAAATTTCTCAAAAGAGGCCGAGATAAGTTGCGAGATAGATCCAAGATTTTTAACAAGAGAGCAACTTGATGTACTTGTTTCTCATGGATTTAACCGCATAAGCTACGGCGTGCAAGATTTTGATGAAAAGGTGCAAAAAGAAATTCACAGAATTCAGCCCTATGAGATCACTCAAAATGCTGTAAAAATGGCTAGAGAAAAGGGCATAAAGTCGATAAATATGGACCTAATCTACGGTCTGCCATATCAAAGTCTAGATAGTTTTAAAAAGACACTTGAGCTTGCTCTCACACTTGATCCAGATAGGCTTGCAGTTTTTAACTATGCTCATGTGCCATGGATAAAAAAGTCAATGCGTAAATTTGATGAGACGACATTGCCAGATCCTGAAGTCAAGCTTGAGATTTTGAAATTTACAGCTGAGTTTTTAACTAAAAATGGCTATAAAATGATCGGAATGGATCATTTTGCAAAGTCAAATGATGAACTTTTTGGTGCTTTGGCAAATGGTACTTTACATAGAAATTTCCAGGGCTACACGACAAAAGGTGGTGCCGACTTGATTGGTATTGGAGTGACCAGCATAGGCGAATGCAAAAGACACTATGCACAAAATTATAAAGATATGGATGAGTACGAAAAAGCAATTGATAGTGGAAAACTGCCATATGCAAAGGGAATTTATCTAAGTGATGAAGATCTGCTTAGAAAGAGTGTGATTATGAACTTAATGAGTAATTTTGGACTTAATATCAAGTCAGTTGAGGATGAATTTAATATAAATTTCTTTGAGCACTTTAAGGAAGAGCTTGCGGAGCTAAAAAATTTAAGTGAATTTGTTGATGTTACACCCACAAAAATTAACGTAAATGAAACAGGGACACTAATAATACGTAATATTGCAATGTGCTTTGATGAGTATCTTAAGAAAATTCCTGAGAGTTTGAGACGATTCTCTAAAACGATATAAAAATTATTTTTTTGTCATAAAATATTTAAAATACATTTAATATTTCTTGGTGTATAATTAGTACGAAAAAGTTCAAGTCTAGGCTTGTTAATAAAAAGGTAAAAGGATCTTAGCTATGAAAAAGATGTTAGCAATTAGTGCTTTGGCTGCAGCAACACTCCTATATGCTCAAGATGTCTCTTATAGGATTTTCCTGGCTTCATTTGCACAAGATGATAATCAGGCTAGAGTTGATAGCGCTGTTAATAAAGTTAATAGCAAAATCTCTGATAGCAGACTAACTACAGGTATCTATGAGGTTGGTGGACGAAAATTTTTATATGTTGACACAGTTCCAGTTTCTGAAAATGAAGCTAATGAATTATTGGCTAAAGTTCAAAACGAATCAGGATATAAAGATGCTCTAATGAGAGCAAAAGCACCTATTACAAAAAGTCAATCAGCTCAAAAATCTAATATAGAGCAAACAATATCAACAGAAGCAAAACCGGTAGCACAAGTTGATGATAGTGTCTTAACTTTAGATCAAGTTGTAAAAACTATTTTAAATGAAAACCCAAGCCTAAAAGCCACAGAATTTAACTATTTGCAAGTTGGTAAAGATCTAAAAATGGCAAAAAATGCCTATTATCCAACACTTGATGCAGCGGCTAGAGTGGGATATGAGAAAAAGCGTCTTGATGACGGAGTTTCAACAAGAAGAGGAGATGGAAGAGTTTCTGGCGCATCTTTAACTTTGGTTGAAAATCTATACAATGGCGGAGCTGATAAAAATAGAATCAATTCTCAAAGTGCAAGACTTGATTCTGCAGCCTATGCGGTAGCTCAAGCTGCAGATAGACTAACATTAAACACTGCAAACGCTTATTTACAAGTTCTTCAAACTAAGAGAATTTTAGATATTGAAGAAGAAAATGTAAAAAGCCATGAAGAAATTTATAGCCAAATTAAAGATAGAGCAAGATCGGGCTATGGTGTAGCTTCTGAAGAAAGACAAGCTGGATCACGCTATACTTTGGCTCAATCAAACTACATCGCAGCTAAAAACAACTATGAAGATGCACTTTCTACATTTGAAAAACTATATGGAAGAAAAATTGCTGCTAAAAATTTAGTAATGCCAGAATTTAATGTTGTATTACCAAACACAAAAGAAGCTGTTTATGACAAAGCAGTTCTTTGCAACCCAACACTTTTAGTGCAAAAGTCAAATATTGCTATGGCTGAGTCCGTAGTAAAAGAGAAAAATGCACCATTTTTACCAAAATTAGACCTTGTTGTATCTGGTGTTTATGATCATTCAAATGTTTTGTATGATAATTATGAAGAGCAAACATTTGATGCGCTTTTAAGACTAAACTACAACCTTTACAATAAAGGCAACGACAAATTAGATAAAGAAAAAAGCCAACTTGCTGTTAAACAAGAGCAACAAACTATGGATAATCTTGTAAGAGAGCTTAAGGAGTCTTTGGAATTTTCATGGCAAAACTATATTCTTAGCCAAGAGAAAATGGGTTATCTAAATCAGCACGTTGAATATGCAAAAGCTACACTTGATGCTTATCAGGATGAATTTAGAATTGGTCGTCGAGATCTTATTAACTTGCTTGATGCTGAAAATGAGTACAACTCAGCGCTAAAAGAGATTGCTACTACCGAAACAGCGCTAGCTTATGCAAAATATAGATTGCTTGATAATATGGGTATGATTTCAGATAGTTTTGAACCAGGTTTTGCGAAGAGATATATTCAAGGCGCTTGCAGCATTCAAAACGATTTAAGATAATTTAAAATAAAATAATGACCATGATGGTCAAAACAAAATTTTGGACGCTTATAACAAGCGTCCTTTTTTTATTATTGTCAATAAGCGCTATTGGGGATTTTATAAAATCAACAACTATAGCAAAGGTGGCTAAGATTTATGGAGAAGATGCTAGAAGAAGAGCATCGGGCTTAAATTATTTAATGACATCTTTGCAAGATGCAACCGAACAAGAGAAATTAATAAAAGTAAATGACTTTTTTAACTCTTTTAGATGGGTTGATGATATGCAACTTTGGCACAAAAAAGATTATTGGGCCACCAGAATGGAATTTATAGGAAAGGGTGCTGGTGATTGCGAAGACTATGTTATCGCAAAATATTTCACACTAAAGCAACTAGGAATTCCAACTCAAAAATTATACTTCACATATGTTAAAGCTTTAAAATATAATCAAGCTCATATGGTTTTAGCATACTATGATACACCAAAATCTATTCCATTAATTTTAGATAACATAAATGGTAAAATAAAAATTGCAACACAAAGAACAGATCTCGTTCCAGTTTATAGTTTTAACGGTGATTCACTATATTTAGCAAAACAAGAAGGTCTTGGTCAGGCGATACCGGGTGGAAATAAAAAACAAAATCCTAAGTGGATGGAACTAATAGATAGGATAGGAAAAGAGGATTTATGACGCTATTTAAACAAATTATGATCGCAGTGATAACATTTGGAATCATGATTTTTATGGCTGTTGGCTACTTAAATTTTAGAAGCCTAAATGGATACATTAATGATCAACTTGGCGAAAACGCAAGACATACGGCAAACTCACTTGGACTTGCTCTAAAGCCTATTGTTGATCCAGAGGATATGTCTTTGGCTCAAACAATGATAAATTCTATGTTTGATAGTGGTAGATATAAGCTTATTAAACTTGAAGATGTTGATGGTAAGGTGCTTATAGAGAACTCCCAACAAACAGTTGTTAAAGATATTCCTGAGTGGTTTTATAAAATAGCTAAGTTTGAAGCACCTGTGGCATCTAGCGAGATAATGAATGGCTGGGCAAAGTTTGGCACGCTATATGTTCAAGGTAGTACGGCACTTGCATATAATGAGCTTTATTCAAATTCAAAAAATATTTTTAATTTTCTTGTTCTAATGATAATTATTACGCTTGTAGTAGCATTTTTTGCACTCAAGGCCATATTTAGACCACTCATGAAAGTTCAAGATCAAGCCGAAGCGATACTTGATAATAGATTTATTATCCAAAAAAGAATTCCATTTACGGCAGACCTTAAGAAGATGGTTTTGGCTATGAACTCTATGGTTAGTAAAGTAAAAGATATATTTGAGAGAGAGGTTGCTACTCTTAGCAAATATCAAGAGCTTTTATATAAAGACACAATGAGTGGTGCCAATAATAGAAGATTTTTTCAAGCTAAGTTTAGTGACTATTTAGCTAGCGAGGAATATTCAAGTGGTGCTGTTTTACTTGTTAGCTTTAGAGATCTAGTGGGTTTAAAAAGTGCACTCGGCTTTGAAAAATGGCAAAGCATTATAATAAAGATAGCTCAAATTTTACAAGAAAAATTAGCACACAATGACGAAAATGCAATCGTAGCAAGACTGAACGATAATGATTTTATCGTACTATCTTATGGTAAAAACTCATCAAATTTCTTAACTTTAAACGATGATATCATGAGCGAATTTAAAAAGCTTTATGCAAACTTTGCACTAAGTGATTATGAATGTCCTGTAAATTCTGCTATTGTTGAGTATTCGCCAAATACAGACATTAAGACACTTCTTACTTCTGCGGACGTTACGTTGGCTAGTGCAAGACTTGCTGGAAGCTTTACTTGTAAAGTATTTAATGAAAATCAAAATACTCTAGTCATTGGTAAAGAGAAATACAAAGAGCTTATTTTTGATTCGATAAAAGATGATGAATTTAAATTTGCTACTCAAAAAGTGATAGACCTTGACTCAAGTTTTGAACAACATGAGCTTTATTTGAGGCTTGTGGATAAAGAAGGTGTATGGCGTATGGCTTCGTATTTCATGCCAATGGTAAATGAACTAAATTTGGGTGCTATGCTTGATCTTCACATCTTAAACAGAGTGGCTAAAATTTTACCTGAAAATATCTTGCCTAATGGGCATTTGGCTATAAATTTAGGAAAAGAGATATTAAATTCTGATGAGAGTTTTTCAAAGCTTGAAATCGCACTTAAGAAAATAAGTCAAATTTCAAAGCATAAAAACTATATAGAAATTCCAAATAAAGACGATATTAGCATAGAAAGTATAGTTAAACTTACTAAAAAATTAAAAGAACTTGGCTTTGGTTTTGGCTTTGACCACTTTGAGCTTAATGCAAAAGGGATTGAGAAATTAAAAGAATTTAATCCAGACTACGTAAAAATACAGTCAAATGTCTTAATCGACTTTTTAAGTGATAAGTCGGGAGTAAATACAAAACAGTCTCTTGATGTTGTCTTGAGTTCAAAAGATATTATTTTGATTGCGATTGGCGTAGAAGGCGAAGAACAAAAGAAAAAGTTAATTGATCTTGGTATTAAAAATATGCAAGGAATTTATATAGATGAAATTAAAAATATTGGATGATAGATGCATAGTGATAAGATAAAAGACGAACTACTTCAATGCTTGGTTATCTTTACCAAGCTTCATAACAATCCATATAGCGCCGATGCTTTGACTATTGGCTTGCCGGTAAAAGATGGCGAGGATATTGAGCTTTTTTCACTTAAAAGCTCAAGGTCATTATTTTCTCGTGCTGCCTCTCGTGCCGGTTTTGCTTCGACTCTTGTAAGAAAAGATCTTGAACAAATTTCACCTTTGGTATTGCCTTGCATTTTGATGCTTCGCGGAAAGAAAGCTTGCATTTTAGAGTCATTTAGTGCGGATAGAAAGATGGCAAATATCATTACTCCAGAGCTTTCAACAGGTAGTAGCGCGATAGAGATGAGTAGGCTTAAGGATGAGTATTTGGGATATGCTTACTATCTCAAACGCGAATTTGTTCCAGAAGATACTAGCTCGACAAAGTTAATTGATGCGGGCAATGATCACTGGTTTTGGGGAACGCTAAAACGTTCAAAGAAAATTTATTTTGATGTTGTAATTGCAAGTTTTATTATAAATTTATTTGTTCTTGCTAGTCCGCTTTTTACGATGAATGTTTATGACCGTGTTGTGCCAAATAATGCTGTTGAGACGCTTTG
This sequence comes from Campylobacter sp., assembly GCF_052169515.1. GTDB lineage: Bacteria > Campylobacterota > Campylobacteria > Campylobacterales > Campylobacteraceae > Campylobacter_A. The sequence goes on from NZ_JBQNCH010000004.1 coordinate 94,336, forward strand.
GGTTTTAGCTCTTGGCGTGAGTGTGGTTTATGGTATAGATCTATTTTTAAAATTTGTAAGATCATATTTTCTTGAGATTGCCGGTAAAAAGAGCGACATCATAATGAGTTCAATTTTATTTGAACGTGTTATGGATATGAAATTTAGCAATAAACCAAAATCAGTTGGCTCATTTGCTAGCAACCTAAAAGAGTTTGATACGGTGAGAAATTTTTTCTCATCAGCTTCGCTTGCTGCTATCGTTGACCTACCATTTGCTATCATTTTCTTGGTAGTTACTTATTTTATAGGAAGCTATATTGTGCTTGTGCCAATTGTTATTATGATGGCTATTTTGTGTTACACATTTTTTATAAAAGATCCGCTTCAAAATGCAATCAAAAGTACATTTGAGGCTTCGGCTGTGAAGAATGGAATTTTGATAGAGAGCCTTAGTAGCCTTGAGACTATTAAAACCCTTGGTGCTAGCGGACATGTACAGTGGAACTGGGAAGAAGCGACCGGTGAGATAGCAAACAGAAGTATCAAATCAAAAATTATTACAACTTCGATAACGACTGTTACATCTTTTTTAGTGCAATTAAATACTATTGCTATCATCGTTCTTGGCGTTTATATGATACAAGATACGCATCTTACAATGGGTGGTCTTATCGCTGCGGTTATGCTTAGCTCTCGCGCTATCGCTCCTATGGGACAGGTTGCTTCACTTGCTGCAAATTTTGAGCAGACAAAAACAGCATATCAAAGCCTTAGTAAGATTATGCAAATGCCTGTTGAAAGGCCAGAAGGTAAAAAATTTGTTAGAAGAAATTCTTTTGATGGAAAGATCGAGTTTAAAAATGTAAGCTTTACATATCCAGATACCACAAAAGGTTCGCTTGATAGGATAAATTTTGTTATTCAACCAGGTGAAAAAGTTGGCATTATAGGCAAAAATGGCTCTGGAAAAACTACTTTGCAAAAGCTCATTTTGGGACTTTACTCACCAACCGAAGGCTCAGTGCTAATCGATGGTATTGATATTAATCAAATCGATCCAGCCGATCTTAGGCGAAATATCGGCTATGTTCCGCAAGATGTTGTGCTCTTTAAAGGAACGGTTAGAGAAAATATTGTTCAAAAAGCACCATATGTTGACGATATACAGATCATAAGAGCAGCTAAAGTAAGCGGAGTTGATGAATATGTAAATGCTCATCCGCTTGGATTTGATATGCCAGTTTTTGAAAGAGGCGATGGCATAAGTGGTGGACAGCGTCAAAGCATAGCTGTGGCTAGGGCATTTTTATTAGATAGTCCTATTATTTTGCTTGATGAGCCAACAAATTCTCTTGATAATACAGTTGAAAATAAGTTAAAAATAAATTTAAAGACAAATACCATAAATAAGACGATGCTGCTTGTTACGCATAGGACATCAATGCTAGATCTTGTTGATAGGCTTATAGTTATGGATAATGGCAAGATTTTACTGGATGGTCCAAGGGATGAAGTTTTAGCTAGACTTAGTGGGAAATAATTATGCAAGAAGATATCAAAAATAAAAAAAATGAACAACCAGAAGTCGATAAGAGATCGGTTTGTAAAATCAATATAAAAGAGCAAGAGAACGCTAGTGATAAAATTTTAAATAGTGTCGATGATATAAAGTCAAATATTCAAACAAAAAACTACGATGCTTATGACTTGAGATTTATGTCAAGTCTTTCTGAGGCTGTTTTGGCAAAAGCCCCATCAACATCAAAAAAGATACTTTATGCAGTTGCCATAACTATATTTTGGCTTCTTATTTGGGCTTCATGGGCACAAATAGATGAGATCACAAGAGGTAGTGGCAAGATCATCCCATCTGGAAAAAACCAAGCGATACAAAATCTCGAAGGCGGTATAGTTGATCAAATTTTTGTAAAAGAGGGCGATGAAGTCAAGAAAGATCAAATCCTAATAAGACTCGATAATAAAAATTTTACAAGTAGCTACGGCGAGTCAAAGCTAAGACTCGATGAACTTCAAGCAAAATTTATGAGACTTGATGCTGAGGCAAACGATAAGAAATTTGACTACAATGAAGCTAGGGATGCAAATAATAGCAAAGCCGTGAGATATGAGATAAGCTTGCATAATTCAAATATCGATCACTTAAATGAACAGATAGGAATTTTGACAGAGCAAATTCATCAACGTCAAAGTGAATTGGTTGAACTAAAAAATAAAATTTCCCAAACTCAAAATAGCTATAACCTTGTTTTAAAAGAAAAAGCCATTATGGAGCCAATCTTTAAAAAAGGTCTTGTAAGCGAAGTTGAATACATTCAACTTCAAAGGCGTGTAAATGATTTAAGAGGCGAGCTTGATGCTGCTGTTCTTGCTGTACCAAGAGTTGAGTCAACTATAAAAGAAGCGAAAAATAAGATTGAAGAAGCAAAGCTTGCTTTTAAAAATAATGCAAAAAAAGAGCTTAACGAGGTTTCGGCGGAGATTGCTAGGATAAACGAGTCACAAATCAGCCTAAGTGATAGGGTTGAGAGAACATATGTAAGATCTCCAGTAAACGGTATTGTTAGTAAAATGATGGTTCATACAGTATCAGGAGTTATAAAGCCTGGCGAAAATATTGCTGAGATTGTTCCTCTTGAGGACAAGCTAGTAGCTGAAGTAAAAGTAAAGCCAGCTGATGTTGCATTTTTGAGGCCTGGACTTGATACTATGGTTAAATTTACAGCTTATGATTTTAGTATTTATGGTGGTTTAAAGGGCACCGTAACACAGATTAGTGCCGATACTGAGACAAATGAGAAAACTGGGGAAAGTTATTATTTGGTTAGAATCGAAACCGATAAAAACTACCTTGGTAGTGAAGAAAAACCGCTTAGAATAAAAGTCGGCATGATAGTTTCAGCTGATATTATTACCGGTAAAAAGACAATACTTGATTACTTGTTAAAGCCTATTTTGAAGGCAAAACAAAATGCTTTAACGGAGAGATAATGGGCAAGACCGCTCTTTATAATAAGAAATTTAGTGAGTATGATATTTTAAAATTTCAAAACTTACAAAATTTATATATTATAAGAGATGGTTGCTCTTGTGACATAGTTAATGATGAAATCGAACGGTTTAAATTTAGCGATCGCGAGATGAATTTTTTACAAATAGCAGATGTTGCCAAGAGAGGCAACAAGCTGTTTGAAAATATAATAATCTACGATGATATAGTAAAAAGTATTAAAATTGTGATTAAAGGCTATGATCAAGCTTTAGATAAATTTGATTTTGACTCAGGGATTTTAAATTTAAGTACTCCTTATAAGTATGCTATAACACAAGGTCTTTTTGAAATGACTATTTTTCTGGAGGAAAAATCCACTGTAGTTACCAGATTTCTTTCATCAATAGACTATAAAATAAACAAAAATGATGAAAGTCGCCATATAGAAATTTTTGCAAATAGTAAAAAGATTTATGAAAGAGTAATGTAGGTGATCCAAGGAAAAGGGCAATGCAAGTTATTTTATTTACGCAAAGCAGTGCATTAAACAATATTTGGAGAGGTTATTTTACCGACAACAATAATATAAAATTTATTCATAATAGAAAAGAATTTTTCTCCCACTTGGATGCTGATATTGTAGGCATTGACATTGATATTTTCAAAGACAATATTGACGACACTATAAAAAGCATAAACGACAAATATCCAAATATAAAAATACTCATACTCTCAAACAGGCCAAAGATAGATGAGGGCAAACGCTTGCTCGCACTAGGAATCAAAGGTTATGCAAATTCTCATATGAGAAAGATGCACTTTGAGGATGCCTTTGAGACTATTTCTAATGGAAATATTTGGCTTTATCCAGAATTTATCCAAGCAATGATAGGTGAACTAACTGGCTCATACATAAATAGCGAAGGCGAAAAGGCAGACAAAAAGGCCGATCTTTCTGAGCTTAGTTCAAGGGAAAGAGAGATTGCAAATTTAATCTATCAGGGTCTAACAAATAATGAAATTTCTGAAAAAACAGGCATTACACTAAGAACAGTTAAAGCCCACACGACATCTATTTACAGTAAGCTAAATGTAAAAGATAGAATAGGGCTTGTACTTTTAATGAAGCAATTAGATGTATAAAATTATTTATTATAGGTATGCTAATCGCTAGTCAAGAAAGCATGCGGCAACAAAAGCAAGAGCGTAGACCTTAAAAGTCTACAACGATAAAAATTTGAAAGAACTAGTCTTCCAAATCTATATCTATTTTCTCAACGTTTGTTGTTATATCTTTTGCGTTTTTCTCGATGTTGTGTTTATTTTTCTCTATGAGTGATCTATTTTGACCGATAAGATCTCTGTTTTCTTTGATGCCCATGCTGTTTTGCTCAATTAATTTACTAAGCGTAGCGATCTTTTTTTCGTAGCGAATCATTAAAAAGTAGATCACATAAATCAGCAATAAAATCACTGCCCAAGGTAGAAATTGCATACTAAGTCCTTTGTTTTTTTCGTAATTATAGAAATTTTAGCTTTTAAAAAAAATAAAATTAGAATTATTGTAAGAGCTTAAAACTATTGATGTAAAAATTTTTACAGTTAAAATGATTACTTGTGTTATATAAAAAAGAGTTTTGATGGGATTTTTGATCCAGCATTTTAAATTTTTAACTATTGTGAAATATTTTTCAAATTATTCTTGACTTTTATTTTATTTTGGGCTATAATTGCCACTTCACAAAACAGGTGCTGGTGTAGCTCAGTTGGTAGAGCTACTGCCTTGTAAGCAGTAGGTCGGCGGTTCAAGTCCGTTCACCAGCTCCATTTTTGTAACAGTGTTTGACCAGAAAATACCAAAAAATTTTATTAATGTTTAAGGTGAGATACTCAAGCGGCCAACGAGGGCAGACTGTAAATCTGCTGACTATGTCTTCCGTGGTTCGAATCCACGTCTCACCACCATTGTTATGCGGGAGTAGCTCAGTTGGCTAGAGCATCAGCCTTCCAAGCTGAGGGTCGCGGGTTCGAGCCCCGTTTCCCGCTCCAAATTTGGGAAGATAAACTGGGAGCTGTATCTAGATTTTACTAAACACAGTTATTCCAATTTTATTTTCATAAATTTTAGTTGTTTGTTATGTTGATTAAAATCATCTCAGCCAAGCGTTTTCGCTCATATGGCTCAGAGGTAGAGCACTTCCTTGGTAAGGAAGAGGTCGCGGGTTCAAGTCCCGCTATGAGCTCCA
>NZ_JBQNCH010000005.1:0-98224 GCF_052169515.1 Campylobacter sp.
TTAAAAACGAGAACGAAAAGGCGGCGATCCTGCTCGTGCAAGTAAACGAAGAGGGTAAAATCGCTCTGGCTGCAGGCGTGAAAAATGCGGCTTTGAAAGCCGGCGAGTGGGTCAAATTTACGGCGCAAATTTTAGGCGGAAACGGCGGAGGCAAGGATGATTTCGCCACCGCAGGCGGTAAAAACGTGCTTGCGATCGAGGATGCCATAAAAAACTCACTTGAGTATGCGAGACAAGTCCTAGAAAAATGAGCCATTACGATATAGCTTTTATAAAATTTGATCAGATAATAGCATTTTTACATGTCTGTTTTGTAGCCCTTTTTGTAGGGCTACAAGCTGGTCTTGTGCTTGTTGGAAGTTATTTTATAGAAAATAAATTTGAAGACAAGGAACGTTATCACATTCTGCTTCACATCATAAGACGTTTTGGTGTAACCATTTTTGTGATTATTATTGGCATTATTGCAACAAACGTTATTATAATTTTTTGCTTTGATGGCATAAATTTAACAAACCCTATGGCAAGCGCAATAATAGCAACAAAATGGGCTATATGGCTCTTTTTGCTATTAAATTTAAGCTATATATTTTATAGATATAAAAAGGCTTTAAAGGCCTTGAGATCGCATGAAACGATCGAGCTAAATGAAAGCCTTATTGTCATTATCTACTATTTTACGCCGTTAAATTTACTAGCTTCACTTGCTGGCATTTATCTTGGGATAAGTTACAAAGGCTTTGCGTGATAACACTTGCATCAAGCTCGCCAACAAGGGCAAACTTATTAAAAATAGCTGGTATAAAATTTGAACAAATTTCTTACAATTTTGATGAAAGTAAAATATCAAAAAATATAAAGCCAGAAATTTATGTCCAAAATGTCGTAAAAGCAAAAAAGGAGCAATTCTTAAAAGCAAATACCGCCTTTAAAAATTTACTCTTTGCAGATAGCTGCGTGGCATGTGGGGATCAAATTTTAGGCAAAGCAAAAGACGAGAATGAGGCGCTTGCTATGCTAAATTTACAAAGTGGCAACGAGTGCAGCGTGTATACAGCGATGATATTTGTGGGAGAATTTGAGCTTATAAATGTGAGCAAAACTACATATAAATTTGCTAATTTTGGCGAGCGCGACCTTACTGAATACCTAAAAAGCAATGAGTGGCAAGGCAAGGCTGGAGCCATGACGATAGAAAATTTTAATAAAAAATATATCACCTCCCAACACGGCGAGACCAGCACAGCCATGGGGCTAAATTTAAAAATATTAAAGGCATTTTTATGAAATATATCTTGGCATTTATCTTTATAGTTGCCATTTCACTTGGTGGAGCATTTTTATACTTTTACTCGCAAGTAAGGTTTGATGCTTACGCTATCATTGACTACAAACCAAAACTTACAACGCAAATTTTTGATAGAAACAACGAACTTATTGCAAATATTTTTGAAGAAAATAGAATTTATGTAAAGTATAACGACATCCCACCACGTGTCATCGAAGCACTAGTGGCTATCGAGGATACGAGCTACTTTGAGCATGGCGGCATAAACGTAGAAGCCATGGCAAGAGCAGCTATAAAAGATATCAAGGCTAGAAAACTAGTCGAGGGTGCATCTACGCTAACACAACAACTCATCAAAAATCTAGCCCTAAGCCGCGAGAAGAAATTTACAAGAAAAATAAAAGAAGTAGTACTCGCCATAAAACTTGAAAGTGAGCTTAGTAAAGAAGATATTATAGAAAGATACCTAAACCACGTATATTTTGGACACGGTTACTACGGCATAAAAACAGCTGCCGAAGGGTATTTTAGAAAAGAGTTAAATGAGCTAAGCATAAAAGAGGTTGCTATGCTAGTTGGCTTGCCAAAAGCTCCAAGCACCTATGATCCTACAAAGCACCTTGATCTCTCGCTTGGCCGTGCAAATAGAGTACTTGAGAGGATGTATAGTATAGGCTGGATCAATGAAGATGAGTATCGCAAGGGCATACTTGAAGAGCCAGCAGTCTTTGACGATACACTCACACGAAATAAAGCACCATACGTGGTTGATGAGATCATCAAGGAAGCTTCAAAGAAATTTGACGATATAAAAACTGGTGGCTATAAGATACAAAGTACGGTCGATCTAAACGTGCAAAAGATCGCGCAAAACGCTCTAGTCTATGGCTACAATGAAATTTTAAAGCGTGACAAAAAGGCAAATCCTGAGATTCTAAACGGAGCTATCGTAGTCACTCATCCACAAAGTGGCCAAATTTTAGCACTAATTGGTGGTATCGACTATGCAAAAAGTAGCTACAACCGTGCCACACAGAGCAAACGCCAACCAGGCTCAAGCTTTAAGCCGTTTATATACCAAATCGCTCTTGATAGCGGCTACTCAGTAGTCTCGCAAGTAGCTGATATCGCTAGGACATTTGACATGGGAAATGGCAAAGAATGGACGCCTAAAAATTATAGTGGTGGCTTTCAAGGTTACATCACAATAAAATCAGCAATCACACAATCACGCAACCTTGCAACCATAAATTTGCTAAATGACCTTGGTCTTAGCTCAGTTAGAAAGCAGCTTACAGATATGGGCTTTAGTGATATTCCTGAAAATTTATCTATTGCACTTGGAAGCTTTGGGATTTCGCCACTTGACTTTGCAAAATTTTACTCGATATTTCCAAACGATGGCGAGATGGTCGAGCCAACTCTTATAAAGCGTATAGAAAATAGTTTTGGGGTGTCGGTAAACTATGAACTACAAAGAAAGCAAGTTTTAAAACCAGAACAAGCATTTTTAATGACAACGCTTCTTCAAAATGTCGTAAATAGTGGCACTGGACGTAATGCCAAAATAAATGGTATCCAAATCGCTGGTAAAACTGGCACGACAAACAATAACATCGATGCTTGGTTTTGTGGCTACACACCTGACATAGAAGCAATAATCTGGTACGGAAACGACGATAACAGCCCTATGAAAAAGGTCGAGGGTGGCGGTAGGACGGCAGCTCCTGTGTTTAAGAAATTTATGGAAGACTACATCAAGCTTTACCCTACTCTAAGACGTGCGTTTGAACAGCCAGATGGCGTTTATAAGGGCTATTATGGCGGTAGCGACGAATACTACACAAACGACTCGCCACTACCTCAAAATACGCCAGCAAATGACATAATACAAGATCAAGAGAATGATGGATTATTGTTTTAGGAGATAAGATGAGAAATTTAAAATTTTTACTTTGCCTTGCAGTCGCAACTCTTGCCTACGGCACCGATCTAAACACAGCTAGCAAGAACGATCTAATAAATCTTGGACTAAGCAAAAGCCAAGCACTTAATGTCATAAAATATAGGAAAGCACACAAATTTAAAAGCATCGATGAGTTAGAAAAAGTGCAAGGCATCGGCTTTAACGATATGCAAAAAGTAAAAGAAAAACTTAGTGTAAAAGAAAAATCAAAACCCAATAAACCCAAACAAAAGAAACAAATCAAAGATAAGAAAAAATAATCCTATTTCCTTGTAAATTTCTAGTCATTTTATAAAAAGTGACTAGAAACAATAGATCCTCTAAAAATTTTTAATTTATTTTATTGGTGAATGTAAGAAATTTAAAAAGCCAGCCAAGAATGATATCAAGGCTGGCAAAAGTTTATAGACTGATCTCTTTTATATCGGCTACTTTTAATATTTCGCTATAAATTTGACCGATGATCGCAATGCGGTTATTTCTAATCTTTTCATCTTCAACATTTATCATAACTTTATCAAAAAACTCATCGATCTGTGGTTTTAGAGCAAATAGTGCCTTTAATCTTGGCTCGTAGGCAAGGCTCTTATCAACTGCACTAAATGCATCATTTAGGGCTTTTTCAGCGTCTATCTCAAAGAGACTCTCGTTCACCTTGCTAAATTTATCATCTTTTATGATGTTTGCAAGGCGCTTAAATGTCGAGAAATTCTCCCTAAAACTTGGCTCACTTGAAATTTTAGCAAGTGCGGCAATCATCTTCGTAAGCTCCAATATATCCTTTTCGCCACTTTTTATGCACGCTTTTACGATAGAAGTGTTTACATCAAAGAAAGTGTAAAGTCTATCAAGGATGAAATTTATAAGCACTTCAACATCAAATTTCTTATAATCTTTTGCAATATCTTCTAAAATTTCTTTTACGTTAAATTTTAAATTATGAGCTAAAACGATCTTTATCACGCCATTTGCCGCACGTCTTAGAGCGTATGGATCTTTTGTGCCGCTTGGGATCTTGCCGATACTAAAGAGCCCCATTAAAGTATCAAGCTTATTTGAAAGCGCCACAACAGAGCTAAAAACTTTGCTTGGACACTGCGCCTCCTCGCCATCTGGCAGATACTGCTCTTTTATAGCCAAAACGACGTTTTCGTCCTCATTTTTAGCCCTTGCGTAGTAAGCCCCCATAACGCCTTGAAGCTCTGTAAATTCATAGACCATCTGTGTTGTGAGATCAGCCTTGCTTAACATCACAGCCCGCTCAAGCTTCGCCTCATACTCGCCAGCCTCTTTTTTGAGTAGTTCATCGTAGTTGCTGGCTAGCTTTTTGGCTACTTGTAGCTCTCTAAGCTCTTTTTCGTAGATACTTCCAAGCTCTTTTAGGTAAGTTATATTTTTTAGTTTTTCTGGGCTAAATTCAGCTTTTAAGTCACTTTGCCAAAAGAACATCGCGTCGCTTAGTCTTGCTCTTAGCACCTTTTCGTTACCCTTAATAATAAGCGAATACTCATCAGTGATAGCGTTACTAACGACAACAAAGCCATTTGCAAGCTTACCATCTTTAAATACTGGGAAATAACGCTGATTTTCTTTCATCGAAGTGATAATAACCTCGCTTGGCACCTCTAAAAATTCCTCTTCAAAGGATCCAAGAAGTGCTGTTGGATACTCGGTAATCGCTACGACTTCATCCAGCAGATCTCTATCGATCTCGATCTTTAGTCCGCTTTTTTGGCTGATCTTTTCAAACTCATCACGTATGATCTTTTCTCTCTCGTCCGCTTCAAGTACAACACCACGAGCCCTTGAGCCTTCAAAATATTCTTTTATATTTGAAATTTTGATCTTGTCGTAGCTAATACTTCTGTGTGGATATGTAGAGTCACCACTTGCCACGCCAAATTTATTAAATTTAATGACCTCATCACCAAGTAAACACAAAAACGATCTTATCGGACGAATAAACTCGAACTCACCATTACCCCAACGCATAGACTTGCCAAAATTTAGGCTCTTTAAAAACTCCTCAACCATGTCGCCAATTATCTTAGCGACTGGCTCGCCTTTTACCTCTTTTTCGTAGTAGAGCACCTCTTTGCCGTCTATCTCTTTAAATTTAAGCTCGTTCTCATCTATGCCGCATTTGCTAGCAAAGCTAAGTGCTGCTTTTGTGAAAGCTCCGTCTTTTAGTGCTACTTGCTTTGGCGCACCGATAAAACTTGCCACGCTATCGGGCTGTGATTGTGGAAATTTCTCATGGAAAAAGACCAAACGGCGTGGCGTGAAATAAAATTTGAACTCGCTTGCAATGTTGTATTTTTCAAGCACAGCCTGCCATTTAGTATTGATATTTGGTAGCCCCCTTAAAAAGGGTATCGCTGGAAGTTCTTCAACTCCGATCTCTAGTAACAACTCTTTCATATTTCACTCTTTTTATTAAAATTTTCTCTTTTTTCTCTTATCATTTTTCTTACCCTCTCCTTTTCTTGTGCCTGCAAAATAACGCCCCTTATCATAAAAATGGCAAATAAAACAAACGCCGCTATCATAAAAATATCTAAAATTTGCACTTTCTACTCCACGACGATTTGATTTTCTCTTTTGTAAATTTGCACTCTTACATTTTCAAAAATTTGTTCGCCTTGTTTTAACTTTTTCTTACTATAAACCCTAATCTTTCCATATGGCGTATGCAAATAGCGACCTACTAGATTGCCAGAAATTTTAGCTATCACGTCGCCACTTCTTGCATCTTTTAGATGTGAGGCATCGAGTAAATTTTCGCTCACGTCTTTAGTGCCGTATTCATTTACTATCTCATAAGAGCTCACCTCAAGAGCATCTTTGTAAACTTTCATGCGCCTTACCAAAATGTCTAGCTCTTTGCCCACAGTTACGTTATTTTTAGGATCATAGACATAAATTCCACGGTGATCTTTTGAGATGATAAAGCCTTTTTTATCTTTTAGTATAACAACCGCTCTATCAACAAGCACCGGCAAGTCCTCTGGATTTGCAAAAAGTGCATCTACATCAGCATTTTTGTACTTTTGCTCGCTTGTTTTTTTACTAGCTTTATCTTTATCGGATTTAAAAATTTTACTTACTATTCCACTTTTAGCTGGGCTTGGATCAGTTGAGATTTTAAACTTTAACGCAAAGTGATCTGAGTAAAGATCGCTCCTAGCAAAACCATTTTCATCGACTGCAAAGCTTGGTTTAAAGACCTCAAAACTGCCTGAGATGTAGCTAAGATCGCCATTTTCTATAAAACTAGGCGAGAGTAAAACATGATCGATAGCCCTCTTTTTACCGTGCACTGTATGAGAGTATCTATTATTTGGCGCTAATTCCTTGTAAAGGTCGTAAAATTTACGTGTTACAATAATATCGTTTAAGATAGACTTTTGCCCAAAAGGCGAGTTAAAATCACCCAAAATGATAACATTTTGCTCCTTGCCTAGAGCAGTTCTTAGAGTTCTTTCAGCTTTTTTTTGCGCAGTTATGCCATTTTTGTAGGCCGGAAAGTGATTTACAAAAATGCTAAATTTCTTACTTTCCGTCTCAAAAACAACCTTTAAAATATTTCTTGTATTTACATTTGGCACTTTGTAGATTTCGCTGCTACTTGGCTGTATCTTTGAAACCAGTCCTAGGCCAACTGGTGAGTTTTTCTCCTTTGTAAAAACTACAAATTTATACTCGCTGCCACTAACAAGAGCCTTTAAAACCTCCTCATTTTCAATCTCTTGAAGTGCAATGATATCGGTGTCAAGAGCTTTTATGATCTGTCTTGTTCTTTGCATTTTTGTATCAGCTGCCTCGCAATCCCACTTTGAGATGCCGACTTTAAAGTCAATATACTCGCTGCCATCGTTTTTGCAATCAAATAAATTTTGCACATTATAAGTTGCGATACTAATTTCACTCGCAAATGCCATTAAAATGGTAAAAACTAAAGCAAAGACTACTCTCAAATCTCACTCCTAAAGTCAAATTTATCGATATTTTGTCTGATCGCCTCATACGCGATGATACCAGCACTCATAGCTAGATTTAGGCTTCTGCCCTCTTTTCCCATAGGTATGGTTATGGCGTTTTTAAAATTTATATCCATAAATTCTCTTGGCAGCCCAGTACTCTCTCCACCAAAAAATATAAAATCTCCTGGTTTAAACTCAGCCTCACAGTAAAGCCTATTTGTCTTTGTGGTAGCGAAGAAAAATCTATCCTTGTGGTTTAAGTTTGCTTCTAAAAATTCTTCCAAACTATCCCAAATTTTTGGATTTAAAATTTTCCAGTAGTCAAGTCCTGCTCGTCTAACAGCCTTTTCACTCAGGTCAAACACGGTAGGCTTAACGATATGCAGCTTTAAATTGGCATTAACACACATTCTACCGATAGCTCCCGTATTTTGCGGTATCTGAGGATGGACTAGGACTATGTTAAACATAAGCTTTCTTTGCCTTAAAAAGTGTTATAAACTAGCCTATTTTAGCCAAAATGGGCTTTTAAGAGTTTTAAAATTTAAGGATTTAAAATTTTTACTCATTAAGATATTTTGAGATCGCAAGCTCTTCTTTGCGTTTTATCTCTTTTGCGATCTCTTCGTTTTTAAAGCCAGCTGATAAAATTTCAGCTACATCAACCTTCGCGTCAAATTTAACTTCATAAATTCCAAGCTTCTTGGCACGCTCTATTCGCTCTTTATTATAAGCTCCTAGCCATGATTTTATAGGCATGCTAAGTGCTATTTGCATTAGCTCTTTATCGCTTGGCATATCCTTGAAATAAGGCTCTTTTAGTATAGAAAAATAGCTTTTTGGCAGATGCATTTTCTCTAAAATTTCTTTTGCATTAGACTCAAATTTTCCAAAAAATAGATATAAAAATAATCTCTCATCATCCACAAATTCTCTAGCACTTTTAAGCTCGTTCAAAAACTCATCGTCCTTAGAAATTTCCACACCAAAAATTTTTCTTATAAGTCCAAGCTCAAAAAGATAGTAAGCTCCTTTTTCTAGATGCTTTGCTCGAAAAAATTTAATAAGCTCAGTATTTATTCTGTCTCTACTTAAATGCTCCAAACTAAGGCTTTTCATAAGAGCTATCGTCTCGTTTGCTATACTAAAATCAAGCCTTGAGCTAAACTGCACCCCACGAAGCACCCTTAGCGGATCTTCTTTAAATTTTTCACTATCAATGTGCCTTAATGTCTTATTTGCTAAGTCGCGCATTCCACCATGAAAGTCTAAAATTTCTCCATTAAAGATATTCATCATAATGGCATTTATCGTAAAATCTCGCCTAAGGCTCGCAATTTTTGGATCGTTAATATAGCTTACCGCAAAGTCTTTGTGCGAATTTCCGGTTTTGCTCTCGCTTCTTGGAAGCCCGATGTCGTAGTTTTTATATTTATAGATGAAGTAGCTTTTGCCAACACCACTCGCTCCTATGCTAGCCATCAGCTCATCAAACCTAGTAGGCTCGATGTCATAGACCTCAATATCGTAGTCATAAATTTCTCGTCCAAGAAGTGCATCTCTCACGCATCCACCAACTAGATAAACGCGCGATGAAAAAGGAGCAAATAGCGATCTAAAAAAGTCTAGCTCACTATTTTTATAAATTTCATTTTTGATTTTTAAATTTTGCAATCTCTCATCCGTCAGGCAGGCTATAAACTCACTTTGAGAGATTTTGAAGTCTATTTTCGATGTTTGCAAGAGTAAATTCTAAAAATTTAATAGTTAACTCAAGCCTTGAAGCGAGATCTTGCTCTGGAGTTTGCTTAAGCCCTTCAAAAAGTACCTCGATGCGTTCAGCAAGATTTGCTAAAAAAATTTCCTCTTCACTTATCTCTCTGCTTTTTGGAGAAATTTCTATCTCAACTTTTGGCTCAAACTCTTTTGAAGCTTCTAAATTTAGTTCAAAATTTGGCTCATTTTCCACTCTCTCTTTTTCGACTTCTATTGCCAAAAGCTCTTTTTTTAAATTTTCTTGCTCTAACTCTTCTTGCTTCTTATTTTGTAGAGCCTCTATCTTTTTAAGCTCGGCGCTAACCTCACTAATTGCCATTCTAGCGATATCATCAAGCTTCATAATCTTATCAACCACCTTTTAAATTCATTTATCTCTTCATCACTTTTCATCGCTATAAAAAACTCTTTCATCTGCTCATTTTTTATCACTCGCTCTTTTCTTAGTCCGCTTAAACGATTTATCGCACTAAGCGCATCTTTGTTTGATGGATCTTGCTTTAAGATGTTCTTGTAAATTTCAAGTGCATCATCTTTTAGTCCTTGAGCTTCGTAGATAAGTGCTTCAGTGATTGTGTTTTTCATTTTTTGATAAATCCTGCTATCACGTCGCCTATCTCGCTAGTTGAGCAGATCTCAACTGCGTTAAATGCAGCGATATCTTTTGTTCTGTACCCATTGGCTAGTGTAGTTTTTACAGCGTTTTCTATGGCGTCTGCCGCCTCACTCTCACCAAATGCGTATCTTAGCATCATCGCTGCACTTAAAATGGTAGCTATTGGATTTGCTATACCCTGCCCTGCGATATCTGGTGCTGAACCGTGTATCGGCTCGTAAATTCCAACTTTACCACCCATACTTGCACTTGGAAGTAGCCCTATCGAGCCACAAACCATGCTCGCCTCGTCGCTTAAAATATCGCCAAATAAATTTTCAGTAAGGATGACGTCAAAATTTGCTGGGGCTCTTACTAGCTGCATCGCCGCGTTATCCACATACATAAAGCTAAGCTCTACTTCAGGATAGTTTTTCGCGACCTCACTGGTTACCTCACGCCAAAGCTGACTTGTCTCAAGCACATTTGCCTTATCGACCATGCAGACCTTTTTATTGCGAAGCATTGCTGTTTCAAAAGCGATCTTTGCGATGCGCTCGATCTCCATTTTAGAATAAACCATAGTATTAAACGCTCTATCTTCACCTTTTTCACGTGGCTGGCCAAAATAAAGCCCACCAGTTAGCTCACGAACAACGACAAAATCAACGCCTTTTAGAACCTCTGGCTTTAGAGTGCTAGCACCAACCAGCTCATCAAAAACGATAGCTGGACGTAAATTTGCATAAGCTTCTAGCTCTTTTCTGATCTTTAAAAGTCCGCTCTCTGGCCTTAGATGTCTTGGCAAACTGTCCCATTTCTCGCCACCGATCGCACCAAATAGCACAGCATCAGAGCTTAGAGCAGCGCTTAACGTCTCGTCTGGTAAAGGTACACCAAATACATCATATGCAGAGCCACCCATAAGCTTATAGTCGTACTCGAATTTCATACCAAACTCAGCACTTATGACGTCTAGAATTTTTATCGCTTCGTCGATTATTTCAGGACCAATACCATCGCCTTTTATAACACAAATTTTATACTTTTTCATTTTTATTCCATCTTTGCTTTTGCATACTCTATAAGTCCGCCAGCATTTAAAAGCTCTTGCATAAACGGCGGTATAGGGCTAAATTTATACTCTTTGCCACTGGTTAAATTTACGATTACGCCGTTATCAACATCTATTTTTAGCTTATCGCCGGCATTTATCTCATCTGTTTCTTTTATCTCAAGTATCAAAAGTCCTGTGTTAAAGCTATTTCTATAAAATATTCTCGCGTAGCTTTTAGCTATCACCGCGCCAATGCCAGCAGCTTTAAGTGCGATAGGAGCGTGCTCACGAGAGCTACCACAGCCAAAATTTTCGCCTGCCACGATGATATCGCCCTTATCTATCTTAGTACTAAAATTAGGATCAGCATCTTCCATAATATGCTTTGCCAAAATGTTTTCGTCGGAGGTGTTTAAGTATCTAGCAGCGATGATGATATCAGTATCGATATTATCGCCAAATTTCCAAACCTTGCCTTCTTTCATCTTTAACCTTTTGTTATGTAAATTTGAGCTGATTTTAGCCAAAAGTAACTAAATAATTCATCAAATCGCAAATAAAGTCTGCGATTTAAACGGCTAAAGGGCAAGGCAAGGGGCGTTTAATGCCCCTTTTATCTTTTTAAATTTAAAGAACACCTACCTAAGAATTTACACGCCGGGCAAAAACCCGTAACGCCGACAATAATTGGAATTAGGCCGATTAACGCCCAGTAGCTCTCGTAAAAATACCAAACTGCCGCCATAAAAACTAGCCCTAGTACGACCCTAATAATTCTACTTTTCACGCTTACCATATTTTTACCTTTTCTTAAAAATTTTATAAAGTGGGCAGTAGCCGTAATATCCCGTTAAAAGCGGAATTAGCCCGACCGTCCACAACCAACAGTCGCAAATAAATCCGAAAATAAAAAACCAAATCGCCGCTATAATCAAACGTATAGTTTTATCTAAAACGCTCATTTTATCTCCTTTAAGCCAAAGCTTTTAGCATTCCGTTCATAACCATAGGTTTAAATCCGTAAATTTTAACCAGCCAACTCATATAGCTCTCCCTGGTAGCGCCGAAGCACTCTAGCGTCGGAGCCGTTCCCTCCCAGTCGAACTCTACCATTATGGCCTTGCCGTATTTGGTGATAAAAGGGCAAGCCGTATATCCTGTAAATTTCTCGCTAGGTTCTCGTCCTTTTATCGTATTGGCTAAATTTTTAGCTAAGATCGGATACATTTTCCTAACACTAGCCCCCGTTTTGCCGGCCGCAAATCCGCAAATATCGCCGATACCGAATATATTTTTAAATTTTGTACTTTGCAAACTGTATTTATCGACGGCTAGGAAATTTAGCTTGTCGCCCTCTTTGGTTAGGCCGGCGCGAGCTAAAATTTCGCTTCCTTTTTGCTTGGGCGGCAAGTGGAGCCAGTCGTATTTTACGTCGATTAGCTCGGATGCGATTTTATCTTCGCCGTTTTGCCTATACGCCGTCCAAAACTCGAAAGTAGCGGTATTTGAGCTTTTATCGACGGCTACGATTTGATGGCGGAGATTAAAATTTATCTTTCTTTTTATCATTATTTGAGTCATCGCCGCGGCATAAGTCGGATCGCCGAAAAGCTTGCCGCCGCCGACGTAAAGATTAACACTGCCTTTATCGCGGTTGCCGGCCAACCTCAACCTATCTTCGCTCATGCAAGTTACTTTTTTATTAGCGCCGCTGCATTTCATCGGGGTTTTTTGATCGCAAAATACCGCCGCACCGCCATTTTGAGAGAATTTTTTCATTAGCTCGTTGCTTTTTACGGCGCCTTTTAGAGTATAGACGGAGGATATGTTGCCGCTCGTATCGTTAATATCCTCTAAGCTCAGCCCCTTAACGGCTTCAAAGTCGTATTCCACGCCGCTTGCTACGATTAGATAATCATACCCTAGTTCGCTCCCATCGTCTAAGACGAGCAGATTGGCTTCTGGCTTTATCTCAGATACGTTTTTGCGTATCCACTCGGCTCCTTGCGGGATATAATCCGCTTTTTCGTAAACAACGTCGCTAGCTTCGTAAATTCCGACGGCGATTAGCGTAAAGCCCGGCTGGTAGTAAAATTTCTCGTCTTTATCCACGAGAATTACCTTGGCGTTAGGCATATCTCTTCTAAGTTTAGCCGCCAACGCGATACCGCTAAGTCCCGCGCCCATTATGACGATTTTAGAATTTATATCGTCGTTTTCGCCGCCCGTTGCCGAGCAACCGCTCACACTCGCGGCTAGTCCCGCGGCCCCCATTAGCTTTAAAGCGTCTCTTCTTTGCAGTCCTTTCATAAATTCTCCTTTAAAACGAGTTTATGAAATGCTACCTAAAAACGGCCGTCCTCTCCGTAACAAAGTTACCTTAAAACGAGAATTTTAAGAAACAAGCCTTATTTCGCCGCGGCTTTGCGTTATTTGCCCGCTTCTCTCAAGCTCTTTAAGCACCCTAGATACCGCCTCTCTAGCGCTTCCTAGATGATTCGCCAGCTCTTCGTGAGTTATTTTTATAAAATTTTCATTTAGATTTTCGATGCTTTGGGATAAAAAATTCATAATCCGCGCCGAAAGCGGCGAAAATAAAGCCTGTTCCATAACGTTTATGGTTCTGGCAAACCGATCGGCTACGATTTTTAGAGTAAAATTTAAAATGCTCGGATATTTTTCTTTAAGAGGTTTGTAAATTCGCGCCGGAATAACGATGATCTCGCTATCTTGCTCGATTTCGACGCTTACTTTATTTTCTAGCGAATTTATAGAACACGTATCGCACAGCACGCAGCTCTCGTCTTTAGTTAGCCTAAATATCGTTATTTCCTTTGCGCTAGATGACACAAACGCCCTTAAAACGCCTTTTAGTATAAGTATAAATCCGAAGCAATCGTTTCCGGAGTAAAATATATCGCCCTTTTTTACGGTTTTTAGATACGCGTTAGCAAAGATCGCATTTAGATCCTCGCTTGCTAGATCGAAATTATTCGTAAATCTCTCGCGCAAAATTTCTTTTAACTCTTCGCTTAGCATTTTGCCCTTTCGTGACTTCGTTACAAAAATTTAACCTTATTATAGGTAATATTGCATAAAAATTTAATACGAAAAGAAAAACAATGCACGACGTTAAGAAAAACGACTCGCAAAGCAAAATAAAATCGCTGCCGATTATGCTTTTTGCCGGTACTATGGGGCTTGGAGGACTTTGCGCGGCTTATAAGAAATTAAGCGAGATATTTGATTTACCGAGCGAGATATTCTCGGCGCTTAGAGCGTTAGACTGCACGGTATTTTGCCTACTTTCGGCGTTTTACCTCTTTAAGCTTCTAAAATTTAAAGAAGAGGTAAAGGCCGAATTTTCGCATCCTATAAAGATAAATTTTTTCGGCGGATTTATCATCTCGCTTTTTCTTTTGGCTCTAGCCTACAAAGATGCGCCGCGACTATACTACTCGCTTTTTTACGCGGCTTTAAGCTTGCAAACGATTTTTACGCTTTACGTAATTTCTTTTTGGATCGACGAAAAATTCGATATTGCAACGCTAAATCCGGCATGGTTTATCCCCGTAGTGGGCAACTTGCTAATCCCGATCATAGCCGAAAAATCTCAAGCGATCTGGTATTATTTTAGTTTGGGGCTATTTTTCTGGATTATTTTATTTGCCGTTATATTTTACAGATTAGTCTTTTACGATAAGTTGGCCGATAAATTCGTCCCGACGCTAGTTATTACGCTAGCGCCGCCGGCTATGGCGTTTTTAGGATACGTAAAGCTAACCGAGCGATTCGACGCTTTTGCGGCAATACTGCTTAATATAAACGTATTTTTCGCCGCGCTTATACTTTTTTCGTATAAAAGATTTATTAAACTCAAATTCGCCCTATCGTGGTGGGCTTTTACCTTCCCGACGGCCGCTAGCTCTATAGCGTTTTTAAAAGCTTACGAAATTATGCAAAGCGATTTTTATTTAGTTTTAGGCGTCGGCGCTTTTGCGGCTTTAGTCGCTTTGATTTTGATAGTTGGATTTTTAACAGTTAAATCTATAATAAACGGCGAAATTTTTTCGGAAAAATAGCTTTTTTAGAAATGTCCTAGCAAATTTTTGCCGTCTTTACTTAAGTCCGTTCCTTATGCGCTCGCTCGTTTTAGTAGCATATTTTTGCTATCCCATCGTTAGCATAAATTTTTAGGCATTGTAAGCGGTTTATCAAATTTAAACCTAAGCTTTATTTGCCTTTTTAAAAATTTCTCTCATCTCTTCTTCGCTAAGCGGCTCAACCAGTATATTTGCGGCGTCTATGAAGCGATATTTTTCTTTTGGCAGATTTGCCATAAAAGCGCCATATTCGCATTCGCCGAGCACGTGCGCGTCCCTATCGTCTACGCCGACGACTAGCGTAAGTATCCAGCGCGAGACCTTGCGCCCTCCTAGAACTTCTTGCGCTTGCCACGAAGGGGATGGAGCGTAAGGCAAGATAGTCGGCAAATTTTCGCTAAGCGTATACGCGCCAAAAATTTCATTCCCGTTTTTATCTTCGTATAAATTCTCTCTTGCGCTATAAGCGTCAAGATACTGCACCCGCCTCATCATCTCATCAAATTTAGCCGCAGGGCTAGTACTTGCAAAAATTTCATCTATCATAACCGCGTCAAACGCCACGTCGCGCTCCACGCCATAGATATAAAGCGTTTGATTTTTCTCTTTTGCGTCCTTTAGAGCTTCGAGTCCCCACATTATGTCGGCTTCATAATCAAATTTTAAAATTTGCTCTTCATCGTAAATTTCCTCGTTATCGCGCTCTATTTTCGAGCCAGTTTGGGCTGAGAGCTTTGAGAGTAGCTCAAGCACGATCTGCCAGTCGCCAACGCCGCTTGGAGTACAGACTCGAACGATATATTTGCCGTCTTCATAGTTTAGCTCAAAACCACGAGCACTTTTCTTCCAAACGCCAGCGATCATCACGTCAGCGCCCAGCTCATTTGCGCCTGGCTCCTCTTGCTCGCTATTAAAAAAGAAAAGTCCCCCGACAAGCCCTGAAATTTCACGCTCGCTTAGCGCCTTTTCATATCCGCCGAAAAGTTTCTTTTTATTTTTTACCTTAAATGTTACGCTCATAAATTCTCCTTTATCTAAATAGCAAAAGTATGCCGATGCCACAGACTATAACGGCGGTACAAATTTCAAGTAGTCTTAGGTGTATTTGTAAAAATTTCTTTAGCATAGCTCCGCCAAGTGCGTAGATATTTAGCGATAAAAACTCGATGAAAACAAGCGTTACGGTGATAACGCACATGCGAACTAGGCTAAATGGGGCGTCTTTATCCAAAAATGTAGGCAGCAAGGCTGAGAAAAATATCCACGCCTTTGGGTTTGAGACGCTAACGATGAAGCCATTTATAAACATCTGCTTTTTGCTTGGCGAATTTGAGACCTTTGTGATGCTAAGCTCACCCTTGCCAAAAAATAGCATAACGCCAAGATAGAGCATATATAGCCCTGCGATGATATTTAGCGCCTTAAATGCGTACTCAAAGTGATGTAGCACTGCGCCCACGCCAAGCATACAACAAAACGAAACAAATGCAAGTGCAAGCAGCTGACCTGCCATTACAAAAAACGAGTGCTTGTAGCCAAGGCTCATACCAACGCTCATCGCATAGGTCATGTTTATACCTGGAATCAGGCTGATGGGAAAAAACGTAATGGCAAAAAGTAGGTAGTTCATAAAGCGCCTTAAATTTTAAAGAAACAGTAAATCAAATTTAATAAATTTAAGATAAAAAAACGGCGCGAAAACGGGAGGTCGGATAAATTTAAGTTTTCACTTATACTATATTAAAAATTTTATAGTGCAATTATAATAAGAGTCTGGTGTTTTTCAGAATAAGATTTAAGAAATAATATTGCAATATAAACAACAAAGGAAGTAGCCATGAATAATATTTTTACAAAAGAATTCAGTTTAATTGAAATACTAGAATCAGAATGTGAGCTCTTATGCGATAAACTAAGCAATGTAAATATTAAATTTTTAAATGATAAAATTACATTTAGGCAATCAACAAATTTTACAGAATACAATTTTATGTCGGATAGCTTTAAAGATGTAAATGAATACATCTTTAAAATAAAAAATAACAACACAACAATAAAGATACTAAACTCTATGCGAATAGAATATAATTCTTTGGATGCAGATTTTAAAATATACAAAATAAGCAGCGACAATTTCGATACAAATAAACCTCAAAAAGCTAGGTATAAAATTTTATTACCATGCAGTCAAAAAATAGATTATATACAACACTATGGTTTATTTGAATGTTTTAATTTTGAAAATATAAACACTAAAAAAGTGAAATCAATTATTTTACCAGTAGACATCTACGAATTTAAATTATATAGTATAGATGGGTATTCGATTATTATAGACTCCATAAAAGAACTAGATTTTAAATTATTTGATGAATATTATAGAATAGTTTTAACTGCATATTGTTTTATTACTGGTTTTGCACCAGTGCAAAAAGGTTATATTTTTGGCTATTATGATAATAGTCACGAATACAAAAGCTTCGTGTATGATGCTAACGCTTTCTCCGAATATACTTCAAAAGTAAAAACAATAGACACCAATGTATACAACTATAGCGAAGACAAGTCTATACAAGATGAACTTATCAGCAAGTTAAAACCAGTATCAAAAGACTCTATACGAAACCTGGCTAACTATATGTTAAATAATTCAAAATTTTATGACATTATGGACATAATGTTTAATATAAACAAAATTGGTAGTTTTGGACGTGGCACTGCTTCATTATACGCTGTTTGCTTAGAAATAATAACGAGCATAATTTGTCAAGATAATAAATACAAATCCACTATAAACAATAAGATCAAAAAGAAAGAATTGCAGAAAAAATTAGATCAGGTGGCACAAAACTACTACAAAGATAAAATACCTGATGAAGAATACAACAAGAGTGTTATAAAAAAGAGAATCAATGCTTTATTGCAACCAACAAACAGGGATAAACTTAGATTGCCATTTGATATACTTAATTTAAAATTATCAGACAACGACTTAAATCAACTAGAAAGACGCAATGATTTGTTACATGGAAACAATCTTTTTGCAAGTAAAAATTTACCACTAGAAGATGAAGCAAAAGAAATTTTATATTTAAACTTCCAGTTAAATTATCTTGTTAATGCGTTAATCTTAAAATATATAGGCTATAGAGGTGTAGTTAAGAATTTATCAAAAGTTATTAAGATTACTAGTAGCCTAGAAACTGTAAAAAATGAAAAACCATATAAAGTTATATGATATACAAAATTGAAATAGAATTACAAATACTTATTCTTTCATCTTACCTATACCCCTATAATCACCAAAAGCATCCCATAATCACTATAAAAAATATAGGTAGTGAAAATTTACGCTGTCACGATCAGTACGCCAAGTCCTTTGTCCGCGGCATTTTGATAAAAGCTCAAAAGTCCGCTAAAACGCTCTTTTAGCTCGGCTTTGATATCCTCAAATTCGCTCTCATGCTCCCATATCTCTGGGTAGGTGCCCGTCTAGCCGAAGCTAGCGAAATTTACGTTTGCCAAAAGCGCGCCGATGTCGGTGCTTTGCATCGCTTTGGCTACGGCTTTTACGTCGTCTGCGTCCGCGTAAGATACCGCCTCGCTCCCCTCGCCCGCCGTGCCGCGTCCAAATATCGCCCAGCTAAGCGGGTTTGGCGTCGCAAAAATCTCGCTCGCGCTCATCGCCTCAAACATATTTTTGCCCATTAGCGTTTTATGCATCGCGTCCCACATTTTATCTAGGTCGTATTCGTCCAGCGCCTCGCCGTCGCCGCCGTTTTTTATCGCCTCAATAACCTCTTGCGTATATGCGTAATAGCGCGCGCTCATTCCCATTTTCGCTCCTTAAGTTAAAATAATAGGTTATACACAACGAAAGCTGAAATTTATGCTTGCAAATCGCCACTTTTAGCCAGGTTTCTACCACCTAGTACATAAATTTTAAACGCAAATTCTAGATAAATTCATTGTAGCAAAAGCTGCCGAAAAAGGAAATTTATAAAAGAGACGGCGGACCGTAAATTTAACAAATCCGCCGTAGTATTAAATAAGTGCAAGTATCGCGAGATGATTTTGAGGGTTACGACTTAAAATTTTGGCGCATACAGAAAATCATAATTCATCGAGCCAAAATTTTACTAACTCTCTCAAAAGCGCTCGCGAAATGCCGTGCGCTTAGTGAGTCAAGAAATACTCTTGAATTTTTGCTTTATTGCTTGTTTTTGTAAGAGCAAGCATTAAAAGCACTCTAGCTTTTTGAGCGTTTAGGTTGTCGCTTGTTAAAAAGCCGTATTTTGCATCGTCAACTTCGCCGTTCATAGTTGTTTCGCCACTTCCCACACGTGAGTCACGAACTACCACTACGCCAGCCTTTGAAGCCTCGCCAAGTGCATCAAGTACGCTAAAGTAAGGGTTACCGTTGCCTAGACCAGCGCTAACGATACCTTTTGCTCCGTTTTTAACAGCTATGTTTACAAAGTCAGGGTTGTCATTTGCATGAGAGTATATGATGTCGACTCTTGGAAGTTCTTTAACGCCTTCTAGGTCAAATGCTGATCTTGCTGTGTGTTTTCTGATCGGATTCATATAGTATTTTACGTTGCCATAAAAGACTGTGCCGATTTTGCCGCTATTTGGTGATTTAAATGTATCAACGCCTGTTGTGTTGGTCTTTGTCACCTCTCTACCAGCGTGAATTTCATCATTCATAGTGACTACAACGCCTTTTCCTACGCTATCTTTGCTTATAGCAACGTTTACAGCGTTAAATAAATTTAGTGGGCCGTCTGCGCTTAGTGAGCCGCTATTTCTCATCGCGCCTACAAGCACAACTGGCTTGTCGCTTTTAACGACTAAATTTAAAAAGTAAGCTGTCTCTTCCATAGTGTCTGTGCCGTGAGTAACAACGATACCATCAGCTTTGCCACTATTTAGAAGCTCGTTGATTCTATTTGCAAGCTTTAGCCAAACTTCATTGTTCATATCTTGTGAACCGATATTTGAAATTTGCTCGCCTTTTATAGTCGCGATCTTGTTGATGTCTGGTACAGCTGCTATTAGTTTATCGACCGTAACAGTTCCAGAAGTATAGCTAGAGTCAAGCGATCCTGAGCCGCTTCCTGCTATCGTTCCACCAGTGGCTAGAATGTAGATGGTTGGCTTAGCAACCGCTAAAGTAGCACCTAAAATCATGAGTAACACCGCCTTAAAGATTAAACGCATTTTAACTCCTTTGCATTAAAATTTGCAAAGCAATTATAACGTCCTTTATTTAAAAAATTTATTAATTTTTTAAATTTAGATTTATTTAAAAAATTCTTATCAAAAGCATATAAATTCCGGTTGAAACAACTATGCTAAGAAGGGCATTTTTATATCGCAAATGTACTAAAACAGCCGTTAAAACTGCCGCTAGCTCGCTTAAGCCGTATGGAAACTCGCTAAATTTAGTATCTTTTAAGCCGTAGCAGACCAAAACGACCATTATCATCATACCCATATGCTTCTCGATAGCATCTAAATAAGAGTTTGGCTTATAGTTTCTTAACGCATAAAACGGCGTCGCCCTCGTAATAAAAGTAGCTAGGGCGCTTAAAAGCACCGCTATAAACAGTATCATCTCACTTGAGCTTACACTTATCAAATTTTATCCTTAAACAAAAGCAAAAATACAAAACAAAGCGCCATCGAGCCAACAAGCACAAATTTAGCTGGAAATAGGCTCACTCCAAGCACGCCAAAAAAGGCCGCCGCGAAGAGTACGCGATAGTTTTTATCATTTTTAAACATCTCGATGACAACTACTATAAAAAGCGAGGTCAAACTAAACTCAAGTCCCTTTGTATCGGCCTTTATAAGATCACCAAGTATCGCTCCAAATAGCGTTCCAGCCGCCCAGTAAGACCATACAAGTAAATTTAGCCAAGTAAAGACAAAACTTCGCTCACTTGCATCCTTTAGCCCTAAATTTTTAAATACAGCAAAGGTCTCATCTGTTAGCAACGAAATATTCAAAAGCCTAAATTTGATCCCACTATACTCTTTTAAAAGTGAAATTCCATAAAAAGTGTGGCGCAAATTTACAAGGTAGCTCACGATAAAGACCTCAACATAGCTCGTGCCAACGCTAAAGAGCGAAAGCATCATAAACTGCGCTGCTCCGCCGTATGCTAGTGTACTAAGTGCCACAGCGATAAATGCGCTAACACCCATACTTTTAGCCAAAATGCCAAATGCAACGCCAAGCGGAAAATAGCCCATAAAAAGAGGAATGGATAGCTTAAAAACATGGTTAAATGTCAAATTTTTACCTTCATAAAAGCCAAAATATTAGCAAAAATTTGAAAATAAGAGTAAAAATAGAGTTAAATTTTATAAAATGATAGAAATTTTTGGAGTTAAAAGATGAAAAAGGTAATTCTAATTTTATTTTGTATTCTATTTTCTTGGGGTAAAAATTTAGATACCACCAAGCTTGAAAGTGAATGTGCTTTAAACAACATAGAAAGCTGCACCGATCTTATATATATCTACCTTGACAAAAATGAACGCGATAAAATGGCAGCTATGGCAAACAAGGCCTGCGAGCTAGGCAATCCACATAGTTGTCTCTTTTTAGGAAATATATATCTACAAAAAGACACTCTAGTACAAGAGAAAGAAGAGGGGCTTAGACTTTATAATAAGGCTTGCGAACTAAAAAATGCATTTGCTTGCTATACTCTTGCGCTCATTTATGAAACTGGAGATGCTGGTATGTTGCAAGATAAAAATAGAGCAAAAAACTACTACAAAAAAGCTTGCGAGCTTGATTTGGAAGAAGCATGCAGTATGCTTAAAAATTTTTAATTAAGCAAAAGATGCTTTTATTCTTGCTCTTAAGAGCAGAAATTTTAGATGAAATATATCAAAGTGGTAGCAGGATAAGAGAAAATTTTACAGGCAGTTACAAAGATGCCTTAAAAATTTATAATTCATCAAGCAACAATAGTACTGCCAAATTTATAATTTAGACCAAATTAATGCGTCTGCTTTATTGAGTCCTTCTCTTTTGAAGTATTGTTTGAAAAGTAAAACACCTCAAGCGTAAAAGCAACCAATATAAGCCCAACGATAGTTAGAGTCACATCCATGCTACCTACCTTTTAAGCCCATTTACTATTTCAAGCATCGAGTCACTCGTTGTTATCGCCTTTGAGTTTGCCTCGTATGCGCGCTGTCCGGTGATAAGATCAGTCATCTCTTCAACTAGCTGAACGTTACTCATCTCAACAAACCCTTGTCTGATCGTGCCAAGTCCGTCAAGTCCTGCAACACCTACCACCACGTTACCGCTAGCGCTTGTTTCTAGATAGTTGTTGTCACCCATTGAGTGAAGGCCAGCTGGGTTTATAAAATTTGCAAGCTCGATCTGGCCTATCTGAGCCATATCAGTCTCACCTGCTTGTAGAACTGAAACTGTGCCGTCTGTGCCTATTGAAATTTGAGTCGCATTTGCAGGTACGGTGATCTGAGGGATCAGCTGATAGCCATCGCTATTTACAATAGTGCCGTTTGCATCAAGCTTAAAGGCGCCATTTCTAGTATAGGCAGTCGTACCATCAGGTAGCTGAATCTGAAAAAATCCGTTGCCAGCTATTACCATATCTAGGTTATTGCTAGTCTCTTTAAAATAGCCCTGAGAGAAAATTTTATTTATCGCCGTTGGGCGCACACCAAGACCCACCTCGATACCAGTTGGACTTGTAGTGGTCTGGCTTGTAGCCGTACCTGCATACTCCATGACTTGATACATAAGATCAGCAAATTCAGCCCTATTTTTCTTGTATCCATAAGTATTTACGTTTGCAATGTTGTGTGAGGTTACGTCTATCTGCGTCTGCTGGGCTATCATGCCAGTGGCCGCAGTGTAAAGTGATCTCATCATAGTTTTATCCTTTTATTAAGCTTTTAGGGCTAGTTTTTGAACAGCATCTTGGTTAAGGTCGCTCATGTGGCTTGTCATAACCTTTTGATACATATCAACTAAGCGCTGGGTTTCTATTAAACCAACCATTTCTAAAACTGGGTTTACATTTGACATCTGAGCATATCCTTGCATTACACTATCAGCTTCATCAAGCTCATTTATGTCATCAAAATTTCTAGTTTCAAAGAGGTTGTCGCCGACCTTTTTAAGATCTCTTATCTCTCTTGGCTGAGCGATGAAAAATTTAGAAAACTGATTATTATTTGAGTATAAATTTCCATTTTTATCAGCAGTTAGTACCTCGCCTTGTGGTACTTGAATGCCTCTTTGTCCAGGATTTTGTGCCTCATAGCCGCTTGGTAAAACCTTATAGCCCTCCTTTGTGACGATATAACCATCACCATCCAAGCTAAAAGAACCGTTTTTGCTAAGCTTTACACCATTTGGGGTATCAACTAAAAAAAACGCGTCATCTCTTTTTATCGCAAAATCGAGCGTGTTTGAGCTGTATTTAAAGCCACCAGCACTAAAGTCGGTATACTCTTCGCTAACTTGTGGCACGCGGTTAAGAGTTCTATTTAAAAATTTAGCCCCATCTTTTGTGTGATTTTTAAGTGGAAGCTCATCTTGTGTCTCTTTAAAAATTCTTGCAAAATCTCCGATAACTACGTCATTTCTCTTGTAGCCGATCGTATTTACATTTGCAAGATTATTTGAGATAACATTTAATCTGTTAAACTGCGTTACCATGCCGGCTGTGGCTTGATAATAACCATTTTGCATACAATTTCCTAAAAAACATTATTGTCACGATTTTTAAAGCAATAGCTGTTCCAAAATTTTTATTTTTTAATTATTAAATACTTTATAAAGTTTAATAAATAATTTATTTATTTAATGTTAAGATTCGCAGCTTTAATATAGATAATGACTATTAAAAACAATAAAAATACAAAAAAGGACACATGTTATTATGAAAAAGGCTTCACTAGTTGTTTTGCTTTGTGCTGGCTTAAATTTGTTAGCCCAAGAAAGTGAGAATATAAAAGAAGTTGAGCTTGGCGGAGTAGAAGTAACAGCAGAAGAAGACAACGTCAAAGACAAAAAGATCAGTGAAGTAAAAAAGACGGCAAGTGAGCTTACCAAACAACAAGTAAGCGATACTAGAGATATGGTACGCTATGACACTGGTGTCAGCGTAGTTGAGACTGGTCGCTTTGGCTCTAGCGGATATGCTATAAGAGGCGTTGATGAAAACCGTGTGGCTATCAGTATCGATGGACTTAATCAAGCTGAAACACTTTCATCACAGGGCTTTAAGGACCTCTTTGAAGGATATGGAAATTTTAATAACACAAGAAATGGTGTCGAGATAGAAAATATCCAACAAGTAAATATTACAAAAGGTGCAGATAGTATAAAAACTGGCTCAGGTGCACTTGGTGGCTCCGTAATGTTTGAAACAAAAGACGCTAGAGACTATCTTACAGAAAAAGATTGGTTTTACGGCTTTAAAGCACAAAAATCCTCAGCAAATGACGAAAGCCTTTTCTCTCACACTATGGCTGCACGTGCCAAGTGGTTCGACATACTCTTTATCACTACAAAAAGAGATGGTCATGAGATGAAAAACTGGGGATACAAAACATACGATGATAGCGTACTAGGAAAAGAGAGAGAAAAGCCAGATCCTTACACCATTAGAACAGACAGTAGACTATTTAAATTTGGCGTAAATTTTAATGAGACAAACCGCTTTAGCGTAGGTATCGACAGAAGCACAAAAGAGACAATGGGTACTGACTGGTCGTATAAATTTGTCCTTTATACTGGTGGTTCGTTAAATAACGTAAAGTACAGCACTGATACAAGGCACGTCAATGATCAAAACAAACGTGAAAACATCTTTTATACATATGAAAACTACGATGAAAATCCACTTTGGGATAGCATGAAGCTAACCTACTCGAAACAAAAGATCCAACTAAAAGCAAAGACTGATGAGTACTGCGATAAAAACGACTGTCAAGGACTACTAAATCCATCAGGATTAAAGTTAAATAACGAAGGTAAACTGGTGGATAAATATGGTGGCGACCTACAAATGAGACAAGTAGAAAAAGAGCCTTGGCCTGGTGCTGGCTTTACTTTTCCTCAAGATATCGTGTTTGATAGTCATGGAAACGAAGTAGATGAAACATTCTATGGAAGAACAAATCGTGGAGTAGATAAACTTCTTGTTGATTGTAACCAGTATGACTGCTCTAAGCCTTTAACGCTTTTTAACAAAACAACCAAACGATATGAAACTTACAATCTAACTCCACAAAATATGCCAGATGGCAATGGAAAATATTCAGAGCTTACTCCAAAAAATAGATTTGAGGATCTACTTTTGCCAAGAGCTCCAGGATACCTTGAAAATAACTGGAAAGATAGGGATCTAAATACCGATACAAAACAACTAAATTTAGATGCCACTAAAGAATTTAGCATACCTAAAATTAAAATGGATCACGCCTTAAAATACGGTGGACTTTATAGCCAAACAGATAAAAGTATGGTAAATAGGCAAGGATACGAAGCACACAACAAAGCATGGTGGGCAAAATATTTCTTCGGCATGGCGAACAAAGGCACAGGCTTGCAAACAAATTTTCAACCAGACAAGTGTATGCCTCACGGCGGAAATGACTACAGTACGCTTTGTAGACATGAGGATAATCAATTTAGCTTTTTAATACCTGTCAGGACAGAGACATTCGCAGCTTATGCAGGCAATAGTGTATCTTTCACTAGATTTTTGAGCTTTGAAGAAAACCATAGGATTGATATAATAAAACACAATCCAAGCTATATACCAGGTAAGACACCAAAGCTACCGACCGATCTTTTTGCTGGTGTTTTTATACCTTTTACCATACCGCCTGGCACTAGTGCAGAAGATGCAAAAAGGATAAAAACCAAAAACGCTGAAGAAAATGCACTGTATCTAGCAAGTCAAAAAAGAAATTTTATGCATCATTCGTATTCATTTGCAATAAATTTTGATCCATTTGAGCACATAAGACTCCAGGCAAAATATGCAAATGGCTTTAGGGCTCCAACATCTGATGAGATTTATTTTACATTTCAGCATCCTGATTTTACGATATTTCCAAATTTAGCCCTTCAGCCTGAGATCGCAATGACAAAAGAATTTGCTGTAACTCTCCACAACTCGCCTAGTTTTTTTACGATAAATCTCTTCCAAACCGACTATGAAAATTTTATCGATCTAAAGTATATCGGTCGTGGCACACTAACATACGGCAATGCCGGTAGTAGAATGCCAGTAGAAATGTACCAAAACGTAAATAGGGCAAAGGCTCGCGTAAGAGGTGTTGAGCTAAGTGCAAATCTAGACCTAGAGCAAGTTTATAGTGGACTAAGTGGCTTTAATATGGGCTATAAATACATATATCAAAAAGGTAGAATGTCAGTAGATGAGAGCGGCAAGCTAGACGCTCCAATGAATGCCATCCAGCCAGCAAAATTTGTCTATAACATCGGATATCACACCAAAAATAATAAATTTGGAGCAAATCTATATATGACGCATGTAAAAGCAAAACGTCCAGAAGATACTTACAATATCTATGCACAAGACGATCCGGACGCAAAAAATACATATGTTAGATATGTCAGCAATACATACAGTTTATTTGATTTTGTAACGTTTTATAGACCGATGAAAAATTTCACATTTACAGCAGGTGTGTATAACATCACAGATAGAAAATACACAAGCTGGGATAGCGCAAGAAGTATAAGGACTTTTGGTACAAACAATATGGTTGACAAAGAAACAGGCAGAGGTCTTGCTAGATTTTACTCACCTGGCAGAAATTTCAAGCTAACATTTGAGATGACATTTTAATAAATTTATAGCTACCGCAATTTTAGACTTTTGCGGTAGCTTTGTATAGACAAAATTTCATTGCTTTTATATACTTTTTACAAAATTTGGGTATAATCCACTTTCTTTTAAACAATACTTAATCACAATCACACGATTTGAAAGGAAATTTATGAGCGCCGCAAAAGACTCTTTTTCTCAAATAGAAGAGCTTTTTGTTGAAAATGCAAAAGGCTTTTTGACATACGAAAAATTAGTAAAATTATTAGACAAAGCTCCAACGGCTACGATAGTAAAAAAGATAGAACAACTCGCAAAAACAAACAAAGTCCAGCTCATCACATCTGCTGAAGCTGCAAAACTTAGAAATTTAGCTGATGCCAAAAAACGCCAAGAGAATGCTCAAAAAAACGACCAAGACATTGACGAAGATCTCGATCTTTCTGGTGAAAATGACCTTTTAGAATGGTCTAGATCAGACAGTCCTGTAAGAATGTATCTAAGAGAGATGGGACAGATCGCACTTCTTACAAAAGATGAAGAGGTAGAGATAAGTAAAAGAATCGAGCTTGGCGAAGATATCATCATTGACGCATTTTGTTCGGTGCCATTTTTGATAGACTTCATACTTGACTACAAAGAGCCGCTTATCAACAGGGAACGCCGTGTAAAAGAGCTTTTTAAAAGCTTTGAAGACGAGAGCGAAAACGAAAATGAAGAGAGCGAAGAGGATATAGACGAGGAAGATGAAGAGAACGAAGAAAATGAAGCTCCTAAAAAATCAGCCAAAAACGATAAGCGTGCCGAAAAGGTTATAGAGAGCTTTAAAGCCCTTGAAAAAGCCAAAAAAGAATGGCTAAAGACCGCAAACAAGCAAGATAAGGTTGAAAGCGACGATACGGCTTCAAAAATGGCTCTTGCATTTAAAAAGAAAATTTTAAAAGAGAAGCTAATGGACCTTGGTCCAACAAGCAAACTCATCAGCGAGATCGTAAAGTCAATGGAAACAGCTCTAAAGAGTGACGATGAATTTGACAGAGAGCTAAAACGCCTTGAGTACCGCTTGCCAATGTTTAGCGATGAACTTAAGAAAAATCATAAAAGTATACTAAAAGATATCATCAAACTTAGCAAAGAAGAGATAGCAGCTCGCGTGCCAGAAGCTACAATGGTCTCAACCTACGTCGAGATCAAAAAGCTATTTACGACAAAAGAGGCGAGCAAGCAAGGCTTTGATCTTGAGCCAACAAGACTGAAAGAAATTTTAGAGCAGATCAAACGCGGAAAGAAAATTTCTGACGAGGCAAAAGCTAGAATGGCCAAGTCAAACCTACGTCTAGTCGTAAGTATAGCGAAGCGTTATACAAACAGAGGCTTGCCATTTCTTGACCTTATCCAAGAGGGCAACATCGGCCTTATGAAAGCAGTTGATAAATTTGAATATAGAAAAGGCTATAAATTTTCAACCTACGCCACGTGGTGGATCCGTCAAGCTATCTCTCGTGCGATCGCAGATCAGGCAAGGACTATCAGGATACCTATCCATATGATAGAGACGATAAATCGTATCAACAAAATAAACCGCAAATACCTCCAAGAAGAAGGCAAAGAGCCTGACGTAAGCGTCATCGCACAAGAGGTCGGACTAAGCGTTGATAAAGTAAAACAAGTCATCAAGATCACAAAAGAGCCGATCAGCCTTGAAGCTCCGATCGCAAACGAAGAAGACGGTAAATTTGGAGATTTCGTAGAGGATAAAAGCTCGCTTTCTCCGATTGATCAAATTTTAAAAAGCGACCTTAGAGAGCAGATCGATGATGTACTTTCGCAGCTAAACGAGCGCGAGAAGGCAGTTATTTCAATGAGATTTGGTCTTCTTGAGGATGAGAGCGATCGCACGCTTGAAGAGATCGGAAAGGCTCTAAACGTCACTCGTGAACGTGTCCGCCAGATAGAAAGCTCAGCTATCAAAAAGCTAAAACACCCAAAAGTTGGTAGAAAACTCAAAAACTACATCGAAGGCTAAGCCCTTTTTACCTGGCTCAGATTTTGTGCAAATTTGAGCCAGCACCCTAAAGTCAAAAATTTATACTCACATTAAAGCAAATATCTCTCACATAGATTTTAGCTACAAGAGTAACAAAGCTAAAAGCTACAAAGTTAGTTGACTTTTAAAACATATTGTTGCAGTAAATTTTAGCTTCCTATTTACTTGAGTTTAAATTTCAACACCTCTAAACGCCTCTTTTGCAGCTTTTATATCAGCCTCATCTGGATGCGTTTTAGCTCGCTCCCATCGCTCTAGTCGCTCAGGCGTTAGAGCAAATCTCGGATCATCAGGCATAGCTTTACCAAGTTTTTTTAGCTGTTCTATCACCTCAGGAGCGATCGCACCTTGGCAAATAAATGTGCGCAAAATTTCATTGCCATTTTGCAAAAACAGCTCTTTACCCTGCTCTATCGCCTGCGTGGCATGTGCACTTGGCACATCAGCACCAAGTGTTATAAAAAAACCCATTTTTTTATTTTTTACATTTTGAGTGATAAATTTCTTAAATTCCTTCTCCGGAGAGCCCTGATCTATGTAGTAACCAAGTGCAATAAAGTCAAACTCACTCAAATTTAGCTCACCAGCATCGGCAAAATTTAGCGCCTTACAGCTAAGCTCACTAGCAACAGCCTCTGCTATTTTTTTTGTATTTCCACTTTTTGATGTATATATCACGATACTTTTCATAAAAACTCCTTCTTAGAAATTTCCATCACTGCATTTGCGATAGAATTTCCCCAAAATACGCCATCTTTTGTAAAATTTAGAAAGCCGTTTTCTATTTTCAAATATCCATTTTCTTCGCATTTTTTAAAAAGATCCATAAGCTCATTGGCACACGTCTGGCTTACAAATTTAAAAACACGCTCAAGGCTTATTTGAGGATACTGAAAAAGATTTACAAATCTATCAAACTCCATCTGCCTAGCAGTCATGCGACCCATAACTTTCATCTTTTGGCTCATGTTATATATACCAAACTCCCCTAGCCTACCGCCAGCACCTTTGCCAAGAGGCAAAACATCAGCACCTACATGAGAGAGCCTTATATATTTATATTGGTCCCTGCCCTTTTTTGCCACCTTTGTATATTCTAAAATTTCATAGTCATCTTGACTTAAAATTTCATCCAAAAAAGCGTGGTGCAAACGCTTATCAACCTCTACGTCGTAATAATCCTCACTTATAGTCTTGCTTAACACCGAGCCATCTAAAAACTGAAGCGAATAAAAACTTGCACTATCAATGCCTAGCTCACGCACTAGCTTAGCATCTCTTACTACCTCATCGATGCTTTCATTAGGATAGTTATATATGATATCAACACAAAGCATTCCGTTAAATTTCTCACGCAAATCATGTAGATGTTTTATCGCTGCCTCCGAGCTATGCGTGCGATTTAGCAGCTTTCTGCCAGCCTCACTAAATGTCTGCACGCCGATGCTATAACGATTTACGCCAAGCTCGTTTAAAAGGCGTAGTTTGCTTATATTTAGATTATGAAGCGTACTTTCTAAGCTAAATTCACACTCAGGCAGGATATTAAAGCTGCCCTTAAGTGCGTTTATCACCTGCTCTAAGTGTCTCTCTTTTAGTATCGTCGGAGTACCGCCACCAAAATATACGCTACCTATTTTTTTACCTTTTAGATAATTAGTGGCAGAGTATTTTTCTATCTCACTTAGTAAAAATTTTGTATATTCATCAAGCTCGTCTTCAAGCTTTGTCCTATTCATCGAGCAAAACGAGCATATATTGTCACAAAATGGCACATGGATATAGATGACTCCCTCATTATCGTCTGGCGCACTCTCTAAAAATTCCCATAGCTCATCTTCACTCACCATATCAGGTCTTTTTGAAGGAGCTACGCTATGGCCTTTTATACGCTTACTAAACATTTTCATACTCACTTATCAAGTATCTTAAATAGCTCACTTGCAGCCTCATTTATACGAGGTGTGCCGCGTAATATAAGACTTGATGGAACGTTTAAAATTTTAGAGTTCTTGGCTGCATTAGTTGCTTTTAGTACTGGATTTTGTGATAAAAAATCGCTACAATCTTTCATACCTGCAACTATTATAAAATCTGGATTTTGTGCTAGGATAAACTCATTTTGAACGATCGGCATCGCTCCGGTTAAGCCTCCTGCTACGTTTTTCATACCAAATTTAGCAAACATATCTCCAGGCAAACTAGCATCATTAAAGGCAACTAGCGGAGTAGCTGCATAAACGCCTAAAATTTTCTTACCACTTAGCTTTGAGTTTTGAAATTTTAAAAAGTCCTGCTTTATCTTAGCCACAAGCTCGCTGGCACGCTCTACCTTACCTGTGATCTCGCCCATTTTTTCTATATTTTTGCAGATATCATCTATGCTATTTGCCTGCATTGTGAGCGTTTTTATGCCAAATTTGGCAAGGTCAGCATTTACACCATCAGAGTGAAAGCTAGTAACGACGAGATCTGGCTTAAGCTCAACCACTCGCTCCAAATTTGGCTTTGTATAAGTGCCAACACTCTTTAGCTTTTCTGTCTTATCCTCAGGCCAAATCTTGCCAAACTCAAGTGTAGAAATAGCCGCGATCTGATCCTCAGCCTCTAACATATACATCATCTCAACCACCGCAGGATCAAGCACAACAATATTTTTAGCGTTTAAGCTAACACCACTAAAACCAAGCAAAAATGCAAAAACTAAAAACAATTTTTTCATAAAATCTCCTTTAAATTTATCATTTCGGTAAAACAAATGGCATATCATTTTTATATATGATATTTGCTTTAAGACCATAAATTTCGTCTAAAATTTCTGGTTTATAAAGTTCTTTTGTGCCTCCTTTATAAGCGATCACGCCATCTTTTAGCATTAAAATTTCATCGCATATTAGTGAGGCTAAATTTAGATCATGAAGCACCGCAATAGTTACCAAATTTAACTCACGTGTTAGATGAGAGCAAAGCTTTAGCACCTCTATGGCATGGCTTAGATCTAGAGCTGATGTAGGCTCATCGAGCAGCAAAACTTTAGGCTCGCTAATTATTGCGCGAGCGAGCAAAGCTCTGGCAAATTCGCCACCACTTAGCGAGTTTGCGACACGGTCCTTAAATTTTGCTAGTCCAAATGTCTGCAAAACATCATCAACCAAGGCAATATCATGTGAGCTGTAACCACTAAAAGAGCTTTTTAGATGAGTATATCTACCCATCAAAACGAGTTCAAAAACACTTAGTGGCATCGTAAGTGCACTTTTTTGAGGCACAAAACTAGTAGTTCTAGCAAGCTCCTTTACGTTATAGCTTCGCACATCTTTTTCAAAAATTTTGACAGATCCAGCACTTGGGTGAAGCAAATTTAAGACACACTTTAAAAGCGTTGATTTACCACATCCATTAGAGCCCAAAAGCCCTATAAATTGCCCACTTTTAGCGGTAAAGCTTATATTTTTTAGCACACTTTCTTGCGCATATGAAAAGCTTAAGTTTGATACTTCTACGCTCAATGCACACTCCTTTTTAGATAAAGTGCTAAAAATAGAAAAAATGGCGCTCCAAAAAATGCACTAATGACACCAACAGGCACTTCAACTGGGCTTAAAACACTCTTGCCCACAACGTCACAAGCTAGCAAAAAAGCTCCTCCTCCAAGAGTAGAAAGCGGTAGCAAAATAGCGTTGTTTGAGGTGTTTAAAAGCATTCTAAAAGAGTGTGGAATGATGAGCCCAACAAAGCCTATCATACCGGTAAATGCGACTGAAAAAGCAACCGTGAGCGAGGCTATAACAAGCAGTCGCTTTTTAAGTGCATCGACATCTACACCAAGGCTTTTTGCCTCATCCTCTCCGCTTAAAAGTATCGTTAATTCAAAGCGTTTTAGATAAAAATATATCATGCAAAAGATAAGTGGAATAGCGATTATGCCGACCTTCTGCCACGTGGCAGAACCTAAATAACCCATCATCCATGCCACTATCTTAAAGCTATCTTCACCGATAAGATATGTCGCAAAACTCGTAAATGCGCCTAGAAATGATGAAAAAGCGATACCAATTATTAAAAGTGTAGCAATAGAGCGACTACGATTATAAACTCCAAAAATGGCAAGTGTAAGCAGGCTCGAAGACAAAAAGGCAAAGATACCATAGTAAATTTCTGATAATCCAAGAAGATATGCCACTACCGCTCCAAATGTCGCAGATGCGGCTATACCGATGATATATGGGTCTGCAAGCGGATTTAAAAAAACGCTTTGTGTTACAACACCAGAGCTAGCCAAAAGCATGCCTATAAGCAGAGCCATCACAAGTCTTGGTAGTCTAATGTCAAACAAGATAGTCTCTTTCATCTCATCTATTTTGTTATTAAATATAAAATTTAAAATCTCACTCATACTTATGTCAGAACCGCCTATACTAAGCGAGATAAAAGAGAGCAAAATAATGAGCACAATAAGCAAAATGACAAGCTTGGTACTACCTTGCATAAATTTCCTTTTAATACAAATGGCTAAAAACAACAAAAAGATACAAAAATAAGCAGAAAATATAATCTTTAAATAAAAGCCATAAATTTTCTAAAATGTTATTAATAACTCGTAATTTTAAAAAAATAAGCTTAATTCTCGCTTTAAAAATATTAATGATAATTTTAATCAATTTTAAGATTTTCTTTAGTATAATTTTGCGATTTTCAATTTTATTTTTATAAGGAGAATGGTTTTGAAACAAAGAGCATTAGACCACATGAATAAGGATCATCTGGATATAGTGATCGAGTTTTGTAAGAAATTTAGTGGTGTAGCTGAGCCTACAAATGTCAAAATGACTGATATAAACGAAGATGGTATGGAAATAACATGCGATCAGGCAAAAACATTTGTACCATTTTTAAGCAAAGCAGGCGGAGATGGTTTTAGAGAGTCGATCATCGAACTTTATATGAGCATCAAGGGCGACACAAATAGCTCTAGTGTGCAAAGCGGAATGATGAAATTTATAAATAGCTTTAAGACTGTCGTGATCTCAAGTATTCTTGACGGACGTGCAGTTTCGTCATATTCACCTTTTATAAAAGAAAACGATGAGTTTTATATCTGCATATCATCAGTTGCAAATCACTACCACTCAATAAAACAAAACCCAGATAAAATTTCACTTCTTTTTATTCAGGATGAAAAAGACGCAAAAAGTTTATTTGCTCGCATCAGAGTGAGTTTTGAAGCTAAAGCTGAGTTTATGAATGAGAGCGTAAGAGATGAGTTTATGGCTAAATTTGAAAGTGCCTTCGCAAATGAATCAGCACTTGCATTTATTAAAGATACAAAAGATTTCTATATAGTAAAACTCACCCCAACAAAAGGTAGATATGTAAAAGGCTTTGGCGCAGCATACGACACAGTAGGACTTCAAGTTGTCGATAGTGGCAGAGTAAACAACCCTCACACCAAAAAATAATCAATTTTGTAAGACCGTTTGGTCTTACAAATTTATACCTCTTAAAAATTTATTTTTTGCCTTACTATAAAAATAGCTTAGGTTTGCCTGAAATTACAACTAAGACTTGAGCAAATATAGCATCATGAAATTCCTCAGTATGCCCATATCTACAATCTAAACTATAAATAGACGCTATCCAAGCAAGACAAGATTTTATAAAATTTATTAGGAACTAAAAATTTTACCGGCACAAGACCGGTAAAATTTATTCAGCTAGAAGTTTATCTAGTTTTGCGGCCAAACTCGTAGTATCGTGAGCTTTAGCCAAAGATGCAGCATGTAGCTTTAAATTTGCTTGTAAATTTTCTTCCAAGCTCTTTGCTATGTCGCTACTATCAAGATTCTCTATACTATTAGCATTTGCCACACTTCTTGCTGCTAGAGCATTTATGCCCCTAAATACAGCATTTTGTGTTGAACCGATCTCTGAACGAAGCGAATTTATATTTTTTAAAATTTCACCCGCATTTGAGCCGTCATCTTTTACATTTAGAAGCGCGTTTGTACCTAAATTTATATTTTTTGTACTCTCACCTGTAAAAAATCCAAGATCAGCATCAAATACGTTTTTTCCATTAAATTTAGCCTCTTTCACACTATCACTCATAGCATTTCTTAGTGCATTGATTTCGCTCTTTATGCCTTTTTGTTCATTCGCCGAAAGAGCAGGATTTGTGAGTTTGCTTGAAAGTTCACCTATTTTATCTGTACTTTTACTTAAATTTAAAAGTGTTGAGTCAGCGATCTGAAGCATTCCAATCATATCGTTTGCATTTGCTAAACCTTCGTTCAAGACATTTGTTTGTGAAAGCAAACTCTCTGCGATTTGCAAATTTGCACCTGATGCTTTGATCTCGCTGTTTGCAGAGATGGCATTTAGCGCCTTCTTCTCGCTATTTTTTGCTTGATCTAAATAATAGTTTCCTGAAGCCTGGTTTGCAGTATAAGTTCCTAACTTCATAACAACTCCTTTTTTATAATTCGCTATTGATTCTACTATAAATTCTATAAAAAGTTGCAAAATCTTTATAAAATCTATTTTTCTTTACTCTTCTAGTCTCACCGCAACTGATTTTTTATGAGCAGTTAGCCCTTCAGCTTCGGCTAGCTGCATACATGATTTGCCAAGATGCATGATACCTTTTCTACTCACTGAAATGATAGAGCTTCGCTTCATGAAATTTTCAACTCCAAGCGGTGAGTAAAATCTCGCACTACCGCCAGTTGGCAATGTGTGATTTGGTCCAGCGATATAATCTCCCATCGCTTCAGGCGTAAAGTGTCCAAAAAATATAGCTCCCGCATGAGTCACCTCATCCATATAGCTCAAAGCATCATTTGTAGCGATCTCTAGGTGCTCCACTGCGAGCTCATTCATGAGAGCAAAACACTCTTTTAAATCTTTTGCTACTATTATTGCGGCTTTATTTCTTATACTTGCACCTGCGATCGCTTCGCGTTTTAGTGTCTTTAGCTCATCTTCGATGTGTCTTTGTACCGCTCTTGCAAAAGTCTCTACTGGTGTTATCAAAAAAGCACTTGCTATCTCGTCGTGTTCGGCTTGTGAGAGTAGATCGATCGCTATGTGGCGAGGATCAGCGCTATCATCAGCGATCACGCCTATCTCGCTTGGACCAGCGATCATATCGATATTTACGTCGCCATAAACTAGCTTTTTAGCAGTCGCCACGTAGATATTACCAGGCCCCGTGATAACATCAACCTTTGGCACGGTTGCAGTTCCGTACGCCATCGCTGCAATAGCACTTGCTCCGCCTATCTTAAAGGCTGTTTTGATACCACAAAGATGCATAGCCGCAAGAAGTAGAGGGTTTACCTTGCCATTTGGTGCTGGAGTACAAACCACAATCTCTTTTACGCCAGCCACGATAGCAGGCACAGCGTTCATAAGAAGTGAGCTAGGATATGCCGCCTTACCACCTGGAATGTAAAGGCCTGCACGATCAACCGGAGTGTATTTTGCCCCAAGTAATATGTCGTGCTCATCTTTGTAGGTCCAGTCGCTTGGCTTTGTGCGCTCATGATAGCTTTTTATCCTATCGTGGGCTAAATTTAGAGCCACTCTTAGGGCGTTATCTAGAGAGTTGTAGGCCGCTTCCATCTCTTTTACGTCGATTATTATGTCGTTTTTGCCTGTGACGCTAAATTTATCAAATTTTGTTATCTGGGCAAAAAGTGCACTATCGCCATCTTTTCTTATCTCGTCTATTATGCTAGCAACCACTGGCATTACAGCGCTCATATCATTATCACTTCGTTTAACAAGCTGTAAAAATTTACTCTCAAAATCAGCGTCGCTGCTATGGAAAAATTTCATCCATGCTCCTTTAATTTTAATTTTCTCTCATATCTTTGCTTTTGTGTAATGTTACCTAAAATTCCACCCTGGTGGATGTATAAAATTTGATCCCCAAGCTTATCTAAATTTGCAAAAAGCGTGATAAAGCCAACAGGGTCGTATACCAGGTCAAATTCCACGCCACTTTTGCAAACCTCTAGCCAAATCTCATAAAGCTCTGGGTATAAATTCCCAAAATGATACTTCTTTGGCGGATTTAAAATTTGCACCTTGCTATTTTTATCTAGCTCATAAATTTGCTTTTTTAGATAGTCACCATCCCCTACACATGGTGCTGTAAAGACCCTAAGATCAGTGTGTTTTGCTAGGTAACAGGCACTAGTTCCGGTGCCAGAAGGCAAAAAAATATCAGGCTTTATACCACTTTTTTTGCTCCACTCATTTATCTCGCGTACCTGCGTGATAAAGCCAAGCTCAGCCTCACTCTGCGCCACGCCCTCGTTTATGAAGAGTGCGTTTTTGCTCTTTGCAAGCTCTTTGGCAAATTTCTCACGCTCATCTTTTACAAAAATTTCCATGCCATTTTCAAGTGCAAATTTGAAGTTTCCAACTGGATTTTGCTCTAAATTTGAGCTTAAATGAGATACAACGTAGTAAAATTTAAGCCCCTTTAGCTTGGCAAAAAGACTTAGGCTATACATCGCATTTGACTGGCTTGAGCCGTGAGATACGATGGCTTTTATGCCGCTAAGATCAGCGTTTAAAAAATACTCTAGCTTTCTTGCTTTGTTGCCGTTAAACTCGCCTAGCAGATCATCTCTCAAAAGCCAAAATTCTCGCCCTCTTAAGCAAATTTTATCAATCACCCTTAAACTCCAAAAATTTCTCTATCTCGTTGATAGCCTCTTTGTTTGAGAGTGAAAATTTGATCTCGATGCGCCTTGAAGCGTCCTTGTCCTCGGCTCCGTCTTTAAAAACTAACTCATTGTAGCTTCGTCCGCTTGCCACGAGCAACTTTCTCAGGCGAACGTCATCGCTAAATGAGTTTATAAACTCCATCACCGCGTAAGCTCTTTTTTGTGAAAGCTCTAAGTTATAAATATAGCTTCCGTCGCTATCTGTAAAGCCCTCAATTATGATTTGATCAATATTTGATGCAATATCTTTATCATTTAAAAGCACGTCGAAATATTTACTAAGAGTGGCCTTTAACTCCTCTTTGACCTCCTCTTTCAAAACCGCACTGCCTTTGTCAAAAAGCACTGAGGAGCTAAGCTTTAGCGC
The DNA here is from genome assembly GCF_052169515.1 of Campylobacter sp. Classification (GTDB taxonomy): domain Bacteria; phylum Campylobacterota; class Campylobacteria; order Campylobacterales; family Campylobacteraceae; genus Campylobacter_A. Next base: position 37,788 of record NZ_JBQNCH010000005.1, read on the forward strand.
GCCTGAGTTTGGATCGATCTCGATGCTCGATCCTAGCCTATCTTTTAGAGCTGAGATCACTTTTACCCTTATGCCAGTTAGGTTTTTGACCCTATCACGAGTGACGTTTAAGTCCCTTAAAAGCTCGTCATATCTAGCCTCTTTTTGGCTTACTTGCTCGAGTAAAAAGGCGATCTTGGCTAAATTTTTCTCGCTACTTTCATTTGCATCTCCAAGCGCTCTATCTTTTGATGAAATTTCATCATTTAGCACGATCATCTTTTGATTTAGATCAAAAATGCTGGCATTTAGCTCTTTTATGCTCGCATTCGCGTCTTTGTTTTGCTCTATAAGCTTAGCTAGTTTTTCTTTTAGGGCGTCTATTTGGATGACAAAAATTTCATTTGATTTTTTTAAATTTATGTTTTCGTCGCTTATCTTTGAAAGCTCGCTTTTTAGGGCGTCATTTAGCTCTTCAAGGGTGAAATTTCTGCCCTGGGCGTCTTTTAAATTTGCTAAAGCTGCGATGATAGCTTGCTCTTTATTTTCAAGGGTGTTTTGAGTTAGGACGTATTTTACGACGACAGCGCCGATAAGTAGCATAAAAACAAAGAGCAGACCTGCCATCAAGTCTGCGTACGAAACCCAAAAGCTCGATTGATCCTCGTTATTTTTGTTTATTTTCATTGCACTAGATTTTCGATTTTTTCTATTACTGAATTTGCTTCTTTGTCGATCTCGTCTATGTTTTTCTTAAGCTCAGCGATCAAGCTCTCACGCTCTTTTTCACGCTCCAAGCTCCTGCCCTCTTGCTCATAAGCTGCCTTAAATATCGTAGCACTCTCCACGAGTGAGGCTCTAAATTCTTTTAACGACTCATTTTGCTCTTTCATGAGCGAGTATGAAAATTCTCTTAAAACCTTGTCAAAGCTCTTGATAGTCTGCTCAAATTTAAGCTGGCTATCTTTTGTAGCATTTAAATTTCTATTAAAAATTTCACCAAGCTTTGCATGCTCGGTTAAAATTTTAACCTCCATATCTTTAAAGGCATTAGAAAACGCGCTTACTGCCTTTAGCATATCAGAATGGATTTTTACGAATTCGTCTTGTTTTAGGCTAGCTTCATTTAGCATTTTAAGGTTTGTGCTAAGCTCAGCTTTGCTTTGATTTATGACATTTTTCTCTATTTCGCAAAGCTCTTTTAGTCTGTCAAATTTTTCATTTACCTGATCGTTTAAATTTCTTAAAAATTTATCGTCAAGCACCATTTTAAAAGCGTCATGACTATCTTTGAAGTAGCCGACAGATGCTTTCATAAAATTTGCATTTAGTTCATTTTCCTGCCAGAAAAACTCACGGCTAAGCTCTTTTTGCTCGCTGTAAAATTTCTCAAATTTACTAACGCCTATCTTTTCAAAAAACATCCACCAAAGCGCTAAAAAAATACCATAGATCGATACATAAAACGCCGTAGCTACGCCGTTTAGCAGTATAGCGATCTCTTTTTCAAGGCCATCTGTTGTATTTGAACTGAATTCTGGCATGGAGATAGCAATACTGATAAATGTACCCAAAATTCCAAGCATAGGAAAGACTGCTTGGCCGATGTTTGCTAGGTTGTCATTTCTAAAATTTCTTGTATAGCTCTCAAAAAAGTCTTCAAATTTGGCGTTTACCTTTTTGACACTTGAAATTTCAAAGAGATGCGAGATGATAAATTCTTTTAGCCTTATCTTGTAGTCTTTGGCGTTTGCTAGAAAATTTGAGTAAGCGACCAATGCGCTGTGGCGTGAAAATATAAAAGCGACAAAGAGTATAACGCCCATCATCACGATGGTGTGAAGCTTCATCTGAAAATTTATAACGCCAAGATACGCTAGTATTGCCAAGACATAGATGGCTAAAGGGATAAAGATAACTTTAAAAAAGACAAAGAAAGAGTGAGCTTGGCGCTCTTTTGGCACGCTTAGCTCACTAAAATCATTTTGATTTTGCATAGGATTAGTTCCTATTTATGCAATTTAAGTCGCTAAAAGCAGTCTGAAGACGCTTAACCATGCTCTCCTCGCCACTTCTTAGCCATTTCCTTGGGTCGTAGTATTTTTTATTTGGCTTATCTTCACCCTCTGGGTTGCCGATCTGCCCTTGCAAGTACGCTCTATTTTTGGCCTCATACTCGCGTACTCCGTCCCAAAACGCCCACTGCGTATCAGTGTCGATATTCATCTTGATAACACCGTAGCTCACAGCATCTTTAATATCTTTTAGCTCACTGCCACTGCCACCATGAAATACAAAATTTACAGGTTTACTATCTTTTGTATTAAATTTCTTAGCGACATAGACTTGAGAGTTTTTAAGAATTTCTGGTCTTAGCAAGACATTACCTGGTTTATAAACGCCGTGGACATTGCCAAAACTAGCCGCAATGCTAAATTTATCACTTATCTTACTTAATCTTTCATAAGCAAGCGCGACGTCCTCTGGTTGAGTGTAAAGAAGCGCATTATCAACACCTGTGTTATCCACTCCGTCCTCTTCGCCGCCAGTGACACCTAGCTCGATCTCAAGGCTGATACCAAGCTCGCTAAGCTCTTTTAGATATTTCTCGCATGTGCTTAAATTCTCCTCCAAGCTCTCCTCGCTAAGATCTAGCATATGAGAACTAAAAAGTGGTACGCCGTGGGCTTTTTTGTGCTCGCGGCTAGCAAGTATTAGCTCATCTATCCAAGGCAAAAGCTTTCTTGCGGCATGGTCTGTGTGTAAAATGACTGGCACACCATAAGCCTTGGCAAGCAAATGAACGTGCTTTGCTCCAGCGATCGCTCCAAGAACTGCGGCGTTGTCGCAGGCTTTACCAGCGTAAAAACCTGCACCACCATTACTAAACTGAACGATAACAGGCGAGTTAGCAACCTTTGCTGCTTCTAAAACGGCATTAACAGAGTCACTTCCCACGACATTTACAGCAGGTATCGCAAAACCTTGCTCTTTGGCGTAAGCATAAAGTTTTGTTACATCATCTCCGCTTAAAACTCCAGCATTTACAATATCTAAAACGCCCATTTTTTCCTCCAAATTTTATTTATATTCTATCTTTGCTTTTTGGCGTAAAGTTTCGCTTTTTTGTCTAACAGCAGCCTGGAATTTCTCCATTTTTACAGCTTGCTCGATCTCTGCTTTTGCTTGTTCAAAGCTTATAGTACCGGCAGCTTTGCCATCTTCTTTTAAGATTACATGATAACCAAACTGAGTTTTAACTGGTTTAGTTGAAACTGCGCCATTAGCCATTGAAAATGCAGCATCTGCAAAAGGTTTTACCATTTGGCTTTGACCAAACCAACCAAGCTCGCCACCATGTGCTGCTGAGCCTTTATCGATTGATTTTGCGCTTGCAAGCTCTGCAAATTTCTTTGTTAATGCCTCGCCTTTTAAATTTTTAAGCTGAGCAATGATGTCGTTTGCTGTTTTTTCATCTTCAACTAGGATATGTCTAGCTTTTGCTTGAGCTGGCTCATTCATGCTAGATTTGTTTTTATTATAAAAGTCTTTTAGTTCATTTTCACTTACTTTTAAGCTATCAAATAGTTTTCTCATATAAAGCTCAACTGCGATGCCTTCTTGTGCAGCCTTAACAGCTTTGATATACTCAACATCTTTTTCGATACCGCTTGATTTAGCATCTTTTAAAAGAAGTTTTCTATTTATTAGATCGTCGATAATGCGTTTTTTCTCATTTGGTTGAAGCTTGCTAGCGTCAAAACCTGGCATAGCTGCTGACAAAAGTCCTGAAATATCGCTATCGTTTATAGCGTCACCATCTACTGTTGCAACTACTGCTGCGTTCAAACTAATAGCTGCTGCTAAACTTAAAACTGCTGGAAATAGAAATTTTTTCATACAAATCCTTTAAAAAATTGATTTTCGGGGACGATTATAGCAAATAATGCTATAACTTTTCGTTTAATATATAATTTTAGGTAAAATAACCAAATGAGAACAAAAAAAGATATTTTAGAGATAAAAAGAAGACTTTTGGACGAGTTTAAGGACGCCAAAAGCGAGCTTCAGTTTAGAAATTTATACGAGTTACTCGTTTGCGTCATGCTCTCAGCTCAGTGCACTGACAAAAGGGTAAATTTGATCACACCTGCCCTATTTGAAGCTTACAAAGACGTTTTTGAGCTAGCAAGTGCAAATTTAGCCAGCTTAAAACTTATGATAAACTCATGCAGCTTTTTTAACAACAAAGCAGTAAATTTGATCAAGATGGCAAACAGCGTGGTTGAGCTTTATAATGGAGAAATTCCACTTGATGAAGAGAAGCTAAAAACTCTTGCTGGAGTTGGCCAAAAGACCGCTCATGTCGTGCTTTTGGAAGCCACAAATGCAAATGTCATGGCAGTAGATACACATGTTTTTAGAGTATCTCATAGACTGGGCCTTAGCCAAGCGAAGACCCCAGAAGCAACCGAAGATGATCTTAATCGTGCCTTTAAAACCGACCTTGGCAAACTTCATCAAGGCATGGTGCTCTTTGGCCGCTACACCTGTAAAGCCAAAAAGCCGCTTTGTTTTGAGTGCATATTAAACGATATTTGCAAAAGCAAAGACAAGGTTATTTAATTTTCTCAAGCTTTGCTAGGAAATTTTTAGGATTTATAAAACCAATAGTCCTAAGAGCTTTTAGCTCCTCGCTACCATTAAATAGCAAAAGTGCGGGCGGATCAATAAGTCCAAAATTTCTTAACATCTCGTCATTTTCTTTACCGCCGCTTGTCACATCAATGCGAATAAGCATAAAATTTGCAAGAGCACTCTTTACGCCAGCATCTTTAAAAGTGATATGATCTATCTCCTTGCAGCTTGCACACCAATCCGCATAGAAGTCGACTAGCACGGGCTCATTTGAGTTTTTTATCATCTCGTTTAGTTCGTTTAAATTTCTAGCTTGTTTGAAATTTAGCTCGCTCTCGCTTTTTGAAAAATTTAGACCAGAAAGCGGCGAAAGCACATCTTTTGAGCCAAGAAAAGAACTAACAATCAGCATAAGTGAATAGACCAAAACCAGAATGCAAAGTGCTTTTTTAAATTTAGTCCAGCCGTTATTTGCTGCCTCAAACGCACCAAGATAGACTGCCGCAAAAACGCCTATGATGCCGTATCCAAGTAGCTCAAAAAACGATCCAAGCACGCGTGCAAGGATCCAAACGGCCATGACAAGCATTAAAAAACCAAAAAGCTTTTTGATCTCGTCCATCCAGCCACCAGGCCTTGGTAAAAGCTTGCCAGAGCTTAGTCCTATTATAAGAAGTGGCACGCCCATGCCTAGCCCCATGACAAAAAGCATGATGCCTCCATAAAGGGCATCTCCGCTTTGCGCTATATAAAGAAGCGCTCCAGCTAATGGTGCTGCCACGCAAGGCGAGACGATGAGTGCTGAGGCAAAGCCCATGATGAAAACGCCGATGAGGCCTGAGCTATTTTGTGACTTTTTGCTAATCATATTTTCAAATTTTGATGGTAGCTTGATGTCGTAAAAGCCAAACATGCTAAAGCTTAAAATGACAAAAATGGCTGCAAATGCGCCAAGCACGTAGATATTTTGCAGTGCTCCTGCGATACCAAACCCAAGTAAGCTCGCCGCTACGCCAGCTAGCGCGTAGGCAAGGCTCATCGCAAAGACGTAGACTAGTGAGAGCAAAAAGCCTTTTTTGGCGTTTAAGTTACTACCCTTTGAGACGATGATGCTTGAGAGTATCGGTATCATCGGGAAAACGCAAGGCGTGAGTGAGAGCAAAAGGCCATAGCCAAAAAATGTCACAAGAGAGATAAAAAAGTTTTTGCTGCTTAGCTCGTTTGCGATACTTTGCTCATCAGAAAACTCTTCTAGACTGATATTTGCTTCATCTTTTTGCTCGTTTTCAAAGGCTATAATGCTAAACTTACCTGACTTTTCAAAAATTTCATAAATTTTGCTTTGTGGTCGGTAGCAAATGCCGTTTTTAGCACAACCTTGATAATTGATGTTTAGTCTAGTCTTACCATCTTGCAGATGATCTTTTACTAAATTTAATGGGATAAATAGAGAGAAGTCTTTTGGATAAATTTCGTATTCGCCAGTGTTTTCACTCTTTGGCATATTTAGCAAGTCATTTATCTTTTTATCAGCCAATTTAATCTCAAAGCTCTCTTTATAAAGGTAGATATTTTCGCCAAATTTAAACTTTACTTCGATATTTTGGTCATCTACACTTGGACTTAGCACAAAAGCCTTACTAACATCTAAAACTTCAGAAAAAAGCGAACTTGCAAATAAAATGAGTGAAAAAATAATTTTAAAAAACATACATATCCTTGCTAAATTTAAAAAGAGATGATTTTAGTCTAAATTCTTAAATTTTTTCTATGTTTATAGTAAAATCGTGAAGAAATGTGAAATTTTTTAAAAAGAGCAAAGATGTCAAAAGATAAAAAACACCAAAAATCCAATAAACTCGACTACGAAGATGAGCTTAGACTGCTTCAGATAGAGCTTTTGAAATTTCAAAACCATGTCAAAGACAAGGGTCTTAGAGTACTCATGCTAATGGAGGGGCGTGACGCAGCTGGCAAGGGCGGTACGATAAAACGCCTAACTGAGCATCTAAACCCACGTGGATGCAGGATAGTAGCACTTACCAAGCCAAGTGATGTCGAAAAAACCCAGTGGTACTTTCAAAGATATGTGACACATCTGCCAAGTGCTGGGGAGATCGTGATCTTTGATAGGAGCTGGTATAACAGGGCTGGAGTGGAGCCCGTGATGGGTTTTTGCAGTCAAGAGGAGCATAAAGAATTTTTAAGAGAGGTGCCAAAATTTGAAGAGATGATCATAAACTCTGGCATAATTTTCTTTAAAATTTATCTTTCAATCACAAAAGATGAGCAGAAAAAGCGTTTCAAAGAACGACAAAGTGATCCCCTAAAGCAGTTTAAAATATCCCCTGTCGATCAAAAAGCACAAGAGCTTTGGGATCAGTACTCCATTGCAAAATATTCAATGCTACTTGCCTCTCATAACAGCATATCTCCATGGGTAATCGTTGCAAGCGATAATAAAAAAGAAGCTAGATTAAATGTCTTTAAATTTATACTAACTCACGTAGAGTACCCAAAAAAGATATGTGACTACTTGAAATTTGATAAAAATGTCGTAAGAGACGGAAGTGAAGAGATAAAACGCATCGAAGAAGGTCTTAATAACGACAAACTAAAGAGCATTGATTAGAAAAAATTTTGGCTTGGCTTAAATTTGTATCTAAAACTTTAGCCAAGCCCTTAGTACTAAACCCACCACATAAATTTTGCTAAAACGACCATTATTAGGCAAAGCACGAGAGCGATTAAGTGCGAAAATTTTCCAAACGGATCAGGTTTTTTTAAGATGGTAACATTAAGAACAGAGACAAAAGTCACAAAGCACATTATGAGTAAAACAAAAATTTTCAACAGCAATATCTTTTGAAAATTACTCTGCCACCAGCCAAGTTCGCCTCCAAAATAGTCCTTTGCCATGTAGGTTCCACTTATCAAAAGCAATAAAAATGCTGTGCCAAAAACTACCGCACTGCCTTTTGTATAGGCTTTTTTGACCGCTTCAAGAGTCTGGGGATTTACCGTTTTTTTAGCAAACGGATATATGCAAACGTCAAAAAAGACATATCCTATAAATATAATGGCACAAACTAAATGAACAATGAGAGAAAATAGATACATTTTTTACCTTTTATGCTTGAAATCTTACTTGGCATTATATAAATTTATTAATATAAAAAACTTGCCATAGATCAAAATTTAGGTGATTTATTAAAATAATTGTATTTGAAGTTTAAATTTCTAGGATTTAAAAGAGCAAGGCAAGTGCCCTGCTCTATTTGTCTTATTCGACTTCAGCGTCGATTACGTCGTCATCTTTTTTGTTGTTGCCGCCGTTTGCGCCAGCGTTTTCATCTTTTTTGTATATAGCTTCTGCAAGTTTGTGGCTAGCTTTGCTTAGAGCTTCTACTTTTGCATCGATCTGCTCTTTTGAAGAATTTTCATCTTTCAAGACCTCTTTTAGATCATTTAGTGCAGCTTCGATGTTGGCTCTATCTTCAGCTGAGACCTTCTCACCAAGTTCGCTCATACTCTTTTCAGTTTGGTGAACTAGTGCATCTGCTTGGTTTCTAGCTTCAACTGCATCTTTGCGTTTTTTGTCCTCTTCTTTGTGAAGCTCAGCGTCTTTTACCATGTTGTTTATCTCTTCTTCGCTTAGACCGCTTGATCCAGAGATAGTGATATTTTGCGCTTTGCCAGTTGCTTTATCTTTTGCTGAAACAGTTAAAATTCCGTTCGCGTCGATATCAAATTCAACTTCTATTTGAGGTACGCCTCTTGGAGCTGCCGGGATGCCTTCGAGATTGAAATTTCCAAGTGATTTATTATCTCTTGCAAACTCACGCTCACCTTGTAAAACCATAATAGTAACTGCACTTTGATTATCTTCAGCAGTTGAAAATACCTGGCTCTTTTTAGTAGGTATGGTTGTACCTTTTTCGATGATCTTTGTCATCACGCCGCCAAGTGTTTCGATACCAAGACTAAGAGGAGTTACGTCAAGAAGTAGCACGTCTTTTACATCACCTTTTATGACCGCACCTTGGATCGCAGCACCGATAGCTACGACTTCATCTGGGTTCACGCTCTTATTTAGCTCTTTACCAAACGCTTTTTTGACCTCTTCTTGAACTAGTGGCACACGAGTTGAGCCACCTACCATTACAACCTCTTTGATCTCACTCTTATTTAGACCGGCATCTTTTGTCACTTCATTTATCTTAGCGATAGTCTCGCCAACAAGTGAGTCGATCATGCCTTCAAATTTAGCACGAGTTAACTTTTTGACAAGGTGTTTTGGACCAGTCGCGTCAGCTGTGATAAATGGTAAATTTATCTCGCTCTCTTGAGCTGAGCTAAGCTCTTTTTTAGCATTTTCTGCTGCTTCTTTTAAGCGCTGAAGTGCCATGATATCGCCTTTTAGATCGATACCATTTTCGTTTTTAAACTCGCTTACAAGCCAGTCAATGATTTTATTATCAAAGTCGTCACCGCCCAAGAATGCGTTACCGCCAGTTGCCAAAACCTCAACGATATTATCACCAGTTTCTAGTACTGTAACGTCGAATGTACCACCACCTAGGTCGTAAACTAAAATTTTCTCAGCCTCTTTTTTATCAAGACCATACGCAAGTGCGGCAGCTGTCGGCTCGTTGATGATGCGAAGTACGTTAAGACCAGCGATCGTTCCAGCCTCTTTTGTAGCTTTTCTTTGACTATCGTTAAAGTACGCAGGCACTGTAATAACCGCATCTGTTACCTTCTCGCCAAGATATGCTTCAGCATCTTCTTTTAGTTTGATAAGAATTTTTGCTGAAATTTCTTGCGGAGTATAGACCTTACCAGCGATCTCAACTGCGCAAGCGCCGTTTCTATCTACGACGTGATATGGCAAGCGAGCTTTTGCCTCTTCAGCGTTTTTCTCACTACTCATTAGGCCCATGATACGTTTGATCGAGTAGATCGTTTTCTCAGGGTTCGTAACCGCTTGACGTTTTGCTACGTCACCTACTAAAATTTCGCCCTTGTCTGTAAAAGCAACGACTGATGGAGTCGTGTTTTTACCCTCTTTGTTTGGGATCACCTTACTCTCGCCACGTTCAAAAACGCTCACACAAGAGTTTGTTGTACCTAAGTCTATACCTATAACTTTTGACATCTCTTTCCTTTTTATTAGATTTTATTTTTATAAATTTAGTTTGCTACACTGACCATAGCTGGGCGCAAAACCCTACCATTTATCAAATAGCCTTTTTGCAAAGCCTGCACGATCTGACCACTCTCTTTCTCCTCACTATCAACCCTTAATACCGCATTATGAACGTTTGGATCAAACTCGGTGTCAGTTGAGATCTCGACCACACCATGCTTTTCAAAACATTTTTTAAATTGGTTTATAGTTATCAAAACACCTTCTTTGATCTTTTTGGCAAATTCATCATCCTCTGGGTCAAAATTTGCTGCCATTTCAAGCGCATCAATAACCGGAAGCAAGTCCCTAGCAAATTTCTCATTTGCAAAATTTGCAATGTCTGACTTCTCTTTTTCATAACGCTTTTTCATGTTTTCAAACTCAGCATTTGCTCTATAATATTTATCAGTAATTTCGCCAAGTTCTTTTTCGAGCTTTTCCACCTTTGAAATATCACCAAGTGCATCCAAATTTACGCTATCACTAGCTAGCTCTTGCACAGGTTCGGTTTCCGGTGTATTTTGTTCTTTTACTTCCTCACTCACGCGGCCTCCTTTATTAGATTTATAAATTTCACATAGTCAGTATAAATACTGCCAGCACAGATCATCTGTGCTTCGCTACCAAGGTAGTTTGCATTAAATTTAAGACCCATAAAATTTTCATCAAACAGTGGAGAAAATGCCAACTTATCATCCATTTGCAAACTAAAACTAGGATCAAAAATCATCTTAAAACGACCGTCTTTAAACATATTAAAGGCCAAAATTTCATTTTCTTGAAAATAAACTTTGGTCCTTTTAAGCTCTCTTATCTTATTTTTTAACTCGCCTATACCGACTTGTGAGCAGATGAGTTCAAGCTTATCTAAACTAACTCCGATTAGATTGCTTAAAAATTTATACATCCTGGCATCAAATTTGATGACAATCTCATCTTCTCCAAAATTTAAAACCAAATATCTATCATTTAAATTTAAAATTTCTAGCAACTCTTTATCTATTGTGCCAAAAATCATACAATAAAGCTCAAATTTATCACACAACATCTTTAAACTATCAGGATCATTTATCTCTAAATTTATATCACTTAAAGCAAAAATTTCGCTCCAGTATCTTCTCATTGTAGAGATTGTTGGGATCCTGCCGCCACTAATATGTAGCTTAGTGATCTCACCTTCATCTGAGAGTTTTTTAAAATAAACACGTATCGTTGAAGCTGGTATAGACACACTCATGCGAGAGCCTAGCTCATTTGAGCCAATTGGCATATTATCTTGCAAATAAGCTTCGATAATAGAGTTTAGTATCAAATCGCGTTTATTTGTTTTACTCACTTTTAGCACTCTTTCTTTTTAATTGCTAAGCGGATTATACAACTTTAGTTTATTAATGTCAAGTATATAAGTTAAAAAAAATTATTTATATATCTTTAGTCTAATAAACTAAAGATATATAAAGTACGTAGCATAAGACCTAAAAACAGATTTATCCTTTTTTTAAAAAATTAGTATGTTTTTTAGGGAAATAAATTTTAGAAAATTAACATATTTTTATACGTTTTTTCGTATTATAAATATTTTTTATAGTATTTTTTATAAATTATAATGGTATTTATATACTATTTTACTTTATTTATATAGTATTTTATGTATATTTAATAAAATAATTCGTATAATACTTCAATGATTGAAACAAGTGATATATTTAATTTACTTCACAATGCAGTTGAAGCAAAAAATATCGGTAAAAAGATTTCACAGGCAAAAATGGCAGAAGAACTTGGCGTGCCTATGAGGACATATCAAGACTGGAGGCTTGGTAACTCAAAGCCGCAAGCTGCTGCTGCGGTTTGCAAACTACTATGTGAGCTTGACGATGATGAAATATTATTTGTTATCAATAAGATGAGAAAATTATTAGGAAGCTAGATGGAAAATTTAACACAAAAAGAGAGAATTGACCTTGAGAGTGTTTTTGCAGCTATTTGCACTAAAAAAGAGTCAAAACTTTTAGGTTTTTATAAAGACTTTTACTCAAGTGCTGTTTTAAAATTTTATGTAGTTAAAGATAAAATCAAAAAAATAAAGATCAAGAAAGATTAATTTTACGATCGCAAGTTTTAAACAATAGTTTTCTACTTTTGAATATTTTTATAAAGTTAATAATTTTAAACAAATTCTCTTTATTTTACAGCATTGCTTAAAGAGAATTTGTAGCCTTCCTACTTGCCAAATTTAGCAAGTGCTCTTTTATAGTCTTCTTCGCTATCGATGCCGATACTTTGGCTCTCAACCTCCAGCATCGCTATCTTTTTGCCATTTTCTAGGGCGCGTAGCTGCTCGAGTTTCTCGGTATTTTCAAGGTTTGAAGGCATGAGCGCGCAAAACTCTTTTAGGCTTTTTACACTGTATCCGTAAATGCCAAGGTGAGCCTTGTAGCTTTTGTATTCACTTCTGTTAAATGGTATCCTTGATCTTGAAAAGTAAAGTGCATATCCCTCAAAATCAGTCACTACTTTGACTAAATTTTTATCATCCGCAAACTCATCATCCATCTTTTTATAGCAAGAAAACATAAAGGCTTTTTCCCTATTTTGCTCGCAAAAAGCCCTAAATTTAGCAATATTTTCAGGCTCGATAAATGGTTCATCGGCCTGAACATTTATGATGATCTCACTCTCGCTTAGTCCTAAAATTTGCGCCGCTTCATTTATCCTATCAGTGCCACTTTGATGATCTTTGCTAGTTAGTACAGCTTTTATGTTGTGAGCCTTGGCGATCTCTAGCACGCTTGGCTCATCCACCGCAACCGCCACATCGTCCACGCCACTTACTCTAAGAGCCGTCGCCACAAACATCGGCACGCCGTTTATTTCTTTTAAAATTTTGTTACTAAACCTTGTTGAGGCAAGGCGAGCTGGGATGATTATCATCGCTCGATCCATTCTAGGACGCACTTTTCGATCTCGTCCTCTTTTATGATGTTTTTGTGTAAAATTTTTGCGCTAAATAGCGAATTTATTGAGCTTGGCACGCTGTCATTTAAAATTTTAGCAGTCTTTGCCAGCGCATCTTTTTCATCTTTCGTATCTTTGATCTGGCACGCTTTGATCATACTTGGCGTAAATTTCACCCAGTGTGCAGTCGAAGTAATAACATTTATGCGATCAATATTGACCATCTTAAAACAAGTCGCCGTGTGCGGATCTACTGCATAGCCATTTTTTGCGAGCTTTGCGATGTATGCCTCGCACTCCTTATCGTCACACCAGCTAGCTTCAAAATCATCTTTTAGTGCGTCAAGCTCTTGCTTGCTAAGCTTATAAAATTTGTTTTTTGCAAGGCTTTGCATGAGTTCATTTGTTCTAACGCTGCCAAATTTATCAAAAAGCAAGCGCTCGACGTTTGAGCTGATCAAAATGTCCATGGCAGGACTTATCGTTTTAACCAGCTTTTTATCTCTGAGGTCATAAACACCGGTGGTAAAAAACTGCGTCAAAATGTTGTTTGCGTTTGAAGCGATCCTGATCTTGCCGATCTTTGCGCCCATTTTTTTAGCGTAATACGCCCCAAGAGCGTTGCCAAAATTTCCACTTGGCACGATGATGTCAAAGCTCTCTTTTGCCTTAAGCGCCTTTTGCTTTAGTAAATTTGCATGGGCGTAGGCGTGGTAGATGATCTGAAAGAGTATCCTGCCAAAATTTACTGAGTTTGCCGCACTTAGTTTAAGGCGCTTTTTCTTCAGTTCAGTTTTAAATTTATCATTTGCAAGTAGCGTTTTTAGCGCCCTTTGGGCATCGTCAAAGTCGCCTTTTATGCCAAAAACCTTTAAATTTTCACCCTGCATGGTCTGCATTTGCAGTTTTTGAACCTCGCTTGTGCCGCCATCTGGATAAAGACAGACGACCTTGATATTTTCGTCATTTGCAAAGGTTTGAAGTGTCGCAGGGCCCGTGTCACCGCTCGTTGCGCACATGATGAGATATTTTTCGCCTCTTTCCTTTGCAAGCTGGCTAAGAAGCGAGCCAAAAGGCTGAAGCGCCATATCCTTAAATGCCCTAGTTGGGCCGTGATATAGCTCATTTACGTATAAATTTTTATCTATTTTTTTAAAAATGACTGGGTGCTTTGGATCATCAAAGCTTGCATATCTTTTGACCGCTTTTTTGAAAAATGCCTCTGGCACGTCAAATTTAAATAGCGAGATGATGTGAAGTGCTAGTTTTTCGTAGCTTAGGCTTGAGAGCTCTTGCCACTTTGCCTTTGTGATCTTTGGTAGTTTCTTTGGCGCGTAAAGTCCGCCGTGAGCGGAGCTTGGGCTAAGCATGGCTGTGCTTAAATTTACATTTTTTACCTTTTCATCTTTCACACTTCTTGTTGGTGTTAGTCTCATTTTTTGCCTTTTTTGGTTGATTTTTTTATCCAATTTTCATATTTTTTAAATATCTCTTTTGGCTTAAGTGCCAAAATTTCTGGGGTTTCGTAGCTGTGGTGCTTTCTTATAAATTTAGCTACTCTTTTAAATTTAACGTCCGTTTTTATGAGTAAAATTTGCTCTTTTTCATCACAAAGCTTCTCTTGCCAGAGATATACGCTTTTTGCGTTAAAGCTACTTACGCAAGCTGCAAGTCCCTTTTTCACGAGCTTTTTGCTTAGTTTTTTTGCCTCTTTTTTCTTTGCGACTGATGTGATTAAAATTCTCATTTTGATCTAAATTTTCCTTTTAAAAAGTGGCTCATTATAACAAAATGGGCTTAAATTTGCTGCGCCAAAACCTTTTTAAACTCCTCGCTTAGCGTAACTTCAAGCGTGATAAGCGATATTGGCAAGCCAAAATCCTTTGCCTTTACATAGTCCTTTTGCGTCATCAAAAGCGAGGTCGCACTGTAACTTTGCAAAATTTCACTTAGCTCATCTTTTGAAAAGTCGTAGTGATCAGGGAAAAAGACCTGCTCTACGCACTCGCTAAAAAACGCTTCAAGACGGGCTGGGTTTGCTATGGCTGTAACTAGCACCATGCTTTTGGTTTTATTTAAAATTTCACTCTTTCTAAAGTGAGTTTGTCCTTCACATGCGATAAAATCGCCAAATTTATAAAAGCTAAACGGATATCTATAAGCCCCGCTTGGCAGGCAAAGCTTAAGCTTTGGTTCAGGATTTGGGCGCACCAAAATATCAAATTTGGCTATGTCAAATTTAGAAAATCCATCATCTAGCAAAATATACTTTGCGCCATGCTTTTTAGCGTAGTCTATAGCTACTTTTCTATCTTCGCTTACTATCACATTTGCGTTTTTAATACTTGTAGCGTATATCATAGCCTCATCGCCGCTCGCTGCCACGTCAAGTAAAATTTCGCCATCTCGAGTGACAACCTGCATGCCCTTGCTCTTTCTTTTATAGCCTCTAAGGATGATAAAGGCGCCCTCATAATTTTTAGCGATAGCTACGCAAAGTGGTGTCTTTCCACTTCCTCCAAGGGTTAAGTTTCCAACGCTTATTATCTTTATGCCTAGATCTTTTTTTCGCGCGATAAATTTCTTACAAACAATGACTAGGGCGTAGATAAGACTTAGTGGCAGAAGTAAAAATGCTAGTAAAATTTGAAAAGCATTTGGGCGAAAGAAATAGTCGTTCGCCCAGACATGAAAAAGGATATTAAATTTCTTAAACACGAGATTTAGAAATTTCTTTTACCGTATTGCAGATATACTGAACCTCTTCATCAGTTAAACTATGATAAATAGGTATCGATAGGACTTGTTGATACGCCTTTAGAGCATTTGGAAAATCATTTACTTTAAGCGAATATTTATTTTTATAATAGCTTAGTAAATGTATAGGTATGTAATGTAGCGATGTGTGAATTCCACGTTCCAAAAGCTCTCTCGCAAAGCTATCACGGTTTTTATTTATCTTTATGATGTACTGAGTGTAGATATGTTCGCGTTTTTTGACTGGAATTGTGATGTTTTGGCACTCTGCAAACTCTTGATCATAAATTTGTGCGATCTCTTGTCTGCGTTTGATGAGCTTATCCGTTCTTTCTATCTGAGCGATAGAAAATGCTGCATTTATCGAATTTATATCGTATTTTAAGCCTATATCAACAACATCATAGATGTAGCTTAAGCTTCCAAATTTATCTATGCCATTCACAAGAGCATAGTTGCGAAGTAGTCTTGCTTTTTTATAGATTTCTTCGTCATTTGTCGTAAAAAACCCAACTGTTGAGATAGGATTTTCCACGCGTGAGTTTGTCTGAAAACATGATAAAAATGAGTCTGAGCCAACTTTTTTACCCTCATATGTTAAACCTATTCCGCGGTTTGCATCATCTAGAAGCAAGATGCCATATTTATCACAAATAGCCTTTATCTCGTTAAGCCTAGCACTTTGTCCAGCGATATGTGTTATAAAAGCACATTTTAGCTTTTTATGATTTTGCTCTTTTAGTACCTTTTCGAGTGCTTCTGGGCTGATATTAAAATCATCTTCGTCAATGTCAACAAAGATGGGCTCAGCATCAAAATGCCTGACTGCCTGAGCAATGCTTGGAAAGGCATTTACAGAGCAGATGACTTTATCACCACGCTTTGTATCCATCGCACTTAGAGCTAGATGGTGTGCAGCTGCGATGTTGTTTGTGGTGACTACAAATTTTGTATCAAAATACTCTCTTAGCTTATCTTCAAATTTAGCGACTGTATCAGTTGCATTTTCAGAATGCAAAGCCTCCTCAATAAGCTCACTCTCACGCTCAGTGATAGTTGGTTTGTAAAACGGAATTTCTCTCATCTTTTATCCTTTAAATTTTCACTATCAACGGCATTTGTCGTTTAAACCTGTTTGAAACAACTCTATTTTCTATATCCAAGACCGCTTTTAATCCAAAACTTTTGATGACTTGCTCCTTGTTATTTTCTAAATTTTGTAAAATTTCATCGATAACAGCGTAACTGTAACCTATGTCACCCTCGTCGCTTTGTCCGTCCCACAAATCTGCTGAAGGTGCCTTATTTATAAAATTTTTATCAAGCCCAAGATATTTTGCAAATTCAAATATTTCACTTTTATAAAGCTCGCCGATAGGATTTATCGCACATGCCAAATCCCCAAATATCGTGCCATATCCGAGCATAAGCTCACTTTTGTTGCTTGTGCCTATAACTAGAGCATTTATGCTAGATGAATAATCATAAAGCAGACTCATTCTAACTCTAGCTGCCAAATTCCCTTTTCTTAAATTGCTTAAATTTGCATCTATCGTCTTATAAAAAGCATTTAAAATATCGTCAATGGCTAAAACCTTATATTTTATGTTTAATTCTTCACATAAATTTAAGGCATCATCCATATTTTCTTTACTTGATGATACTGTTGGCATAATGAGCGCGTAAGTCTCATCTGGTTTTGCTCTAGCACACAAAGTCGCTACCACAGCAGAATCAATACCACCACTTACACCGAGTAATAACTTCTTACCTTTAGTTTTATCTTTTAAGCTAAAAGCTAAAGTTTCTTCGATCTTTTGATACTCCTTCATTGTCCCTTTGCCTAAATTTGCTTCCTTTTTGTAAAAATTATACTAAGTCAATTTAAAATTTTTCTTTAAGTTTAAGTAAAAAGATGTAAAAATTTTGAAAATGATAAATTTAAGGCAACAAATGAGAGTATTGCATAAAAGTTTTGGGGATTTTGGTACTAATTGTTATATTGTTACAAAAAATGGTTCAAGTTTAGTGATAGATCCAGGAGATGGGGCAAAAGAGTGGGTTTTACAGCATGCCACAAATTTAAAAGCCATCCTTTGTACTCATGGGCATTTTGATCACATTTTTGATGCGGGCGAGCTAAAGAATGAGCTAAAAATTCCGGTTTACATTAATAAATTTGACGCTTTTATGTGTGAGAATGATATTTTTGGCTATATGAAAAGTGTATTTAAGCCAGATGTTTTAGTTAATAACGATGAAAATTTCCAGATTGATGATTTTTGCATTAAATTTCACCACTTTCCAGGACATACGCCAGGTTGCTCGATGATAGAGATAGATGACGTGATGTTTAGCGGAGATTTCTTATTTAAAGGCAGCATAGGGCGCTGGGATTTTCCATTTTCAGATAAAAATGAAATGCTCAAAAGCCTAGAAAAATGCAAACTGATTGAGGGCGACTTTACGCTTTACCCAGGACACGGCGAAAGTAGTATGCTAAAGAGCGAGCAAGACAATATTAATTATTGGATAGGTATTGTTAAAAACAGCTAGAGTCATATGCCACAAGATAAACTTTATTTATTAGAAAAATTTGAGTTTACCAAATCTTTACTACTTATTTGTATTTGGGATTATTAAATATTAAAGGATTAAATTTAAAGAGAGTCCGAGCGAAAACTCGCTCGGGTGAAAGTTTTTAGAAGCTATATTTTGCTTCAAATCTTATACGATCTTGTTGGAATTTAACATCGTCTTTTTTATCTTTAGCAAATGCATACCAAGATAGGAATGTAAGTTTTTTGCTGTATTTGTAACTAGCATCAACATGCCATTCATCTCTTTTTGCTCTATCTTCGTTAAGTGCAAAGCTGTGACCTTTACCTTTAGTATATCCCGCACCAAAGCCAAATTTATCTATATCATATCCAGCTTTAACAAACCAGTAGTCGTTATTGCCTTTGATGTTATTGTAGAATTGTTTGCTACTGCTCATTGCACCGTTTAGGATCTTAGCTGGATTGATTAGCTCACCATTTGCATCAAGAGTTACAAATGAGATTTTGCTACTATTTTCAGCATCGCTAGCTTTATTTTTAGCATCAAAGTCTAAATAACCTGCATTGAATTTAAGACCAAAAGCTTTAATACCAGCTTGAAGTGCCCAGAAATCTGCATTAGCTACTTTTTTATGATCTGAATCATTGTGAACATATTGAGCTTTACCATTAATGCTTAGATCGTCATTTATATTAAAATCTGCACCAATGCCTGCACCATAAAGTGTAGCTACTTCTTGAACATTTGCTATAGCTACTTTAAACGCTACTGGATCATAGCTACCAGCTGCGCCTAAATAGTAGATATTGCCAGGAGCATCATTAAATGAACCTGTAAGTGTAGTTAGGAATGGGCCATCAATTTCATTGCCATCATTTTGTACTGCATCAAATGCACCAGCTGTCAAAGTAAGACCTTGAATGTCAGTATTTACTACTTTAAGACCTGTTCCAACGATATCTTTATCATCATAGAATGTACCCAGTTTTTGTTTACCAGCTGTAACAGTAGTATTATCAGCCTTATATCCTAGATACATCTCATATACGCCAAATGTTCCAGTTGTATTTGTTTTGTCTGTGCCATCTTTAATATTATCACCTGAAATATCTTTAGCTTGATATCTTAAGTGTAAAACACCAAAGAAGTTATCGTCAATAGCAGCTTTAAATGCTGTTTGCATTCTAAATACATGACCAGCATCACTGCTTTTTACTTTGCTAGCTGCACTTGAGGTTTTAAGATGATCGTTTGTATAGCGATATCTTGCAAATCCTGAAAGATCTACATTTTTTATAGCTTCCTCAAGTGGTGTAGCATTTGCAACGCTTGAAAATGCACCTAAAGCAACCAAAGCAGCTAAGCTAACTTTTGTAAGTTTCATCTAAATCTCCTTTTGATAAAAGTTTAGAAAGGATATTAACACACAAAATTAATTTTTTAGCTTAAATTTTACTAAATTTTTAAAAATTTGTTACTAATCGTTTACTAAATTAGGATAATAAGATAAATTATATCTTGTTGCAAAAGGTAACTGTTAAAACAAAAATAGCATGATTTTCGAATAAATAACAAGAAAACCTTAAACTATAAAACAATAGAAAAAGAACCTAGTTTATTATCATTACTTTAGATATGACATTTCTAGCCATTTGCTTTGGCTTCTTCTTGCTCTCTTTTTCGTCTAATAGCGGCTTCTTTTTGGATATTTTTTTGCTGTGCTAAAAAGATATGCTCTTCTAGCGTCACTAGCTGAAACACGCCTTCAAAAATTTTTATCTCTTTAACGTAGCCAATCACTTTGACTTCTTTTTTTCTACTCTCTTCAAATCTCGCTTGTGCATCAAATTCGATCATATCACCAAGTTTAAGTGGTCCAAAAAAGCTTATCCTAGCGCCAATACTAACGCAAAATTCTTCATTTATGGCTAAAAGTGCAGCGTGATTTGCCCCCATAAAAACAAACCCACTATGAATAAGCCCCTCGGCATCGCACACCATATCAGCTGTAGTAAAAAATCTAGTCTTTGCATGGTTTTTCTCAAGCAAAAATGCCGTTCCGCTAAAATTTAGCTTTGCAAGTGGAGCAGTTTTTATCTCATTTCTTAATGGGTTTTCATCTTCTGGTAAGATTATTTGCGACTCATCTTTTACATCATAGATATTTTCTTCTGCCATTTTTATCCTTAAATTTTAACTCTAACATATGCTCTTTTTGGTGCTGGGTAGCCCTCGATTGTTTTTGTGCTGTCATTTGGGTCTAAGAAATTTCCAAGACTCTCACCATCTATCCACTGCGTTTTTCGCTGCTCATTTAGATCAGTAGCCTTCGTATCAAGCAAGGTAAAATCCCTAAATTTAGCCCTCTCGCACCAGTTTTGTAAGGCTGAGAGAGTCGGTACAAAGTAGATATTTGGAATTTTTGAATACCTATCTTTTGGGCTCAGCACAAAATCACCCTCCATGTCAATATACATAGTATCCAAAAATAGCTCACCGCCAGGATTCAAAGCCATTTTTAGCTCTTTTAGCATTTTAATAGGATCACTTCTGTGATATATCACTCCAAGACAAAAAATCGTATCAAATTTAGCTCCATACTCAGGCAAGCTCTCAACACCAAGAAGCTCATAAGCGATATTTGAGCGGATAAATTTGTTTAAAAATTTAAACTGCAAAAATGTATGCACGCTAGGATCAAAGCCGGTTATGCTTTTTGGACCGTATTCAAGCATTTTAAACATATAATATCCATTGTTGCAACCAACATCAGCCACGCTTTTACCAGCTAAATTTAGATGAGGGGCTAAGATATTAAATTTGATAAAACTTTGCCACTCGCTATCTATATATATATCATCAATTTCAAATGGTCCTTTTCGCCAAGGCTGTAGGCTAAGAGCAAGATCATAAATTTCATCTTTTCTAGCTTGATGTAAATTCTTAAATTTCACATTTACACTATCTTTTAACTCGAGCTCGCAATCAAAATTTGATAAATTTTCTATCCTATTAAAAATTTGCTTTTGCTGCTCATTAAATTTACTAAGATTCACGCTATTTCCAGTCGACGATGTTGTGCGGACACTCTTTTTGGTAGGTGCCAGTCGCGTCATAATACTCTTTACAGTCATTATAATATTGAGTCGAAACTCCGCGCTCATTCATGTAAAGACAACCGTTGCAAAATAACGCTATAAAGCCTAAAAATATAATCTTTTTCATGTGGCGGATTTTATCATAAATAAAATTTTTATGCTAGAATAGCAGGCAGTTTTAGAGCCAAGTTTGGCTAATATTAAACAAAAGGCATCTCATGCAAAGAAGAGATTTTTTTAAATTTGGCGGTCTTTTAGGTGCAGCTAGTCTGCTTCCAAATGTTAGTTTAGCTAGCGATGAGCCAGCAAGCCCAGTAGTTAGAAATTTTGATGTAAATTTTAAACACCAGCTACTTGAGAAGGGCAAAAACTCAAAAATTTGGTTACCGCTTCCGATAAACACAACCTACCAACACCTAACACAAGACTATGTCATAAACACAACTGCTAAAAATGTTTATATCTCAGATACGCTTATACCAACGATGTATGCTGATTTTGAAGAAAATGAGCCAAGACCTGTTTTAAATGTGCAGTTTAAAATCCAAACAACAGAGCGAAATACTAACTTTAGCAAAGTGAATTTCGATCCAAACGAGAAGGTAGATCCTGCGATTTTAGAGTATCTAAAGCCAACCTCACACATTCCAACCGATGGCGTCGTAAGAGCAAAAGCGCTAGAGATCGTTGGAAATTTAAAGGGCGATTTGGAGCGTGCAAAGGCCATTTATACATGGGTTGCAAACACTATGCAGCGTGACAATAGCATCCTAGGATGTGGCACAGGCGACGTTAGAGCGATACTAGAAAGCGGAAAACTAGTGGGCAAATGCACCGACATAAACTCTGTTTTTGTGGGACTTTGCAGATCAGTTGGTATCCCTGCTAGAGAAATTTTTGGCATTAGGGTTGGTCAGTCTAGATTTTCAGATCAGATGGGTAGCGCAAAAGAAGGCGTCGCTAAAATTTCAGGCGGACAACACTGCAGGGCTGAATTTTACCTAAAAGGCTATGGTTGGATACCTGTTGATCCAGCTGATGTTACAAAAGTAAGACTAGGAGAGAAATTAACAAACGACGACGCTAAGATCGTAGCTGTTAGGGACTATTGCTTTGGCAACTGGGAGATGTGCTGGATAGGCTTTAACTACGGACGCGACTTTATCTTAAAGCCAGAGCCTGAGCAAACTCCGCTAAATAACTTCGGTTACCCATACGCTGAAGTTGATGGCAACACACAAAACTACTATTCACCAAAAGAATTTAGCTACGACTACGTCTCAACAGAGCTAAAATGAAAGCCTTTTGGCTGATACTCACATCCATAGGTAGCGCTATCGGTGCTACCTTGTGCTGCTTGCCAGCACTTCTTTTTTTGCTTTTTGGCACATCTTTTTCATTTCTATCTTGGACACAAAATTTATACGAGTACCGCACTATTTTAAGCGTTGTGGCTGTCATTTGTTTTGTGATTTCAGGAATTAGTCTATTTTACAAGCCAAAAAGCTGCAACCTAAGCTATAAAAAGAAAAAATGGATACTTATATATATACTTTTTGGAGTGATTTTGCTTTTACTCCTTACATATCCAGAGCTTTTAGGAGAAATTTATGCGTAAAATTTTAGTTTTAGCCATTTTAATAGTAGCAAGCTATGCTGATAAAAAGATAGAAATTTCCGTACCTAGCATGCACTGTCCGCTTTGCACTGCGATAGTAAGAAAGGCCGCACTTAGCGTTGAGGGCGTGAAAAAGGCGGATGTATCGTTAAAGGAGCGAAAAGCTGCCATCATAGCAGATGATAATGTCGATGAAAAAGAGCTTTTAAAGGCGGTCGATGCGACTGGTTATAAGGGCGAGATAAAATAAATTTATGGAGGCAAATATGTCAAAGAGTGAAATTTTAACAAAATTTGAAACGCTTGCAGCGATACCGCACTGTAGTTATAATACTGACAAGATGCGTGATTTTCTAGCTAGTTATGCAAAAGATAAGGGCTGTGAGGTCGTTGTCGATAGTTTTGGAAACATCCACGCATTTAAAGGCAAACCAAAAATTTGCTTGCAAAGCCACTATGATATGGTCTGCATGGGTGATGCTCCAAAGATCGAGATAGTTTACGGCGATGATGGCTACATGAGGGCCAAAAACTCATCTCTTGGTGCAGATAACGGCATCGGCGTAGCTATAATGATGCAGATGATAAGCGAATTTGACGACATTGAGTGCCTATTTACAAATAACGAAGAAGTTGGCATGGTTGGGGCTGCTGGCTTTAGCGGTGATCTAAAAGCCGATAAGCTTTTAAATTTAGACAGCGAAGAGGACGACCGCGTCACTATCGGCTGTGCTGGCGGTATAAATTTATTTGCCACTATCGCGCTAGATAGTAAAAAAACAAAAGAGAGTACGCTTTATGAAGTAAAAGTAAGCGGCCTGCCAGGTGGACACTCTGGCAATGAGATACATAAAAATATCCCAAATGCGATCAAGGTTTTGGCCACATTTGTGACTAAAAATGGTTGCAAACTAGTGAAATTTGAAGGTGGAGAGCGAAGCAACTCTATCCCAAGTAGCGCAACTGCGCTAGTTTTAAGCGACAAAGAGCTAAAGAGCGAGTGTGAGAATTTAAGCGTGAAAAAGCTTGGCACGGGAGATGAAATTTTAGAAAATGGCGAGAAAATTTTAGCTCTTATTAACTCATTTTCTCAAGGCGTAAGAGCCTACAACTGCGAGCTAGGCATACCACAAGATAGTGTCAATCTCTCACTTGCAAAGATCAAAGATGACGGCACGCTTGAAGTGGAATTTTTTGCAAGATCAATGAGTAAAGATGGACTAAATAGAATGGAATTTGAAATTTCTGAGCTTGCAAAAGCAGTTGGTTTTAGCGTTATCAGCAAAGACAGAAACCCAGCTTGGAAGCCTATAAACGATAAATTTGCAAACGATATCTTAGAAGAGCTTAAAATTTATAAGCCAGAAGCTAGGATTACAGCCGTTCACGCAGGTCTTGAGTGTGGAGTGCTTTTGGAGAAAAAAGCAGGTCTTAGTGCTTGTTCTATTGGACCAAACATCTACTCACCGCACTCAACAAGAGAACACTGCGAAGTCGCCTCTGCGCTTTTTATCGAAAAAGTTGTTCGCGGTATCGTTAAAAAATATAACTCATAATCCAAACCAAAATTTGCTAGAAATTTCTAGCAAATTTTGACTTTTTCAGATTTAAAATTTGCCCGTCAAAACGAGCAAATTTATATATTATTTTCCAAACTCATAAACGATCTTGCCACTTTTTATCGTCGTAGTCGCTGCGCCTTTTAGTTTTTTACCAAAGAGTGGAGAGTTTATTGATTTTGAGCGGTTTATCTTTTCATCATAAACGTACTCGATCTCAGGGTCTATCACCGCAATATCAGCCAGCATGCCCTCTGCGAGCTTACCTTTGTCTTTTAAATTTAGCATTTTAGCCGCATTTGTAGAGGTTAGCTCAACCATTCGCTCCAAGCTTATGACGCCTTCATTTACGAGCTTTAAAGTAAGCGGTACAAGAGTTTGAAGTCCGATGATACCAAATGGCGCCTTGTCAAATTCCACTATCTTTTCGTCTGTATGGTGCGGCGCATGATCGGTTGCGATAACGTCTATAAGACCCCTTTTTAGCGCCTCTCTTACCGCTTTTACATCGCTTATCTCACGAAGCGGTGGTGACATTTTAAAATTTGTATCATAGGCATTTTTCAAAATTTCATCGTCACTAAAGCTAAAGTGGTGAGGTGTGGCCTCACAAGTGATGTTTATGCCCTCTTTTTTGCCCATTTCGATGATCTTTAGCGAGTACTCCGAGCTTACGTGAGCGATGTGAATGTGCGCTTTAGTAAGCTTTGCTAGTAGCATGTCACGACTCACTGCGATTTCCTCTTTCTCTCTCGCCATTCCACGAAGTCCAAGTATGGCTGAGACTTTACCCTCGTGCATGACGCCCTGTCTGCAAAGCGAGCAGTCCTCTGAGTGGCTTATACAAAAGCTACCAAACATACTTGAGTACTCAAGTGCCGCTCTCATCACGCTTGAGCTAGTTACTGGTAGACCATCGTCACTAAATGCAACTGCTCCAGCCTCTATAAGATCGCCCATTTCAACGATCTCGTTGCCGCCAAGTCCTTTACTGATGGCTGCAATTGGTAAAAGATCGATGAGTCCGCAGTTTTTAGCCTTTTCTATCATTGCTCTTGTGATAGAGGCGTTATCATTTACTGGATTTGTGTTTGCCATGCAAAGGCAGGTAGTCACTCCTCCAGCTACGGCTGCCCGTGATCCTGAGATGATGTCGTCTTTGTACTCATAGCCTGGATCTCGAAAGTGCACGTGCATGTCGATAAGTCCTGGCATGACGAGCTTATTTATCGCGTCTATGACTTTATCGGCGTCAAATTTCTCACTTCCTATTTTGGCTATTTTGCCGTTTTCTATTAGGATATTTGCCTTAAATTTCTCGTCGCTATTTACGATAGTGCCGTTAATTATTGCTATTTTCATCTTTAGCCCCTATTTTTTGCAAGCGTATTTAGTATCGCCATTCTTATAGCAACGCCGTTTTCTACTTGATTTAGTATGACCGAGTGCGTGCCGTCAGCCACATCTGAGTTTAGCTCTACGCCCCTATTTATCGGTCCTGGGTGTAGCACGATCGCATCAGGTTTAGCTAGCTTTATCCTATTTTTATTTAGTCCAAAAAATTTCGAGTACTCTCTCGAGCTTGGAAAAGCCACGTCCGCGCCACCACGCTCTAGCTGGATACGAAGCATGATGATGACGTCGCTACCCTCGCAAGCCTCCTCCATATTTTTGCAAATTTGAGACTCAAATACCTCAGCATCCTTTGGCATCATCATCTTTGGTGCAAAGAGCTTTAAATTTATACCAAATTTCTTCATCGCCCAGATGTCTGACCTTGCCACACGACTCCTAGCAATGTCGCCAATAATTGCCACGCTTAAATTTTTATCTAAAATTTTACCATGCTCTCTTAACGTAAAAAGATCAAGCAGGGCTTGGCTTGGATGCTCATTTGTGCCATCCCCTGCATTTACGACGCTAGCATCAGTTCTATCAGCTGCAAATTTTGCCGCTCCTGAGCTTGGGTGACGAAGCACGATGATGTCGCTTTTCATCGCAGCCATGTTATTCATCGTATCATTTAGGCTTTCGCCCTTTGTCACGCTCGAGCTTGATGAGCTGAAATTTATCGTATCAGCTCCAAGTCTCTTTGCAGCAATCTCAAAGGATGTCCTCGTTCTAGTCGAGTTCTCATAAAATGCGTTTATCGTGGTCTTGCCGCGAAGATAGTCATTTTTTTTCACTTGGCTTAAATTTAGCTCCTTAAACTCTTTCGCCGCCTCTAAAAAATATAAAATTTCTTCCTTGCTAAGCTCTCTAGTTCCCACCAAATCTTTATGTTTGTAGCTCATTTTAAGCCCTTTTAAATTTATTTTGCCACAAAGTCACAAGCTGGATTGTAGCCGTTATCACAAGCCTTTTTAAACAAAGCTTTTGCTTTTTCTTCGTTCTTTGCTTCATTTCCATCTTTATCTTTTATTAGGCCATAAGCGATCATTTCGCCTAGTTTTTCGCAAGCCATACCCTCGTTTTCGTCACACATTTTTGTAAAAATTTTCTCAGCCTGAACTCTATCTTTTGCTACGCCGTCACCGTTAAACAGCATGATCGCATTCATAGTGCATGCTTTTTTGATACCCTCGCCGCATGCTTTGTTAAAGTAAAGGTAGGCTTCATTGAAATTTTTCTTTGCATAAAGTTCATTTGCCTTATCCAAATTTTCACTCGCAAACCCATTTAGTGCAAAAACTGCCGCCGCTAAAACTAAAATTTTCTTCATATTTTCTCCTTATTTAAATAATTTTGAATGATGTTTTTTCATATACTCAACTATCTCTATGACCTCATCGCTTCCACTAGCATCAGAATTTTCCAACGCATCATCGATGCAATCGACATAAAGATTTGCTGCCTCTTCAAGTTTGTCTTTTTTTACTCCAGCATAGTAGAACATCGCTTCAAGCACCATACTAAGCTCGTAGCTAAGTTCTTCTACACTTACCTCTTCTTCTTTCATATATCCTCCTGTGTTTTTTTGGTTATTAGATCGATTATCTGGGCTTTAATCGGCTCATAACTAAAGCCATCTTTAAAATTTGTAAATAGCCCACCACTTGCATTAACATGCCCACCGCCGCCAACTAGGTGCTTTGCCATGGCACTAACGTCTAGCTTACCATTAGCACGAAAACTTAGCGTTTTTTTATTTGTCACATCGATAAAAAAGTCAAATTCAGGATTTGCTATCAAAAAGTCGTTGCCGATAACCGAAACATTTCCGATATTGTAGGTTAAAATACCTTTATGATCTTTATAGTTTATGCTAAATTTCTCTTTATTTTCACTAAGTTTTTTTACTACGTAGCTTGAGATAAGATTACTTAGCGTATCGTCTTTATCCTCTTTGAAAAATGTTTTTTTGATCGCGTGTATCTGCATATCAAGCCCGATATAGTCGTTTTTTTCGTTAAAAAATTTACTCGCTTCTTTTAGGACATGATCCATATATAGGTTATTTTCTTGCTCAAACATCACCTTGTTTATCTCTTTAGCGTTTGCAACAAGTCCCAAACAGACCTTGCCCATCTCAAAATTTTTATCATCTTTTAGCCAGATATCCACGGCATTTACGACGTCACTAAAAATTTCAAGCTCTTTATTTTTGCCAAAAATTCCTGCAAAAAAGTCGTAGGTGATCTTTGTAGCGCACCTTGAACTATCCAAAAAATACCATGGATAGGCACTCGCACACTCTGCACCACTTTGGTGATGATCAAGCAAAAATAGCTTTATATTTTTACCCTCTATCATCTCAGTAAAGCTCTCGCACTGAGCTAGAGTTAAATTTAGATCAGTAATCAAAATGATGTTTTTTTCATCGTTTGAAGCATCTATCTCAGCTAAAATTTGAGCAAATTTATCATCTATCTCTCTGCCATAATTTGAGTTTAAAAATTTCACATCTTTGAAGTAAAAATTTGTTATGTATTGCGCGCCGTATCCGTCAAGATCGGTGTGTGAAAGGTGATAAATTTTCATCTTTTTCCTTTATATATTTTCTATTTCTATGACGCCAACTGTTTCAAAAGGCGTATTTGCAGAGATCTCAGCAAAACTTAGCACCACTATGTCGATGGCAAAATTTGCACAGATATTTGCTATAAATTTGCGCAAGCTTGGCTCCACGCAAAGCACCATTTCACCGTGCTGGCTCATCGGACGCTTCTCTTTTTCACGCCTTAGAGCCTGCACGATAGACGATGTCTGAGCTACATTTATCATCAGGTGGTATGCGCCGTCTTTGTATTGCACTGCGTCCATGAGCTTTTGCTGGACCGCACTGTCTAAAATGTAAAAATTTAACTGTCCCTTTTCATCGACATAAAGCGAAGTGATAACACGTGAGAGTGCTGCACGAACATGTTCGATGATCATGTCTAAATTTTTACTAACCTCGGCGATATCACTAATGGCCTCAAGTATGCTAAGCAGGTCTTTGATTGGGATATTATCTTTAAGCAGCGTTTTTAAGACCTTTTGGATCAAATTTATAGGTGCGATTCTTAGCGTATCCTCTACCACAACTGGGTAATCGATCTTTAGCTTGTCGAGCAAATTTTGCGTCTCTTGGCGAGTTAGAAGCTCGGATGCGTTTTGCTTTATAAGCTCGCTCATATGCGTTGAGATGACGCTTGCAGGGTCAACTATCGTATAGCCACTAAGTATGGCGTCCTCTTTCACACTGGCATCGATCCAAAGTGCATCTAGTCCAAAAGCTGGCTCTTTTGTCGGAATCCCCTCGATATCCTCACTCACAAGACCGCTATCCATCGCTAGAAATTTATCCGCATAAATTTCGCCCTGTCCGATGATGATGCCCTTTAGCTTAAAGCGGTACTCGTTTGGCGGGAGTTGAAGGTTGTCGCGGATCCTTATCTTTGGCATCAAAAAGCCAAGACTTGAAGCGATATTTCGCCTCATAGCGCGAATTCTTTCAATGAGATCCACATCGGCTAGTTTTAGCAGTCCATATCCTAGGTCAAGCTCTAAAATTTCAAGCTTCAAGATATCATTTATCTTTGTCTCTTCTTCTCTTGCTATCTCTTCATCACTTTTCTTTGGAATCTTAGCGGCCGCACCACTTGTTGCACCAGCTCCTGCAGCACCAGGCACACCTGCTCCAGCCTTTTTAGAAGCAGCTTTGTCTTTTGTCGCAAGGTTTAAATTTAATCCACCATCTTTGGTCTGCTTGATGATGTAGCCAAGCCCCAAAAACAGTAATGCAATAAACCCAAGAGATAATGTCGGAAGTCCAGGAACAAGGGCAAACATGAATAGTATGAAGCCCACTATTAGTAAGGTTTTATAGTCCCCCAAGAGCTGATTTAGAGTGCCTTCAGCAAAGTCCTCATCATCCTTGCTAGCCCTTGTAATGATGATAGCAGTCGCTGTTGATGTGATAAGTCCTGGGATCTGGCTCACAAGGCCATCACCGATAGTTAGGATCGTATAGTACTGAGCCGATGTAGCCATATCAAGGTCATGTTGAAACGAGCCGATAGCAAAACCGCCGATGATGTTGATGATAGTTATGATGATGCCGGCTACGGCGTCACCTTTTATAAATTTAGACGAACCGTCCATGGCGCCGTAAAAATTTGCCTCGCCGATGATAGCCTGGCGTCTTTCGCGCGCTGTTTTTTCATCGATCAAACCTGCATTTAGGTCCGCGTCTATTGCCATTTGCTTACCTGGCATCGCATCAAGTGTAAAACGTGCTTGCACTTCACTTACACGAGTTGAACCTTTGGTTACGACCATAAAATTTATGAGCACCAGGATACAAAAGACGATGGTGCCGATGACAAAGTTGCCACCAACGACAAAATTTCCAAAGCTTGAGATGATCTCACTAACCGCTTCTGGGCCGTTATGCCCCTCGCTTAGGATCATACGTGTGGTTGCAATATTTAGTGACAAGCGAAATAATGTAACTATGAGAATAAGTGTCGGAAACGTACTAAGATCAGTTGGCTTTGGCACATAAATAGAGATCAAAATAATAAGCACTGAAATCGAGATCGAAAGCGCCAAAAAAAAGTCAAGAACAGCACTTGGAAGTGGGACAATGATAATAGCAAGGATGGCGACTATAATACCAACAATGCTAAGACTTTTGAACCTTAAAACCGGTGCAAGAAACGGTGCAACAAGCGTTAAAATGCTATTTTTTTGCTTTGCCAAGTCTACTTCTTAACGATGTCACTTAGTTTTATCGCATCAAGCATCTCGTCAATCTTGCCTTGAAGATCACTAAACATCGACCAAATTTGACAGCTTGATGCTTTGTTTGATGGGCAACAATCAGCCGAAGATGAGCATTCAAAGACATTAAGCTCACGTTTTTCAGCACATTCAATGATCTTTTTTATACTTAAATTTTCAGCATTGCCATTTAGAGAAAAACCGCCATTTGCTCCTTTAAATGACTTTAAAATTCCATCCTTTGCGAGATTTTGTAAAATTTTAGCCAAAAAACTTTTTGAAATTTTAAGCTCATTTGAAATCGTATCAACATCAACTGGTGATGATTTTTGAGATATTAAAATAAGTGAAAGTAGAGCGTATTCGCTTGCCTTTGTAAAAAGCATTTATCTTCCTTAAATTCTTTAAATAGCCATTATTCTATAAAATTTTTACTGCATTTTTCATTAATTTTTAAAAAGCGCCGTTTTATCTAATTTTATGTTTTAAATGCTATAATCGCTCTTCCAAAATTCACCAATCAGGAGGTCATTATGGCTTTGGATTCGGCTAAAAAAGCTCAAATAGTTGCGAAATTCGCTAGAAAAGAGGGAGATACAGGTTCTCCAGAAGTTCAAATAGCTCTTTTAACAGCTAGAATAACTGAACTTACAGAACACCTTAAAATTTTCAAAAAAGACTTTTCATCACGTTTAGGTCTTTTGAAACTAGTTGGTCAAAGAAAAAGACTTTTAAAGTATCTTAAAAATAAAGACTACACTACATATTCAAAACTAATCTCTGAGCTTGGCTTAAGAGATAAATAATCCTACGGAGAGTCCGGTGACTCTCCATTTAAATTCGTTTCCTTATGTTTTATTAATCTTGTTTTTTATTTTTTTATTTTCTTGCTAAATTTTTATTTTAAGTATTAATTTATATCTCTTTAATACTACTAATCTTTTTTAATAAGATTAAATTAAAATTAATTTTCTTGTTTTAGTTTAAATATCAATTTTAAGTATTTTATTATTTATTTACTAAAAATATTAAATTAATACAAATTTTATATTTGCCATAAAACCCTAAAATAAGCGATTTTTATAAATTTATTTAATATTAACTTAAAATATAAATTTATTTTTAATAATAAAGAATTTTTATTAAAGATTAAGAATTCGGCTAGTAATATTACTCATATAGAAATATGCAAATATTGCATAGTAAAGGAGAAAATGATGAAAGAAGGCAAAGTCATCTGTCCTTATTGTGGGACGGGCTGTCAGGTTACCTTGCATGTGGAAAATAACGTCGTTCGTGCCGCAACTGGCGTTGAAGACAATCCAATTAATCAAGGAAATTTATGCTTAAAAGGCTTTTACGGCTGGGACTATGTAGCAAGCCCGGATAGACTTACAAAACCACTCATCAGAAAGAAAAACGGTGTGTTTTCAAAAGATGGTGATTTTGAGGAAGCCAGCTGGGACGAAGCACTTGACCTTGTTGTAGAAAAAATGAAAGAAGCCAAACAGAAATACGGCCCTGACTCATTAGCAGGAAATTTCTCAGCACGCTGTACGCTTGAGGACAACTACGTCGCACAAAAGCTAATGCGCGCAGTTATAGGCACAAACAACGTAGACCACTGTGCTAGAATTTGACACGCTCCGACAGTAGCAGGACTTGCTAAAACAATCGGAAACGGAGCTGCCACAAATAGCTTTACAGAGATCGGAGTTTATAGTAACTGTATATTAATGATAGGCTCAAACCCAGAAAATGGCCACCCAATAGCAGCTATGCACATCCAAAGAGCACTAAACCGCGGCGCAAAACTGATCGTTATTGACCCTATCAAGACTGAGTTTGCAAGTAGAGCCGACATCCACTTGCAGCTAGAGCCCGAGCACAACATCCCTGTTATTAACGCACTTCTTTACACTATTATCAAAGAAGGCCTTGTAAATGAGGAATTTGTAAGAGATCACACAATAGGTATCGAGTACGTCAAAGAAGCCGTAAAAGACTATGCCCCAGAGGTTGTAGCCAAATACACAAGGCTAAATCCAGAGGAGATAAGAGCAGCTGCAAGAATGTACGCCACTACAAAACCAGCCGTCATCACTCACGGCATGGGTGTAACTCACTTCAACCACGGCGTTGGCGGAGTTTGCGACGTATCAAATTTATTCTTGATCACTGGTAACATCTGCGAGCTTGGCACAGGCGACTTGCCACTTAGAGGCCAAGAGAACGTTCAAGGCTGCTGCGACATGGGCGTACTACCAAACATCTTCCCAAATCTTGGCTCAGTAACCGACCCAGAGCAAAGAGCTTGGTTTGAGAAAATGTGGCACCTTGAGCCTGGATTTTTAAACTCAAAGATAGGCATCCACAAAACCGAAGTGCCTGATGCGATACTTGATGGCAGAGTGCATTTCTTTTGGACTATAGGCGAAAACCCAGTTATCTCTGAGCCAAATACAAATCACTTCTTAAAAGGCATTGCAAATGTTGATTTCTACGTGGTTCAAGACCTATTTTTGACTGAGACTGCACTAAAAGCTGACGTCGTACTTCCAGGTGTTGCAAGCAGCGAAAAAGAGGGCCTTTATACCAACGCAGAGCGCCGCGTACAGCACAACGAAGCGGTCATCACACCTCCAGGCGATGCTAGACAAGACTGGTGGATCGTTTGTGAGATCGCACGCCGTTTAGGCGCAACTGAGGGCTTTAACTACAACTCACCAGAAGAAATTTGGGAAGAAGTTCGAAAATGCGACCCAAGACGCTATGGTGGTATGAGCTACTACCGCATCAAAAAATATCACGGACTTCACTGGCCATGCCCAACAGAAGATAGCATGGGCGGTCAAAGCTTGTATCTTGATAAGAAATTTTTCACACCTGATGGCAAAGGTCGCTTTGTGCCATGCCTATTTGTGGGCAGTGCCGACGAGATCGAGATGGCAAAACTTGAATTTGCTAAGAAAATGAATATGTCGCCTGAGTATCCTATCATGGCTGGCTCAGTTGATGAGAAAACCGACGCTGAGTATCCGATACAGCTCCTAACCACTAGAAAGGTCTATCAATACACCGTTGGCACCATGACAAGGCGATCACGTGCGATCGAAGAAGGCGGCGACAGCATCGGACCTATCGCTGAGATGAGCCCGTCGCTTGCCGCAAGATACGGTATAAAGCAAGGCGATTTCATCAAAGCGTGGAGCAGACGCGGCTACATCGTAGTAAAAGCCGAGGTTACAGATATAGTGCCTGATGGTATCATACAGATGACTTTTCACTACTGGGAGAGCTCATGCAACGAGCTAACAAGCAGCGGCTGGGACTTCATCAGTAAGACTCCGACATTTAAGGCAGCAATTCAGATCAAGAAGATCGACGAAGAGGAATTTTTAAGAGTTCGCGAGCTAAAACGCGAGAAATTCCAAACTTCAAAGATCATCTACGATGACTTCCACCACCACGGAAACGCAGCGATAAATGAGTAAATTTAGTGGGGCCTCGTGCCTCACTTTTTACAAAAATAGTAGATATAAGTTTAAAAGAGTGTTTTACTTAAACGCTAAAAAGCTCATGAAATTTCCCCATTTAAATGTGCTCTCGACTCGTTTAAAGCCAGCATTTAGGGCCAAGTTTCTATTTTCTTCCTCGGTATATGGCACCAGCACATTTTCAAGTGCCTCTCTTTTTTGAGCGATCTCGTAGCGTGAGTAGCCTTGTGTTTGCTTGTAGTCTTCGTAAATTTCTATGACGCTTTTGGTGAGCTTTTTATCATCAAAAATGATCTTTTCACTAAACAAAAAAACTCCATTTTCATTTAGCCCATCATAAATTTTCTGCACCAAATTTGCTCTTTTTGGCGGCCTGATAAACTGCAAAGTATAGTTTGCCAAAACCGTGTCAAAGCCTGCCAGCTCGCACTCTGTGATGTCAGCTAGGATGAAATTTATACTAGCACCGTAAGCCTTTGCCTTGTTTTTAGCGTTTGCCAGCATCGCCTCAGAGTTATCCACGCCACTTAGCACTAGGTCGTTTCGTAGATTATTTAGCAAAAGCAAGCTATTTGCCGTCGAGCAGCCAAGGTCGCATACACTAGCATCTTTTGGCAAAATTTTAGCAAGTAGCTTTGCATTTAAATTTGAGCTCACGTCATAAAATGGCACCGAACGCGAAATCATATCGTCAAAAACACTCGCCACAAAGTCGTCAAACTCAAACTGCTTGCTTATGGGCTCTTTAAAAATTTCATCTCTCATCTTCTCATCTCTCATATTCCGGCTCCACTTCCATCAAAATACTTTATCGTCTCGTCACAGTATAAATCACACACACCGACACTCTTTCTAGCCTCGGCTATATCGCACTTTATTTGCTCTTTTAGCTCGCTTAAATTTGCAAATTTCTCATTATCTCTTATACGTTTTACAAAGCAAACTGCGACGTGTTTTGTCACTTTTGGTGCGACCTCATCTAAAATGTGTGTCTCAACGCTAAAATTTCCGTCCGTGCTAACTCTAATGCCGATAAAAGTGACCGAGCCGTAGGTATATGAACCCATTCTAGTTCTTGTAGCATAGACGCCCTCACGAGGCAAAAGATAGCTTTTGATGTCCAGATTTAGTGTGGCGACAAGCTCTTTTGCGCCAATGCCCTGTCCTTTTATCACATTGCCCTCGATCGAGTACTCTCTGCCTAGCAGTTTGTTTGCCTCTTTGATCTTGCCTTGCTTGATAAATTCCCTTATCGCCGAGCTGTGCACACCCATGCCATCGTAGCAAACCTCGTCTACAACGACCACTTCTCCATCAAAAATTCTCTCCAGATCGTACTTGTCCCAGGCTCTATTTCTGCCAAATCTAAAATCAAATCCAACAACGATCTTTTTTAAATTTTTAAAATCATGCTTTAAAAGCGCGATAAATTCCTCGCCACTAAGCCCTTTTATAGCGTCAAAATCATACAAAAAACATGGGTAGCTCGAGTACTCGGCTCGCTTTAGCTTTGGCGTGATGTTGGCTTTGTTTTTGTCAATGACGACAAGTCCGCCAAACTCACCTAGCTGCTTCAAAAGCTGTTTGTGTCCTCTGTGCACGCCGTCAAAATGCCCGATCGCAACGGCAGTAATATTATCTTTTGTTAAAAGCGTAGAAAAATTCGGCATTTCCCTCTTTCCCTTTTACCTCGCACTCTTTGCAAGTTATCATCTCAAATTTTAAATTTGCAGCCATCACTTCAAACTTCTTCATTGCTAAATTTATAGCTTTCATATCAGTGACGACACCTTTTTTATTTCGTTTTACACCAAGTCCGACCTCAAATTGTGGCTTAAAGAGTGTAATAATGAGCGAATTTGCACTTGCTAGCTCGCCTATGGCTGGTAAAATTTCGGCTAAAGAGATAAAGCTAACATCGCAGGTTATTAGATCAAATTTACCTTGCTCTTGCTTAGCAAACTCTCTGATATCGGTCTTTTCGTAAATTCTTACTCGCTCATCGCACCTTAGACTATCGTCAAGCTGATCAGTACCCACATCGACACCAGTCACACTCTTTACGCCTTGCTCAAGTAAAATTTGCATAAAACCGCCAGTTGAGCTACCTATATCAAGTGCGTTTTTGCCAGTTAGGTCAAATTTCATTGCTCTCAAAAAGCTTTTTAGCTTAAGCGCTCCTCGCCCAACGTAAATTTCATCAAGCAGTAAAATTTCAGCCTCGCCAACTTCGCTTGATACTTTAGTACAAATTTCTCCATCAAGCAGCACTTTGCCAGCCTTTATAAGCTCACTGGCCTTGTTTCTACTGATGTTTAAAACGCTTGCGACGTAGTTATCAAACCTCAAGTTTTAGCCTTTCATATTCGCTCTCGTTGATCACTTGCACGCCTAGCTCATTTGCTTTATCAAGCTTGCTGCCAGCCTCATCGCCTGCTAAGACGAAGTCAGTTTTTTTAGAAACTGAGCCTGAAACCTTTGCGCCAAAACTCTCAAGCTCCGCCTTTATCTCATCTCTTGGGCGACTTAGAGTGCCAGTTATTACCACCGTTTTACCACTTAGCGCATTTGAAATGCTTTGCGTCTGCGTCACGCTTGGCTGCACGATCTGGCTTAGGGCTAAAATTTCGTCCCTATTTACCTCGGCAAAGTCTATCAAGCTGTTTGCCATCTCCACGCCAAAGCCTTCAAGAGAGGTTAACTCCTCAAAGCTAGCATCAAGCCAGCCTAAGCCAAAGCTACTTGCTAGCTTTTTAGCCGCTACCTCGCCGATGTGCTCGCAACCAAGGCCAGTGATAAAGCGCGATAGCTCCTCACCCTTGCTAGCTTCGATAGCGTTTAAAAGGTTGTTTACCTTTTTCTCTTTAAAGCCCTCAAGCGCGATTAGATCATCAAATTTAAGGCCGTAAATGTCTTTTATGCAGGAAATTAGCCCCTTATCAAATAGCAAATTTACGATCGCCTCGCCAAGGCCGTCTATGTTTAGGCATTTTTTCGATGCGTAGTGGATGATAGAGCCAACTACTCTTGCCCTGCAGCTTAAATTTTGGCACTTTAAAAACACCCCTTCATCAAGCAGGTGCGAACCGCAAACTGGGCAAAATTTTGGCCTCTCTATCGCTTGCTCGCTGCCATCTCGCCTATCTTTATAAACCTTTGTGATCTTTGGTATCACGTCTCCTGAGCGGATGATGCCGATATAGTCGTTTTTCATCACTCCAAGGCGCTCTATTTCATCAAAGTTATGAAGGGTGGCTGATTTTACATTTGCGCCGTCTATATTTACCTCATCAAGCACGCCAACAGGTGTCACAACGCCGCTTCTGCCAACCTGAAGTGCCACGTCTCTTAGCCTTGTGACTTTTTCAATCGCTGGAAATTTAAACGCCACCATAAATTTTGGAAATTTAACCGTATAGCCTAGCTGCTCACAGCGTGCAAGGTCATTTACGCGTATCACCATACCATCCATCATCACGCTCTTTGAGTCACGATTTGCCAAGAGCTCGTTATATGCAGCCTCAAGCTCATCTTTTTTTAAAATTTTAAAAAACTCGTCTCTTTCAAAGCCAAGATCGCGCACAAATTTCATCACTTCACTGTGATTTTTTAGCCCAAGGCTCTGCTCGCCCACACCCCAAGGCACAAAAAGTAGCTTTCTTTTGGCAGTAACTGCACTATCAAGCTGCCTAAGACTTCCTGCAGCTGCGTTTCTAGGGTTTGAAAGCGGTGCCTCGCCAGATTTTGCGCGCTCTGCGTTTAACAGCTCAAAGTCCTCTTTTCTTATGACGACTTCGCCTCGAATTTCGATAAGTCCTTTGTAGCTAATGCTCTTTGGCACCGAGCTAATGGTCCTTGCATTTAGCGTCACATCCTCTCCTGTAACGCCGTCGCCTCTTGTTATCGCTCTTATCAAAAGACCATTTTCATAGAGTAAATTTAGGCTCGCTCCGTCAAATTTAGGCTCGGCTACAAAAGTTAAATTTTCTTTCTCGCCGCGTTTTAGCCACGCATCAAGCTCGCTAAGATCAAAGATATCTTCCATACTCCACATGCGTTTGATGTGATTAGCCTTACTAAAGCCCTCTTTTACGGCACTACCCACGCGTTTTGTAGGTGAAAATATAGAAATTTCGCTTGGATTTGCCTGCTCGAAGGCCAACACTGCGTGATAGAGCGCGTCATACTCCTCGTCGCTTGCAAGCGGCTCATCGTCGTCGTAGTAGGCCTTTGCCCATGTATTTAGCGTATCTACCGCTCGTTCGTACTCTTGTTTTGTCATTTTTGCTCCAAATTTACACCGCATTTTATCTTAAACATACTTTATAAATGATCCAAATTTAGCTCATTTTTATCGCACAAATGGACGTTTTTATATACATTGGCTATCTCGTCCCTAGCCCTCATTAGCGCAAATCCAAGTAAATTTTGCCCGCGCCACTTCATAGGATTGTGCGCATTTTGATCCTCAATGCTCATACCTATGCCCCAAATTTTATCAACAGGGCTCGCCTCAACCAAAATTTTATCCTTTGTCGAGAGTAAAAACTCTCGCAGCTTGGCATTTTGGCTAAATTTTAGATAGCTCGCATTTAGCACGACGCCAAATTTTATCTCGTCCCATATCTTGACATCAAAGCCTCTCACATGCCTGCCAAGCGCCTTCATCTGTGCCGGATCTTTAGCAACCAAAATTTGCTCCAAATTTCTATATCACCACGCGCTCGGCTTTTAGCTATAAACTCTACCAAAGCGTGACTTGCTTCATCGCCTCGTGCATATCAAAAAGCTGCTTGTGCTCGGCCACATCGTGCGTCCTAATGATCTGCGCGCCGTTTTCGAAGGCCTTTAAGTGTAGGTAAAGCGAGCCTGGTAAGCGGTCTTTAACCTCGCTTGGACTGTAATGATTTATAACTGATTTGCGGCTGGCACCAACTAATAGCGGGTAGTCAAATTTTAAAAAATGCTCCAAATGTTTAATAAGCAGCAAATTTTGCTCAGCTGTCTTGCCAAAGCCAATACCCACATCAAGCACAAGCTTTTTAGCGCCAAGCTCCCTTGCAATGGCTATCTTTTGCTCAAAAAAGTCCGCTATTTCACCGATTAGATCATTATATTTTGGTGCGATCTGCATAGTAGCTGGATCGCCTTGCATGTGCATCATACAAAACTCAGCGTCATATCGCGCCGCAAGCGTGGCAAGTGAGGCGTTTGCCGTGATGTCATTTATCATTTTAAAGCCGTGATTTAGAGCAAATTCAAGACAATAAGGATCAAAGCTATCAAGGCTAAATTTCGCCTTTTCATGTAAATTTAGCTTGTAAATTTCCTCCACGATATCTTTTATGCGCCTAAATTCCTCTTCGCGACCGCAGTACTCGCTCCCTGGCCTTGAGCTAACGCCACCAAGATCGATATAGTCTGCACCTGTTTCTATCATGTATTCTATTTTTGAGATACCATTTTGAGTATTTATGCGGCTTTGTTCGTTAAAGCTATCTGTGTTTATATTTGCAACGCCCATTATAAGAGGCTTTGTTGGCTTTATAAATTTTGTCTCTAAAAAGACTGCTAAATTTTTAAGTCCAAAGTCCTGCAACTTCTCTTTTTTAGCTAGCTGCCTAAGCTGTGCATCTGTAGCCATTAGCAAGGCTTTGTTTAGACTTTCGCGCCCTAAAATCGTATCTTTGTGTGTCACAAGCTCTGCCCCAACACTTAATGCATCTTGCTTTAATATATTTGCCGCTGGAGTTTTTATCTCGTCTATAAATATAAAATTTATCTCACTCTTTTCTTGCATGAACTTCGCGCCAGCCGGACTTGGCGAGACGGACTTGCAAATTTCATCAAAATCGCTTTTGTTATTTATCTTGTAAAATTTCAACGTCGTCCTTTTTGAAATATAGTAAGCAGTAACGGCGTTAGCACGGCGTGAGACTTGGCGTTTAGATCGGCAAGCTTGATGAGTGAGAAAAAATAATCCATCTCCTCACCGCTAAATTTATAGCCACTATCAACCGCCTTTGTCACGATAGTGCCGACAAGCTCTTTTAGCTCGTTTTTGCCAAATTTCTGAGCTTGCTCCTCTACTATCTTTTGATCGACAAAACTTGTTAGCTCTTTTAGGCTAAGCGATTTTAAATTTAAATCAAGAGTTATCTTTGGCTTTTTGGTTAGATTATTTTCTATAAGCATTCTTGATCTAATCGTTGGTAAGAGTAAATTTTTGCTCTGCGTTACTATTATAAATTTTATATTTCTCGGAGGCTCTTCGATGATCTTTAAAAGTGCATTTTGAGCCTCTGTCCTAAAAGAATTAGCATGTATTACTAAAATTTTTTCATCTTTTTCAGCAATGTATGCTTCTGCGATGACCTCCTTTGCATTTTCTAGCAAAAAATCATCACTTATATAAAATCTTAAATTATTAATACCAAACTCATCTTCAAGTTTGGCTTTTAAATTTTCAAAATCGCTTGTAACTACGATTTTATTAAGCATTTAGAGTATCACCTTTGCA
Source organism: Campylobacter sp. (assembly GCF_052169515.1). GTDB lineage: Bacteria > Campylobacterota > Campylobacteria > Campylobacterales > Campylobacteraceae > Campylobacter_A. The sequence continues at coordinate 78,372 of NZ_JBQNCH010000005.1, forward strand.
AAGAGTGCCGCATCAATGCTTTTATCAAAAATTTTGCAAAGACTTATTAATTTAACATCTAAATTTTCATCGCTTGAGCTAAGCGTAAAGCTATTTTGTGCTTGCTCGTCAAATAGCCACATATAGCTATCCTCGTCGCTTTTGGCTAAATTTGCATATTTATCAAGACTCTTTCCAATATAAAAAAACAAATATCCGTTTGGAAAGGCAAGACTTAGCATATCTTTTAGTAGCTGCTTTTGCTCATTGGTCTCTATCTCATCAAGCGATGGATAAAGCGATCTTAGGCTAAAAAATGGCAAAAATGGCCTGATGCTTTTTGAATGGTTCATCTTTTTTAAAAGATAAGTTTCAAACCATCTTCTCTCTTCATCGCTTATAGTTATAAAAGCCCTTCCCTCAAGCAAAAATTTAAGCCTAGATGCGAGCAAAGGCGTCCATTCAACACGCCTTTCCTCCATCCAGCTCATCAAAGGACCTTCGTCTCTAATAGCCTTTAACGTCCACTGTATAAAGTCTTGCATTACTGATCTAACTTATACGCATCGTGAAGTACGCGAACTGCTAGCTCGCCATATTTTTGATCAACGATCATTGAAATTTTTATCTCGCTTGTTGAGATCATTTGGATATTTATACCCTCTTTTGCAAGCGTTTCAAATGCTAGACACGCTACGCCGCTATGGCTCTTCATGCCTACGCCTATAACTGAAACTTTCACGATCGCGTCATCAAATTCTATATGTTTTGCAGCTGAGAGCTTTTGCATAGTCTCTTTTGCCACCTCAAGCTCATTTTGTGGTACCGTAAAGCCTAAATTTGTAGTGCCGTCATGTCCTACATTTTGGATTATCATATCTACGTTTATATTTTCATGCGCAAGAGCTGTAAAAATTTCTGCTGCAATGCCAGGCTTATCAACTACGCCTCTTAGTGTTACTCTTGCTTGGTTTTTATCTAGTGCTATTCCGCTTACTAAAACTGCTTCCATATTGTCATCTTCCTTTGCTATTAATGTACCTTCGTTGTGATTAAAACTACTTCTTGTGACTAATTTTACTTCTAGTTTTTTTGCCAGCTCGACTGAGCGATTTTGTAGTACTTTTGCTCCGGCAGAGGCGAGTTCAAGCATCTCATCGTAGCTTATTTGCTCTAGTTTTTTTGCCTTTTTTTCTATCCTTGGATCAGTTGTATAAACTCCATCAACATCGGTAAAAATTTCGCACAGGTCAGCTTTTAGTGCTCCTGCTAAAGCAACCGCACTAAGGTCGCTTCCGCCTCTACCAAGTGTCGTAATATCGCCTTTTTCATCTATGCCCTGAAAGCCGGCTACTACCACGATCTTGCCAGCTTTTAGCTCAGCTTTTAGCCTTTGTGTATCTATCTTTTCTATTCTGGCTTTTGTATGTACATCATCGGTAATAATGCCCGCCATCGCACCTGTCATACCCACACAAGCACAGCCTTTTGCATTAATCGCAATCGTCAAAAGCGCGGTGGTTACTTGCTCTCCAGAGCTTAAAAGCATATCAGTGGCGATGCCGTCTGGGTGTTTTGAAAAATATTCACTATATTCAACCAATTGATTTGTAACTCCGCTCATCGCAGAAACTACCACAACTACATCCGCACCGTTATTTTTAGTCTCGATGACTCTATTTGCCACAGCTTCGATGCGTTCAAGTGTTCCTACGCTAGTTCCGCCAAATTTTTGAACGATTAACATCAAAAATATCCTTTCTCTTTAAAATAACTCAAAACCTTTTCATAAATAGGTTTTTTAAAGTGATTTATATTCTCTAAACTTCTACCAAAATCTACAAATTTATACTCGCTAAACTCGGGATGCTCTGTCTTTAAATTTACACTGGCACCATTTTTAAGTCTAACTAAAAAATACTTTTGCGTCTGCCCATCAAATGGGTAAAATTTCTTTGCCGCATTTGCTGGAAAGTCGTAGCTTAGCCACTCTGGATACTCTTCTAAAATATCAATTTTATCAGTTCCAATCTCTTCTTTAAGCTCCCTTTTTAATGCCTGCTTTGGGCTCTCGCCTTCGTCTATTCCGCCTTGAGGAAACTGCCAGATATCGTCCATATCCACTCTTTTTGCGACTAAAATTTCACATTTAAATGGATACAAGCTAGACAAAACAACAGCTGCCACGTTTGGTCTATATTTTTTTTGCATGTTTTTTCCAAGAAATTTATTTGAGATAATAACTAAAAAGAGTTAAGAGATAGATAAATAAAAACTACTTTTTACGCCGTTTGTAGTAAATCACACAACCGCTAAAAAGTAGCATGCCCACTCCGCAAGAAGCTATAAAAAAGATAAATTTTCCAGCCTCTTTGAATATATATCCAGCGTGCAGATCAAGCATAAATTTATAAATTTCAAAAGATTTTGGCATGGTATTTTTTAAAATTTCTCCACTTGCCGTATCGACTATAAGCCTAACGCCATCACTCTCACTAGCACCTTTTGGCAAGTAAAAGATCATAAATTTTACGCCATCTTTATTGAGAATAAAATTTAAAGCATCAAACTCATTTCCAAATTTTAAAGTAAAAATTTCATAAGCTTTTTGAAGATTTTCTACCTTTTGCTCATCATTTAGGCTAAAACCATTTTTGCTAGTAAAATTTGGCTTTTTAAATACCTTTTGCTCGCCATAAATTTGATTTATGGCCTTAGCAAAGCTCTCATAAGAAAAGTATAGACCGCTAACACAGATAATAAACAAAATGGCTCCTAAATAAAGCCCTAAAAATCCATGTAGCGAATATAAAAATGCAAATTTCTTCGCCTTTAGATTTAGCTTAAAGGCGCTAATAAATTTACTTCTAAATCTCCAAAAATGTATCAGCACCCCGGTTATTAAAATCACAAGAAGCGCAAGCGTCGAAATCGCAACTAGCTCACTTGCAAATTTAGATAAATTTTCATTTTTAAATAGAGCTAGTCCTAGATTTTTATGTAAATTTAAAGCTAGCCCTATAAATTTTTCTACACTATTTTCAGAGACTATCTCGCCCGTATAAGGATCTACAAAGAATGACTTAAACTCGCCACTCTCGCTTGTGCCACTTACTACATAAGCTCTATTTGCCTCGCCTTTTATCTTTATATAACTAAGGTTAAAATTTGGCATGGTCTTGCTAAAGACCTTTAAAATTTCATCTATTTTTAAAGCACTTTTATTAGTCGTTATGTCTATTTCATCTTTGCTAAAAGCCTCAATTATCTCATCGTGATACGAAATAATCGCTCCACTAATTGAGATTATCAAAAGCGGCAAAGCAAAGATAAGAGCTAAAATTAAGTGAAATTTACGCCAAATTTTAAACATTTTAAAACTTTAGATTAAAGCCAAGTTCGATCTTTTGTCCATCGGCTATCAAAATATCATATCTGCCCGATCTTGTCGTAAAATACTCGTTAAAGAGATTATAAACGCTTAAGTTTAGGCTGAAATTTTTAGTTACATTGTAGTTTATGCCAAGATCTGCGATCACATAAGCTCTCATGTCATCATCATAACTAAGCGATTCTTTGGTTCTACCATAATAATTTATCTGTGACCAGAAATTTAGCCATCTATTTAGCTCGTAGTTCGCTCCAAATTTAAATGTATGAAGCGGATAGTTGTTTAAGCTTTTGCCAACTTCTGATCCATCTTTTTGTTTTGATTTTGTATAGACGTAGCTTTGATTTAGTCTAAGAGCATTTGTTACCTGCCATTCATTTGTTAACTCAACTCCATAAATTTCAGCTTTGCCGATATTTACACTTTCCCAAATTCCGCGACGGTAAATTTTACCTTTGTGCTTGCAAGGATTGCCAGGTCTTGGGGTGCAGATACGCTGTGTACCCAACATGTCCTTAAAGCTTGTGTAAAAGCCAGTTAAAGACGTTTCAAAACCTTCATTATTATTATAAACGCCACCAAATTCATAACTTACGCTTGTCTCTGGCTTAAGGCTACTTCTACCAAGCTGTGCTCCAAGTCCCCCAGCAAATGGCAATGCAAGATCTTGTGTTCGCTGCTTGATATCAGGTGTCGCATAACCTGTGCTAACTCCGCCTTTAAGGGCAAAAAAGTCGTTTAAGCTATAGATGCCATAAATTCTTGGTGAAACGTGCGATCCATAGTTCTCATCGTAGTTATAGCGAATACCAGTACTTAAGATAAAGTCTTTTGTAAGGTGATAATCATCTTCGCCGTAAAGTGAAACATCATACCTTTTTACATTTGCCGCATCTGCTGTGGTAGCCTTTTCGTCAAGCTTTTCTTTTTTAGCGTTTAGTCCTAATGTAAAGGCATTATTATCAGTAAAATATGAGCCTTTTGTATCAAAATTTAGAGTCTTTAACGTCAAATTTTGTTGAGCTGTCTCTTTTATCTTGCCATAAGATAAATAGCTTTGAAGCAAGATATTATCAAGCCTTGCTTCGTGGCTTAAATTTATCATATCACCCTTTATTCGCTCAAGATCTACTGAGCTATTATTTGTGCCAGAGGCTAAAGTTTTGCCTTTAGTTCTTTTAAATTTCAGATCGCTTCTTGCAAGCTCAAGTGTAAGATCATTATTCTCATTTGGCTTAAAAAATAGTTTTGTACCAAAATTTCTATCCTTTTGCTCTCTGTTTGCATAAGAAATTTTATCTTCTGATTTATTTAAATTTTTACCGTAAACAGAAACACTTAAAACATCGTCAATTAGCCCAGAGTGCAAATAAAGGCTATTGTAAAGCTCGCCACTTATATTTTTATTTCTTGCAAATTTATAGCTTGAGCCAAGATTTGCACCAAATTCATTACTAAACTCATCTGTAATGATATTTATAACTCCACCTAACGCGTCACTTCCATAAAGCGAGCTCATAGGTCCACGTATCACTTCGATACGGTTTATCGCACTTGCTGGCGGAATGAAACTATATGAGCCTCCAACGCTTCTAAGCCCTTTATAGGCGTTATCGCCTGGTACTGGCATGCCATTTACTAAAATTTTTGTATGTCTTTGAGAAAGACCTCGAATAGAAATTCCTCGTCTATTTGCTGCCCCAAGAGTTGCTCCAAAAAGACTTGGAATATCCTTGGTCATGCTCTCGATATCTTTGTGATTTTTCTTTTCTAATGCCTCTTTGGTTATAACGCTAAGCGTTGCTGGTGCGTCTTTGATATTTTGCTCAAATCCTGTTGCACTCACTACTTTAACTTCTGGTAGAACTTTATCTTCATTTGCAAAAAGCGGTAAATTTATAAAAATTGCCGCACAAATAGAAATTTTTAATGCACTTTTCACAAAAACTCCTTATAAAAATTTAATGCGCATTTTACTAAAATTAAATAATCGTTATCAATATCATACGTAACGCTAAAGGGATTAAATTTAACGCTTGAGGGATAAAATGATAAATTTAGACAAAAAATATGGAACGAGAAAGATATCTCAAAAGGAAAAACAAATAAGCGTAGAGTTTTTCAAGCAAAGCAGCGGTATTAGCTATCTAAAAAGTGAAATTTTATGTAATGGCAGGATAAAAAGAGATCGTCAAAAGTCTAAAAAATACCTATTTGTAATGTTTAATGAGGCTAAAAACGATCTTTGCTTTAAACTTGATAGAAAAGAGTATATTTTAAACAAAGATGAATTTTGCATTGGGCTTGTTAATGACGATTTTAAAGGTATCTTTGAGTATCAAAATAAATTTTATAAGACAAAAACACTACTTTTTGACGAAAGTTACGCAAATAAGCTTGAGATATTTGCCGGGCTTAAATTCGATGATAAATTTGAGCTTTTGAAATACAAAAAAGATTTAGCTCAAATTTGCGTTTTAAATGAACTCGAGACGACAAATTTATATGAAGGCGCGCTGAGGGAAATTTTTACCGAGTCAAAAATTTTAGAGCTTATTTATAAAAGTAAAATACAAAAAGAGAGCGAATTTTCACTTAGCAGAGATGAAGAAAAGACTCTTTTAAAAGCTAAAATGATCTTGTTAAGTCGTATGCAAAATCCTCCAAGCATCAAAGAGCTAGCCCATCTTTGTGGCACAAATGACTTTTGGCTAAAGAAAAATTTTAAGCTATTTTTCAAAGATACGATCTACCAGCTCTTAGCAAAAGAGCGTCTAAAGCTCGCTTTTACTCTTTTAGAGCAAAATGATATCAGTATAAAAGAAGCCGCAAATATCGTAGGCTACACAAATGCAGCACATTTTGCAAAAATTTTTAAGATAAATTTTGGCTTTTTACCAAACAAACTCTTAAAGACCAAAAGCTACTTTTAAACTACTATAAATGCCAAATTTCTTATAATCCTCAAAATTTAAAAGAGAGAAATTTGCAAGTTTATATCCATGTGCCATTTTGCGAAAGCAAGTGTCCTTATTGTGCTTTTGGCTCAAGCGATGATGAATTTAATAAAGTTAGTGCTTATTTTAAAGCGCTAGTTCTTGATCTAAATTTTCAGCTAAAAAGCCAAAATGTAAGAGAAATTTCAAGCGTATTTTTTGGTGGAGGTACACCAAGTGCTGTAAATGCTAAATTTTATGATGAAATTTTTAGCATTTTAGTGCCTCTTTGCACACCAACAACCGAGATCACTCTCGAGGCAAATCCAAACTCAGCAATCTTTGCTTGGCTAAAGCATGTAAAAAATTTAGGTGCAAATCGCATAAGCTTTGGTGCCCAAAGTTTTTTTGAAGATAAGCTTAAATTTCTTGGGCGCATTCACAGTAGGGAGCAAATTTTTAAAGCTGTAGAAAATGCTGGAAAAGCCGGCTTTAACAACATAAATTTAGACCTTATCTACGACACCAAATTTGATACTAAAAAACGCCTTTTAGCTGAAGTGGCAAATTTAAAAGATCTTAATATCACCCACCTTAGCGCATACTCGCTCACACTTGAGGAAAACACCCCATTTGCTGGCAAAAAAAGCTATAAAAAGGATAGTGATAGCCTGGCTAAATTTATGATAGAACAAATTGGGCTTGCTGGCTTTAACCAGTATGAAATTTCAAATTTTGGTCAAATTTGCAAGCACAATCTTGGCTACTGGCAAGGCAAAAACTACCTTGGTGTAGGGGCTTTTAGCGTGGGTTTTGTGGATGGCACTAGATACTACGCCAAAAATAACATAGACACCTACATCGCCAAACCAACATATAGAGAAAAGGAAATTTTAAACGAGAGTGAGCTAGCAAGAGAGCATATATTTTTGGGGCTTAGAAGCATAGTCGGAGTAGATGCTACTCGCTTAAATAAATCACAGCTAAGCAGAGCAAATTTGCTTGTGGAAAACAAAAAACTTGATCTTAAAAACGGTAAATTTTATAATCCAAATTTCTTATTAAGTGACGAAATTGCACTCTTTATCGAAGGGTGAATTTATAAAATTTTGAGCAAAGTCAAGATAAAATACAAAGCTTAAATAAAATTTAATAGAGGCAAAAATGTTTGGAATGAGTTTTTCTGAAGTCTTAGTCATCGCCGTCATTGCTGTACTAATTTTAGGACCGGACAAGCTACCAAGTGCAATGGTCCAGATCGCGAAATTTCTAAAGACGTTTAAAAAAGGTATAAATGATGCAAAATCAACCTTTGATCAAGAGATGAAGATAGCTGAGCTTAAAGAAGATGCTCAAAAATACAAAGAAAGCATAACCAAAAGCACACAAAACGTGCGTAAAAAACTTACATTTGAAGAGCTTGACGAGATCAAAAAAAGCGCTACCGACATTACAAATGACATACAAAATGTCGTAAACGACACCAAAAAAACGGTAGAAAATATAAAAAATCCAACAAATTTAGTTAAAGATACAATCTTAAACGATAAAAAAGAGGCGTAATGTTTGAAGAGTTAAGACCCCATTTAATCGAGCTTAGAAAAAGACTTTTTGTAAGTATAGTGAGTGTTTTTATCTGCTTTGGCATCTGCTTTACTTTTTGGAACCCAATACTTGCATGGATGAGCGAACCACTAAAACAAGTACTTCCTGCTGGCTCAAACATTATCTTTACTCAAATCCAAGAGCCATTTTTCACTGCGATGAAGGTTGCATTTTTTGCTGGTCTTATCGTCGCTTTACCTATAATATTTTGGCAATTTTGGCTATTTGTCGCACCTGGACTTTATGATAATGAAAAAAAATATGTGATTCCATTTGTTGTTTCAGCTTCATTTATGTTTGCGTGTGGAGCGGCATTTTGCTACTATGTGGTCATCCCGCTTGGCTTTACATTTTTGGTAAATTTTGGTGGCCAGCTATTTACGGCACTACCAAGCATTGGCGAGTACGTGGGCTTTTTTACAAAGTTGCTGATCGGCTTTGGAATTTCATTTGAGCTTCCAGTCATTACATTTTTCCTAGCAAAGATCGGTCTAGTCGACGACAAGATGTTAAAAGAGTACTTTAGATATGCAGTGGTCGTCATCTTTATCTTTGCAGCCATAGTAACACCTCCTGATGTGATAAGTCAAATTTTAATGGCAGTACCACTCATCGGACTCTATGGAATTTCAATAGTTGTTGCCAAAAGAGCCGGCAAAAGCGATGATGATGAAGAAGAAAAAGAAAATAACAAAGAGCAAAATGACACCAGTGACGATGATGAGTGACATAAACGATATTTCAAGTTACGACTATTTTTTGCCTGAAGAGCTCATCGCAAAAGAGCCTGTTTTACCAAAAGAAGAGGCAAGGTTGCTTGTTTATTTCAAAAAAACAAAAGAGATAAAACATTATAAATTTAAAGATCTAGCTAATCTCATTCCAGATGATGCAGCTGTTATTTTTAATAATACAAAAGTTATCAAAGCCCGCATTTTAGGACAAAAGGAGAGTGGCGGGGCCTGCGAAGTGATGCTAAATCAGCCAGTTGCTGAGAATAAATTTAGCGTCTATATAAGAGGCAGAGTCAGTGTCGGTAGCGTTTTAAATTTTGCCGACAATATAAAAGTCAATGTCCTTGAGCTAAATGATGATGGCTCAAGGGTAGTAAATTTCACCAAAAATGGCGTTATTTTAAATACGGCGCGTCTTTTTAGCGAGTTAGAAAAGATCGGTCACGTTCCACTTCCTCCGTATATAAAAAGAGCCGATACAAAGGATGATGAGAGCTGGTACCAGAGCATATTTGCCAAAAACATCGGCGCGGTAGCTGCCCCTACTGCAAGCTTACACTTTAGCGAACAGATGCTAGAGCAAATAAGTGCAAAACACAAGGTTGCCTATATCACGCTTCACGTAGGCGCTGGGACCTTTAAAGGTGTTGAGTGTCAAAATATAAATGATCATAAAATGCACTCCGAGTTTTACGAGCTAAGCGAGCAAGCACGCGATATCATAAACTCAGATAGACCTATCCTTGGCGTTGGTACGACGGTTACTCGCTGCGTTGAAGAATTTGCAAGAAGCAAGCAAGCAAATGGCTTTTGCAAATTATTTTTAAATTTAAACAATAAGCCTATCAGGCAAAACTATCTTCTTACAAATTTTCACCTGCCAAAATCAACTCTCATTATGCTAGTCACAAGCTTCATAGGGCTTGAAGAGACGATGAGAATTTATAAAACGGCGGTTGAGCAAAGATATAGATTTTACTCATACGGCGATGGGATGCTTGTGATATGAAAGATAAACCTATCGATATCATAAATAGAATAGAAATTTTCCTTAGTGCTTTGTATCAAGATGCACAGGATACTAAAAACTATATAAACTTTAGCTACGATCCAAGCTACCCAAGATTTTTGCAATTTGATGCTGCAAATCTCATAAAAGCGCTTGAATATATTTGCAAATTTTTCCTTTATTCTACTAAACACTCAGATATTTCTATTATTTTTCTTCTTAAAAACTATAGCCCAAAATCTGTGCATTTTGAAATCAAAATAAAATCAAACCATTGTGTAATCAAGCCAAGCCAGTACTATGTGAGCAAAATAAATGAATATCTTAAAAAAGCAAACGCACACATGCTTAAACATAACGACGGGGAATTTATCATATCTTTTAGTGCTGCACTAACTAGCGACAGAGCCAAGCAAACACAGATCAATATCAAAAATCAAACAAATACAAATGTTTTAATAGCCTGCAATGATGATGCAGTGTTTGATGCGATTAGTGCTCAATTAAATTTCTTGGGTCTAAAAGTTGTCGGCAAAAATGATCTTAACAATCTAATGAGACATATCAAAGACTCTATTTTTACTCCATTTGCCATTTTTATCGATAGCGGAATTTTAAAAAATCAAACAAAGCTACAAGAGATACTTGAGTTTAAAAAACTTAAAAATTTTCGCATTATGGCTATTTGTCAAAATGATGAATTAGCCAATAATTTACCGGCAAATGTGGCAATATTAAAGCAGCCTTTTGGCACTGATAATTTTCAACTTGCCTTGAAAAAATCACTTGAGCAATAAAATCTCTTCGGTTTTAAATATAAAATTTTTAATTTATTCCAAGATATCTTTTTAAAATAATAGTAGCCGAAATGCTATCAAGTCTGCCATCTCGCCTTGTTTCGGTATAAATTTCACTAGCTTCACTGCTGCTAAAAGCCTCATCCTGATAGACAATCATAGCCTCTATCTCAAGGAGTGAAACAAAATGTTCGATGCGTCTTCTCATCTCATCTTCGCTACTGCCGCCAATCGGAACGCCAACCACTAGCGTATTTGGAGCATATTCATTTACTTTTTTACTTACATCTCTTGCGGCTTGATTTCTATTTTTCCTAAGAACCGGCTCAAGCGGAGTGACGACACCACCAAAACCAAAAGCAAGCCCTATTCGCTTTAGCCCAACATCGATAGCCATAAATTTCTCTCTCATAGTACGCTTTTTACTCTTAAATTTGAAATCTCAATAAGCCCATCAAGCTCATATTCATAGATAATGTCACCAAATTTTGCCAATGCATCATCAAGGCTTACACCATCTTTGCAAAATTTCACGATATCATCATCTATCTTTTGCTCTTTTACTTCGCCAAAAAGTGAGGCGAATTTATAATAATCATCTATCAGTTCAGCTTTTTTGTTTGCAAGTAAAAAATTTGTTCCGCTGCTCTCGCCCATGCGCTGAGGTAGCACATAGACAGGTATTTTAAGCTCATTTGCAAGCCTCGCACTTTGCATCGAACCACTCTTAAGATCAGCCTGAGCAACAACCAAGGCTTCACAAAGTCCAACAACTATACGGTTTCGCTCCAAAAATCTATAAGCAAGTGGAGGCTCGCCTTCGTCATATTCGCTAAGAGCTAATCCTTTGGCATAAATTTCACCTATGCTCGTTCTATTTTGACTTGGATAGATTATGTCAAGCCCGCTAGCAAAAACACCGATGGTTTTGGGCATAGCAGCTTTATGAGCTGCGATATCAACGCCGATAGCTCCACCGCTAACCACGCAAATATTTGCACTTTTTAATACATTGCAAAGTACCTCAATGCACTCTTTTGTATAAGTACTAGCCTTTCTTAAGCCAACAACTGCGACTTTTGGTAGCTCTAAAAGCGAAGTATCGCCGATAAAATTTAGCTCTTTTGGAGGATTTTTGAGCCTCTTTAGTGGTTCTGGAATAGATTCAAGTCTCATAAAATATCTTTTAAATAGACCACATCAACATCTTTTAAGATGTTGTTTTTGCTCTCTTTTATAACTGAGATCGTATTTTTCTTTGGATGTCCGATGGCGATCGCATAGCCTCTTTTTTTAGCTAAATTTACAGCAGCTACAAGCTCACGCCTGACTGCTGCTGCCGATGGATTATCGTCTAAAAATATATCTCTTGCGATATAAGGTTGATTGTGTTTTTTTGCAGCCCTTGCCACGGCAGTTTGAGATATGGTTTTACTATCAACAAAAATAAAATCTTGATCAATCAATGCCCTATAAGCCTTATCCATCGCATCAAAATCGCTGGTAAAACGAGATCCTGTATGGTTGTTTGTATATTTTGCGCGAGGAAAATCTTTGCGTATCTTTTTTATCTTAGTAAGTATGCTTTCATAGCTTTCATTTGTAGTCAAAGTACCTATCTCTGGGCTATCAAAGTGTTTTGCTTGCATTGGAAGATGTATCATGTAAAACTCAAACGTTCTAGCGATCGAAGGTGTATCCGGATGAGTTTTGGTGGCTGGAAAGATAGATGGCGTTATCTTTAGGCCAAGAGATTTTATCATGCCTGCATGCTCAAATGTCGCCACATCGTCTATTATGATGACAAGCTTCGCACGCTCTTTTGTACTACTGTTTGGCGTAAACGGCACCGCTACAAAGTCATCTTTTTTTGCACTATCCTTTTGTTGCTTTTCATTTATTTTTGATTTTTCTACTTTTTTAACTGGCTCGCTTTGGAATTTTTTAGCTGGTTCAGTTTTTAATTTCTCACTATTGTTTAAATTTTCTTTTATAGTTAAATTTCCTTCAGCGCTTTTATTTTGCTCTATTTTTAATCCCGTTTTTGTCTTGTAAAATGGTTCTATCTTTTGCTCATTTTCTATCACAGTAGGTTCTGTATTTTTTTGTAAATTTGCAAGTAAATTTTTAGTATCGTTTTGCTCTTTTTTTATCTCTTCGTTTTTAATTTCAGTTTTTACTTCAGCCGTCTTTTTTTGCTCTTTTGACTCTATTTTCGGCTTTAGGACAAGTTCACCTTTATGTTTAGGATCGGTAAAAATTTTACTTAAATTTTCATCTTCATCAAATTTTAAAGGGTATTTTCTCTTTTCGTATTCTTGTTTTTTCTCTTTGCTGACAACCTTTGGCTCAGTTTTTTTAGAAATTTGCTTTTCAGTCTTTGGCTCATTTGTTTTGCTTACTAGCTCTGTGCTATTATTTTTAATGCTAAGAGCTGCAACAAGCGCGATTATCAAAATAGCCGCTATGACACCTATACCGATGAAAGTTTTATTATGAGAGCGACCTGCTTTTTTCTTTACAGGTCGCTTCTTTGTAGTTTTTTTTTCGCTCAAAGTTTAGTTTTTGTTTTGATCTATGAGTTTGCCACTTGTGATCCAAGGCATCATTGAACGAAGTTTTTTGCCAGTTTGATTTAGCAAGCTTCTCTCGGCTATACCACGCTCAGCGTTCATTCTAACGTAACCCGCTTTTCTCTCAAGGATAAAGTCTTTTGCAAATTTACCATTTTGAATCTCTTTTAAAACTTCTTTCATGGCTTTTCTGCTCTCTTCACCAACTACTCTTACACCACTTACGTAATCACCGTATTCAGCTGTGTTTGAGATAGAGTAACGCATATCAGCCATACCGCCTTGATACATCAAATCAACGATTAATTTTAGTTCATGCAAGCACTCAAAATACGCCATCTCAGGCTCATATCCAGCTTCTACAAGCGTATCAAAGCCTGCATTTACTAGCGCGCACAAACCGCCGCAAAGTACAGCTTGTTCACCAAACAAATCTGTTTCAGTTTCATCTTTAAATGTAGTCTCGATGATGCCGGTTCTACCGCCACCTATGCCGCAAGCGTAGCTTAGTGCGATCTCTTTTGCTTTTCCACTTGCATTTTGCTCAACGGCGATAAGATCAGGTATACCACCGCCTCTTACAAATTCGCTTCTAACTGTGTGTCCTGGGGCTTTTGGAGCTATCATGATGACATCAATGTTTGCTGGAGCTTTTATTTGACCAAAATGCACATTAAATCCATGTCCAAATGCGATAGCAGCGTGATCTTTTAAATTTGGTTCAATCTCATTTTTATAAATTTCCGCTTGAAGTTCGTCTGGAGTTAATATCATGATCACATCGGCACCCTTTGTGGCTTCGCTAACAGTTTTTACCTCAAAGCCTTTTGCTTCAGCTTTTGCCCAGCTTTTTCCGCCTTTTGCAAGACCTATAACAACACTTACCCCATTATCTCTTAAATTTTCAGCATGTGCGTGACCCTGTGAGCCAAAGCCAATAATTGCTACTTTTTTACTTTGAATAAGACTCAAATCGCAGTCTTTATCGTAATAAACATTTATAGCCATTGTTACTCCTATTATTAAAATTTGGCAAAATTATAACTTTAGCCAGCAAAAATTCGGCTGAAACATGTAGAAACTAATTTTAAGTTTTATGATAATTTATTTTGCTAAAATACGCTGAAAATTCAATAAAAAGAGATAACTCAATGAATGAATCAGTTTTTAAAAAAATCAAAGCACTCCCACCACTAGATGATACAGTTATACAAATCCAACGCTTGCACGCGGATGAAAACAGCTCGATAAGCGATCTTACAAAAGTAGTTGAAAAGGATCCGATGCTAACAGCAAATATCCTACGTTCCGCAAACTCTCCACTTTATGGATTTTCTCAAGAGATCACAACCATCGCAAGAGCTATTTCTCTTTTTGGCATGGCTACTATTCGTGGTTTTGCGCTTTCAAGCACTATTAAAAAGAGTTTTTCTATAAATTTAGAGCCTTATGGCATTACAACGCAAGATTTTTTAAATATCTCGATCATTCAGAATGCATTGATGTACAACTGGCACTCTAAGATCAATCCTAAGAGTCTAGAAATTCTCTCTCCAGCTTCATTTATGCTTGAAATTGGAAAGATAGTCCTTGCTCATGAGCTAGTCGAAAGCAAACAAGATGCTGATTTTAGAGAAAAGATCAAAAATATTTCTAGTCCAACTGATCTCTCATTATTTGAAACAGAAATTTTAGATATGTCAAACGAAGAAGTTACAGCTAAAATTTTTGAACAATGGAATCTTGAAACAGAGCTTAGTAGCTCAATATTATATTCAACCAATCCAGAAGAAGCGCCAGATCATATAAAAGATTATGCAAAAGCCCTAAAAGTCATAAAAACAGCTGTAAATATCTTTAATCAACTTGATGATATAAGCATACAAAATACACTACCTCTTCTTGACGAATATGGCTTTAGACATGATACGTTCTTAATGGCTGTCGCTAAAGTCAAAGATAATTTGTGAAAGAATTTTTAACTTCACTACTTGTCGGCATCAAAGAAAAGGAGATATCAAACGAAGATAAAGAAGTCTTACGTAATCTCCTAAATATTGGTGCCGTAAGCTCACATAAAGATAAATTTTACCTAAACAATGGCTATGTCTGCGGCAAGCTAGACATCAGCCAAAACGCAACTGGCTTTATCATGCCATTTGACAAGCGCTTCAAGCAAGACATCATCGTTGAAAATAAAAATTTAAACAACTCTCACCTTGGCGACATTGTACTAGCAAAGCTTTTATCGCTTAAGAAAAAACGCCAAAGTGCTAAAATAGTGATGAGTCTAAAGCTTGCAAACGAGACAAGCGTGGTCTATACAAAACGCTTTGGAGCAGCTATTTTAGGTGTAAATTTAAAAACTGGGCTAAACACAACCCTAAAGGCGACACAAAAAAGCCTAAAGCTACTTCCTCTTGGGACGCTACTAAAGATAAATAACCTAAACAACGAGATAGTCGAGGTTTTGGGAAATTTAGAAGATCCTCTGAGTGATGAGAAAATTTCTCTTGCCATTTATAATAAAAATGATAAATTTAGCGAGGCTTGCGAGCTTGAGGCAAAGGCTTTTGGCGACGAAGTCGATGCTAGCATGTACCCAAACAGGGTTGATCTACGAAATTTAGAGTTTTGCACGATAGATCCAGTCGATGCCAAAGACTTTGATGATGCAATATATTTTGATGAGAAAAAGCGAGAAATTTACGTAGCAATCGCTGATGTAAGCGAGTATGTGACTGCTTATAGCGCCATTGATAGTGAAGCTAAAAAAAGAGGCTTTTCTATCTACTTTCCGCACATTTCAGTGCCGATGTTGCCGCGCGCGCTCAGTGAAAATATCTGCTCGCTAAAGCCAAATGTGCCTCGCCTTGCATTTTGTTTTAAAATTTCACTTGATGCAAACAACGAGGTAAAAAAAGAGGAGCTTTTTGAGGCCATTATCCTTTCAAAAAGGCGCTTTAACTACGATGAGATCGATGAAATTTTAGAAGGTAAAAAAGAGTGTGAAATTTCATGGGTCAAGCCACTTTTTAAGCTCACTACAAAGCTCCGCAAAAAAAGGCTTTTGCACGCGTTTGACTTTAGAACAAAAGAGCTTAGAATGAGCCTTGATGAAGAGGGTCAAATTTCTCAAACCAGGTTTGAAAGTGACTCAGACTCGCACAGATTAGTCGAGGACTGCATGCTTTTAGCAAACAAAGCCGCTGCAAAACTCATCACAAAAGGTGTTTTTAGAAACCATGCTTCGCCTGATTTTAAAAAGATAGATACCTTGCTTGAAGACCTGCAACTTCTGGGACTTGACTTTACTTATGAAAACGACCTTGCAAATTTGATAAGAAAAATTCAACTAAAAGCCGATGAACTTGGCAACCGCGAAGAGATAGATAAGCTCATTATCAAGTCACAAAAAAAAGCTGAATACTCGAGTGAAAATTTAGGCCACTTTGGGCTTGGATTTGACAGATATACACACTTTACAAGCCCTATTAGACGCTATTCTGACCTTACTTTACACAGACTTTTAAAGGCTAAAATTTTAAAAGATGAGAAGCTTTACAACTTCTTGCTTTTAAATATCCAAAGCACCTGCGCAAATTTAAGCGAGCTTGAAAGAGAAGCCGACAAGGTAGCCTACGACTTTATGGATAGGAAATTTGCACGCTGGGCAGCAGCAAACATTGGCAAAGAGGTGCGTTGCTACGTGAGCGAAAACCAAAATGTCTTGGTTGTCAAGCTTGATGATCATTTTGTTGGAGCTAGGATTTTTATAACAGGATACAGCGCAAATTTACTTCAAAAACTCATCGTAAAGATCACAGAGGCCGATATCGCAAGCGCTAAAATTTTTGCAAAAGTGGTAAGAAAGATCGATGTATAGAAAAGATTTGGAACTAAATTTAGCAAATGCAAATTTAAGCAACTACTTCTTGCTTTTTGGAGCGGACGAGTTTCAGATCGAGCTCTTTGGTAAGGAAATTTTGAGCTTTTATGCAAGCGAAGATGTAAATTTATTAAGCCTTTATTTTGACGAGTACAACTATGCGCAGGCAAGCTCCCATCTAAGCGAGCAGTCACTTTTTGGTGGTAAAAATATCCTTTATATAAAAAGCGACAAAAAGATCCCAGCAAAAGAGCTAAAAGAACTCATCTTGCTTTGCTCAAAAAGCCAAGATAATTACTTTTTATTTGAGCTTTATGAGGCCGATATGAAGCTAGTTTTTGATACACAAAAGGCTTTTGGGACAAATTTTGCGAGATTTTTTAAGCCCTCAACTCCAGATGAAGCGATAAATTTACTAGCCAAAAGCTCAACCAAAATAGGCCTAAACATAACTAAAAATGCACTTTATGAGCTTTATTTTACCCACAATGAAAATTTATACCTTGCAGCAAGCGAGCTAACAAAACTAAATAGCCTAAACACACACATCGAACAAGATGATGTAAAAAGGCTTGTTTTTGGACTTGGCGGGATAAATTTTGATGATTTTTTTAACAAATTTATGGCTCTAAAAGATATAAAAAACGACTTTTTTACTTATCTAGAAGATCCAAATTTTAATGAAATTTTACTTCTAAACTCACTATATAAAGCATTTTTTAGGCTATTTAAAATTTACTCTTATATAAAGATAAATGGTCGCTTAAATTTAGATGAGGCGATTGGTTATCAACCGCCTGTAAATGTTGCAAATTTATTAAAAACCAATAGTTTGAAACTAAATTTAAACGCCTATTTGGAAATATTTAAAACGCTAAATTTAGCCGAGCTAGAGCTAAAAACAAACACAAAAATGGATAAAGAAATTTTTGTATTATCAACTATTTTAAATTTGCAATATCTCATATCAACAGCAAATATTAAGTAACTTTAAGCTAAAATCCACCCTTGCTTAATGCAAAATCCTTGCTCACAAAGTGAGCTAAATATCCATAAGGAGAAAAAATGAAACATTACGAGCTTTTATTTATTCTTAAGCCGACACTAACGGAAGAGGAAGTTAAAGCTAAAGTTGACTTCGTAAAAGAAGTTATAACAAAAAACGGCGGCGAGATCGCTACTGTCGTTGAGATGGGTACTAGAAAACTAGCTTATGCCATCAAAAAATATGAGCGTGGAACATACTTTGTTATCTACTACAAAGCTCCACCAGCACTTCTTGCAGAGCTTACAAGAAACGTAAGAATCACTGAAGATATCATAAGATTTTTAAGCGTTAAATATGAAAATAAACGCGAAATCGCAGCTTGGGAAAGACTTTGCAAAGGTATCAAGCAAACCATCAAAAAAGAGACTCGCGAGCCAAGAGCACCACGTGAGCCAAGAGTTGAAAAAGTAGACGAGCAAACTTTTATAGAAGAATAATCAAGGATAAAAAATGTTCAATAAAGTAGTCTTGGTTGGAAATTTAACTAGAGATATAGAGCTTAGATATACTACTAGTGGGTCTGCTATAGGAAATTCTGGTATTGCTGTTACTAGAAAATTTAATACTAACGGTGAGAAACGTGAAGAAACGTGCTTTATTGACATATCATTCTTTGGAAAATCGGCTGAAATAGCAAATCAATATTTAAGCAAAGGCTCTAAACTTCTAGTTGAAGGAAGATTGAAATTTGATCAATGGACCGACAATAACGGACAAAACCGTTCAAAGCACTCAATTGTAGTTGAAAATATGGAGATGCTTGGCGGAAATAGCGGAGCTGGTGGACAAAACCAAGGTGGATTTAATCAAAATAGTTCGTACTCACAACAACGAAACTATGGCTCAAACAACAACTATGGCGATGGTGGATATCAAAACTCAGCATCACAAAGACAGCAAATGCAGCCACAAAACAAAAAATCACAAGAGTACTATGAAGAAAAAATCCCTGATATAAACGTCGACGCCGACAATTTTGATGGCGATAACGAAATACCGTTTTAATTTTAAAGGATAAAAAATGGCAGAAAAAAGAAAATATTCACGCAAATATTGTAAATTTACAGAAGCTAAAATTGATTTTATAGATTATAAGGATACTTCTCTTTTGAAGTATTGCTTATCAGAGAGATTTAAAATTATGCCAAGACGCTTAACTGGCACATCAAAAAGACATCAAGAGATGGTAGAAAAAGCAATTAAAAGAGCTCGTCATGCAGCAATCATACCTTACATAGTAGATCGCGATGATGTAGTTTCAAATCCTTTTGATGGACTATAATTATTTTACTTATTAAACCCCTAATAATGGGGGTTTAATTCCAATCTTAAATATCATAAATTATCTTTATTCTATCCTTTCCATACATAATTTTTATTGACTGTAGATTAAAATATTTTCCAAATACTATTGATAATTTTAAGCAAGAGCCAACTTCTGCTATTTAACTTATACAAAGCAACTAAAAACATCAACAAAGTATATATGCTATCTAAAGTGACGGTACGGTATTATCTATAGTATGCTAATATATGTAGTACTCAACGCATTATTTATCCGTTTTGTTTATGATTTATACTATTAACTACATCAATGATTATATTGTAACAACTAACCACATAAGCGGTAATATAGCTAAAAGTTAAAGTATTTGAATAAAAAATTTTATTCAAATTTTAGCATATTAAATATATACAAAATACATCTTTATATATCCGGCATTCATTCTTTTAGCGTACATATATGCTACAAAAACAGCTTTATTGCTGTTTTATCTTGAAAATTTACTGATACTCAACCAGCCAAACCATGTAGCCAATATTTGGTCAAAAAACAAATTTTAAACACCCTTTCCTTGACATGTAATAATGTTTTTTGTATAATCTCAATT